>JBQMYQ010000019.1:0-29179 GCA_052173415.1 Wolinella sp. | reverse complement strand
CGACGTGGAGCTAACCCTCCAATCTCCGTTTGGTCTTTTTCATACAAAATTATTGGAGGTTGCTCATGCTAAACAATATCGCTACTAAAATTTCATTGGTCTTGCTCGCGCTCTCAGTTACGATTCTTGTCGTTTTCTCTACGATTAACTACTCGGAATCTAAGAATAATACGATCAAGCTCATTGATGATGGGCAATACAATATCGTGCGCTCCGGGGCAGTTTTCCTTG
Source organism: Wolinella sp. (assembly GCA_052173415.1). Classification (GTDB taxonomy): domain Bacteria; phylum Campylobacterota; class Campylobacteria; order Campylobacterales; family Helicobacteraceae; genus Wolinella. The sequence continues at coordinate 28,948 of JBQMYQ010000019.1, read as the reverse complement.
AGGCCTACCTAAAAGAAAAAGAGAAATCAGCGCAACACCTCGCTAAGCTCGTTGCACCTATTAGGAATTCTCCGGAGGATGCAACAAACACGCTCCGCATGATCAAAGATCGTAATGGGTATGATACGACCTATTTTGCTTTGGATGGTTCAGGGGCGTTTCTTCAAGAAGGTAAAAAAGATTATGCAATGCCTAATGCGCAGTTTAACGCGCTTGAACGTCCATGGTATAAAGAGGCAAAGGCTCAAAAGAAGCCTATTTTCACGCGACCTTTCACTAGCTCGATTACAAAACGTCTTGTTATCGGGCTTGCCACTCCGATGTTTGAAGATGGTAAGCTCATCGGTGTGGCTGGAGGTGAAATTCCTCTTGTAGGGTTGAGCGAGTCTATGCTTGAGATCGGCAAATCAGAACACAGCTATCTAGCGGTCGTCGATTCCTCAGGGCTAGTCTTGGTCCACTCTGATCATAAGGTCGCCGGCACTATAAACGAAATATCAAAGAAAGTGATCGAACTCTATGATCATAACAACACGACCGATCCTTATCAGAAGCTTACCTATACATGGAATGGTGTAGAAAAAGACGCCGTTTGTAAGGCTTTTGGTGGCAATGACTGGGTCATCTGCTCCATGGTCGAGAGCACTATCTATGACAGCCAACTAGAGGCACTCACCTCTAAGCAGATTGTTCTAACCCTCATATTTACGCTACTTCTTACACTCGCTTCATTTTTGATCATCAAGCGAAGCCTCCGCCCGCTCAAAATCATTCAAGAATCGCTCATCTCTTTCTTTGCTTATGTCAATAACGAAACGGATCACGCAGAGCGCATTGCGATTTCAGGTAAAGATGAATTCGGCACGATGGCAAAGGCAATTAATGAAAACATTCAGAAAATCGAGCAGGGAATCATTAAGGATAAAACACTCATCAAAGAGACTGCGCACATCGTTAGCAGAGCCAACGAGGGCTACTTGGGAGAGTTTATCAACACAACACCTAACAATCCTCAACTAGAGGAGCTAAAAAGCCTCCTCAATGGCATGTTTAAGAGATTCCAAGAGAGTATCCGAAATGTAACGGGAATCCTCGCACAATATTCAAAAAACGACTTCACACCGCGGATTCCAGCAAATGATATGCAAGGCGATACTAAATCTCTCATTGATGGCGTCAATCACATGGGCGAAGAGATTACTCATATGCTCCAAACATCGCTTGAAGCAGGGAATCACATGCAGACAAAAGCAAGCGAGCTCAAGGAATCTATGCGCACATTAAGCCAAAGCGCAAACGAACAAGCCGCTTCGCTCGAGCAAAGTGCCGCAGCCATTGAGCAGATGAGTAGCTCCATGCAGATGGTGAGCGAGCGCACGGGCGATGTGATTCGCCAAAGTGAAGAGATTAAGAGCGTGATTGGGATTATTCGAGACATCGCCGATCAGACAAATCTGCTTGCACTCAACGCTGCGATTGAAGCAGCACGTGCAGGAGAGCATGGACGAGGATTTGCTGTCGTCGCTGATGAAGTGCGAAAATTAGCCGAGCGGACGCAAAAGAGCCTTGGCGAAATCGAAGCGAACACCAACGTGCTCGTGCAAAGTATCAATGAAATGGGGGAATCCATTAAAGAGCAAGCCACAGGAATCGGACAGATTAACGAAGCGATTTCTCAGCTTGATAGTGTTACGCAACAAAATGCTAGCGTGGCGGAGAAGACTGATGGGATCGCCAGTGAGGTCTCCAAAGTGGCAAGTGAAATCGTCGAAGATGTGAAAAAGAAGAAATTCTAAACAAAACTTCGCTCCCCCTCCCTCCGCCCTCAATTTTGAGATGAGGGCGATCTTTCACTTTGTCTCAAAAAAATGACACGAGAAGTTACAGGCAAACGAATTAAGCTTTAAAGCGAGTGCAGGTTTAATGCCGCCACGTATTGCGCATTATCACTTCTGCTTTTGAGAGAGATAAATCCACAGCACCAGCGCAGGAATAGCCATAGAAAGCGAGAGCAGCTGCCCCATGGTAATCCCCCAAAAGAGGTAGCCGATGTGAGAATCAGGCTCGCGCCAAAACTCCGCGACAAAGCGCATGAGTGCGTATAAAATCAGATACATAAGTCCGAGCTGTCCGATAAATTTCTGCCTCTTGCGCCACAGAAAAAGCGTAACAAAAATAAAAATCCCCTCCAAAAACGCCTCATAGATTTGAGAGGGGTGGCGCAAAATCCCTGCGACGTAGATTCCCCAAGGCATTTCTGTCGCGCGCCCGATAAGCTCTTGATTGAGAAAATTCCCTATGCGTCCAAAGAAATATCCCAGCGGCACGGAAATCCCCACTAAATCCATAAGCCGCCAAAAATGCACGCCTTTGGTGCGGGCAAAAAGAGCCGAAGCAAGCAGGAATCCAATCAGCGCGCCATGGTAGCTCATGCCGCGGATTCCCACAAATTCGCCATTGTGAAAGGGATTAAATATCTGCCACGGATGGGTGAAATAATAGAGCGCAAAAGGGTCGTAAAATACGATGTAGCCAATCCTCGCGCCCAAAATCACGCCAATTTCCACCCAGATAAAATAGCTCTCCAGCTGCTCGCTACTTAGCGGGTAATTATCGCGCTTTGCAATCCACTTCGCGACCAAAAGCGCGACCACAAGGGCGCACACATAGGCGATCCCATACCAATGCACCCGTAGCCACCCAATCTCAAAAGCGATGGGGTCAAAGTGATTGTAGAGGTAATTCCACATCAACGCTACTGCTCCAGCGGAGATACGTTGAGGATTTTGATGAGGCTAAAATCATAAAAAAGATAAAACAGATCCTCCTCGCTAACCTCGATTTTTAGCGCGATTTTATCATGCCGCACGAGTTTTAAAAAATAGCCCAACACCGAAGAGCTGATGCTCTTGGCATGGACAATCTTCAACCCAATCTCCTGCGCGCCGGAGCGCACGAGCGCATTTAGCTGTTCTTTAAGCTCCAAATAGTGGCTCTCTTTCTTGATATCGCCCTTAATGATGAGCGTCTTCTCATCGTATTTAATCACTTCCATAGTCCGTGCTCTCCTGCATTACGACCATAAAACGCGATACGCGACCACCCTCTTTAAAGCAGAGATGATCGACCAACCCTTTTGTGAGGCGGATTCCCCGTCCGCTAGTGAGCGTATCCGCCTCTGTGCGGAGATTTTGGAGGTGCTCCTGCAGATCAAATCCGCCCCCCTCATCTCTAATCTCGCACGCCAAAATCTTCGTATCACCCTCATTGAAACAGCTAATCTCCACGGTAATTTTACACTGATTACTTCCCTGTTTCTTAAGATACTCATCATAGGTGCCCTCTTTTATTAGACGATCCTTTGTGAGACGCTCGATTCCTAGACTGCCATGTTCATAGGCATTCATAATCATCTCATTAAAAGCAGTCATAAAGCGCGTAGAGGCTTCCGTATCCTCCCTTGCAAACTCCTCAAGCTTCCTCTCGATCTCATCAGAGAGACGATAAACCTCGCCAAGCGAGCTACTAATCTCATAATGGTGCGTGAAAGTCGGATTCCTAGGCGCACATCGCACCCAAAAAACCGTAATGTCATCATCGGGGCTCTTGACCCTCTGCATGAAATCACGCTTCATCTCAGGGAGGAATCGCCTCTGCACAAGCTCCCTCTCTAGCACCTCGCCATAGATCCGATTCCCCTCCATGCTCGCCTCATTAAGCCCATCGCTATAGAGAAGAATCTTGCGCAACCCATCAAGCAAAAGCTCTTTGCTCTGCGGAGGCTGGGAATACTTCATGAGCGGAGGTAAAGAGCTTTTGATACGCTGCGTGACCCCTTCATGCGTAACCGCGAGAATCGAGGGCATGCCAAATGTGATGTAATTAAGCCTGCCACTTAAAAAATCAAAGAGATAAAACCCCGCACTGATGACCTCCTCATCAAGTAGCTCCTTCTGGATAAAGTGCATATAATCTGCGATAATCCCCTCTAAAAGCACCTCTTGCCCTCGCTGCAACGCGGAATCGATGAGAAAATTCACAAAAGCAATCGAAAGCGTCGTCGTGATCGAGGCGGAGAGCCCCTTCCCCATACCATCAATAATAAGCAAAAGCGCCTTATGTTCGCTGATTTTGCGCACAGAATAGCTATCTCCGCTCAAAATCTCCAAAGGATGATAGAGAGTATCCAATAGCCAAATATCGCCATGGGAATCGCCTGAAGAGAGCGCCTGAAGGTAGTAGTCATTTTTAATCATATTACGCTCTTTGCGGCGTGCAACCCCTTGCTGCGAGGAGTGATAGCGATCACGAAATTGCAAAAGCTCAATCTCTTGCTCTTTAGCCTTATGAGCTAGATTATCGAGAATCACACGCTGGATTGCCACTTTGATTGTCGCGAGGAGGTGCTTCATAGAGACGGGCTTGGAGACAAATTGTGTCACACCTAGATTAATCGCCTCCATGAGGTAATCCGTATCAATAAAAGCTGTCGTAATGATGATTGGCACTTTGGTATCGCTCTTGCGGATCTCGCGGATCATCTCGATTCCGTTCATAAAAGGCATGATGTTGTCGGTAATAATGAGGTCGATTCCCCCTTGCAAGAATCGCTCCAGCCCCTCTTTGCCATTGCTCGATTCCCACACCGCGCCAAAAATATTCTCAAGCCATCGCTTCAAAAGCATGCGCGCCGTCTCATCATCTTCGACATATAAGAGCGTGAGATTCCTAGAAACCTCCGTGACTTCCTTAAAATCGGCGTATCGATCCAAATTACACCTTGAAGCTCGAGAGCTCTTTATCAAGCTCATCGCTTTTATGAACGATCCCATGCGCGACACTATCAAGCTCCTCGCCCACCTCTTTGGTGCGCTCCGTGAGGATCACAATCTGCCCCATCATCTCAATGAGCTCTTTTGTGCGTGTCGCGATGAGCGTGCTTTTTTGCACCACACTCGAAGAGGTAGCAATCGTATGGTCAAGCTTATCGCGCGTCTCATTTGCGCTTGTAATGAGCATGGAAGCGCGCGCGGATACGTCCATAATATCTGCAGAAGCACTCTTAATCTCCTCGCTCACATCTTCAATGCTCTGCATAATGATGTTCGTCGTCGCACGGATCTCGCTCAGGCTCTTTTGCGTCCGCTCAGCTAGCTTCCGCACTTCATCAGCGACAACAGCAAATCCTCGCCCATGTTCGCCTGCCCGCGCTGCCTCAATCGCAGCATTAAGCGCGAGGAGATTCGTCTGATCGGCAATATCCGCAATCACTCCGAGCACCTCGCGAATCTGATTGGCTTGTGTGGTCAGCGAGTGGATTTTCTCCACCAGTTGCGCCTGATTCTCGCTATCTCGCACAATCATATCCACCACTTCGGAGAGACGCGTAGCAAAATCTTCCAACGTCTTGCGCGTCGTGTCCAAATCCTGCGTCGTGGAGACCGCATACTCCTCAGTAATGTCGAGATTCCCGCCGATCTCCTTAGTGAGTTCGTTGATCGATTCCACGAAGGCAAACTGCTTTTTAGCGTTGCGTGCAAGCATTGTAGAGCTGTTTGCGAGCTTTTCGCCCATTTGGATATTCTGCCCTGAGGCGTCCTTAGTGATCGCCACTGTGGATTGAATCTTCTTAATGAATGTGTTGATATATTTTGAAACCCTGCCCACCTCATCTTCACCCTTAATCTTGAGACGCTTGGTCAAATCGCCCTCGCCCATCGCAAGATCGGACGCCATCACGATAAGATTCCTAAGTGGCGTGATGAGCTCACGCGTGATAAAGAGCCAAAAACCCGCAATCCCGAGTGTAACCACCACCAACATCGCTAGGAGAATCGAATGCTTGGAATTGCTGATCTGCTCGTTGGTTTCGTTGAGAGAAAATTCCAAACTCATCACCCCGAGCACTTCGCCCTCTTGCGAAGTGGCATGGCAGCTAAGGCAACTTGCATCGGCTTTTAAGGGTTTTAAGAGGCGCACCAAATGCTCCCCGTCTTTTTGATATTCGCTCAGTTCCTGCTCCCTGTTCTCAAAAATACGGCGAATCTCAGGGCGATTGGTGAAAGTATCATTGAGCCCAAAAGAGGCGATCACCTCCTCGGATTTATAGACATCAAGCGTCCTCACACCGCCAATCCCTTTAGCATCACGGATCGCTTCATCGACCACCGCGCGATCGCCAAAATTCATACTAAGACGCAGGGTCTGAAAAATCGAATCGCTTAACATCAAAAGCGATTGATTGGCGTTTCGTTTGGACATGTGCTCATAATCGTGCGAGAGATAGAGATAAAGTCCTAGCGTACCGAATGAAAAGAAAACCAAAAGCGTAAACATCGTCTTGGTTCGAAAAGATTTGAAAAACATTCCTAATTCCTTATTGAGAAACTTCTGCGACCATATTATCCGAAACTTTTGATTATATCCTACTACACTTCTTTTAATAAAAAATTATTAGGCAACAAAGAGATTACCTCATATCCGAGCAGGGAAATCTTGTGCGCATGTAGCATAATACGGGAATCCGCACGCCCTCCATAGAGTGTATCACCGATAATCGGATAGTGAATATACGCAAGATGCGCGCGAATTTGATGCGTGCGCCCCGTTTTGATAATGACTTTAAGCTGCGTGCGTTTCCCTTCATACGCCACAGGCTCGATCCTCGTATAGGCACTCTCACCCCCCTTAGAGACCTTTGCAAATGCACGATTCCCACGTCGCACCAAAATAGGCGCGCTAATCTCCATCTCCTCAGGAATCCGCCCCTCCACAAGCGCGTGATACTCCTTATAAACGCGCTGGGCTTTAAACTCTTCTTTGGCTTTTTGATGAAACTCGCTCCCCTCCTGCACGAGCAAAATCACGCCGCTACTCTCCCTATCAAGCCGATGCAAAAGCGTCCAGCCACCACTCCTGTGCTCTTTTAGAAGCTCTTCGGAGTTAAGAAACGCGGGCTTATCCAGTGCAAGAAGATGTTCATCTTTAAACAACACCTTGGCTTTTGGGATTTTCTCCACCACAAAGCGCGTATTTTTGGGCATGGGCTTGCGAGCGATTCCCACCTTTACCCCGCCCACACGAACCGCACCACGATCGATGAGAGCTTTGGCTTCGTTATTTGAAATGCCCTCTTGAAGGCTTAAGAGCTTATAAGCTTTCTCTATATTCGGCTGATTTTTGCTACTTTGTATGGGAATCCTTTGAGCCAGGCGCAAAAAAGGCAAGAAGCGTATCAAGCTCCAAAGGCTTCCCTATGATTTTTGAGTTAGGAAGTTTATCAAAGTCCGCAAGGTAGCTGTTTAGAAGCTTTGCATCAATGAGCCTATACCCCTCAATGCACTCAAAAAGCGCGAGCTGATTATAGATATGGATTCCGCTTAGGAGCTTGCAGCCAAAATAGGCACTCTCAAGGGGATTATGCCCGCCAATGGGGAAAAATGAGCCACCCAAAATCACCACATCGGCAATCGCATAGAAGTTATTGAGCTCGCCCATTTTATCCACAAGTAGCCACTGTGCCTCCCATAAATCCGATGGATTCTCGCTCAAACGTGCGACCTTTCTTTGACCCTTTCTGGATACAAGAAGCTGCCAAACCGCCCCGAAACGCTCAGGGTGACGAGGCACAAGAGCAAGACGATAAGGGAAATTGAGCTTAGAAAATGCTTCTAAAATAAGCTCTTCCTCGCCCTCATGCGTGCTTGCGGCGATAAAAAGTGGCTGCTTTGGCTTAGGGAGCGTGCGCGTGGGAATCGGACGGCTTGAGAGTTTTAGATTCCCCACGATATGGACACTCTGCGCGCCAAGACTTATAAAACGCTCGCCATCTTCCGCCCTCTGAGCCAACACCTCATCAACACAGCGGAAAAATCGCTCATAAAAAAAGCGCATCGTAAAATATTTCGGATAGGAACGAAGAGAGAGGCGCGCGCTCAGAAGAAGCGTCTTTGCACCCCTTTGTTTTGCCGTGTGGAAAAGCCCAAACCACAGCTCCGCTTCCACCACGCCCAAATATTTGCACACAGGCGACCAAAGGGGCAAAAACGGCTCAAAAGGCAAAAAAGCCACCTGAATATCGGGGTAGAGTCGCTTTGCCTCGTTAAAACCTGTCTGCGTGATGACGCTAAGGAGAATGCGCTCGCTTTTTAGGGCTTTGATGAGTGGCTCAAGCGATTTGACTTCGCCTAAAGAGCAGGCATGTAGCCATACATCACAATCTTTTGGGCGAGGATTCCTCCACAAGAAAAACCGCGCGGGAATCGAACGGCGATATTTGCGCTTGAAAGAGAGCGAAAGTAAGAGGGGAATCGCCACGACATAGAGCACCCACGAGAGCCCCAAATACCCCCAAAAAAACAGAGGCATTCTCACAGATCTTCTCTATTCTTGCGTCGGCGCATAGAGGATACGCCCGCAATGAGGGCACGTAATGATATCCTCGCTCTTAATCACTTCGGCGTAAATTTTGTCATTAATGCGAATAAAGCAGCCGCCGCAAGCCTGCTTGCGCATAGGCACGACGCTCGTATTTTTCGCCCATTTGCGAATTTTCTCATAAAAGGCAATAATCTTCTGATCCATCTTCGCCACGAGGGCTTCTTTGGTTTTGAAGACCTTTTGACGCTGAGAATCGATCTCCTCAATCTGACTTTGCACCTCTTGTTCGATCCTCTTTTGCTCTTCGCTGAGAGTCGCGATCTGCTCCATAAAAGCCACGACCTCCGAATCTTTAGCCTCTTTGAGCTTCTCTAAGCGCGCGATGTCCTCATTGGCAAAACTCACCTGCTCGCGCGCAATCTCCTCCTCAAGGCTTAAGGCTTTCATCTCTTTTTCGCTTTTGATGAGCTTCCCTTTTTTGACAATCTCCTCAAGCTTAGCAGAGAGCTCCTCAAGATGAAGCTCATTTTTCTGACGCTTAAGCTCGATATCGCGCTGCTCATCGCCGCAATCTGCGATCGCTTTGGCAAGATTATCTTTTTGTGTGAGGATTTTATTTAGCTCCTCGCGAACCTGCGCAATTCGTGGCTCAAACGAATCGATCTCTCTATCGACATTAGCGATCTCAATAAGGTGGCTTAGATATTGATTCATAATAACTCCCGAAATTAACTGTGCGTAAAAGGATTCTTGGAATCGGTAATTATAGCCTCATACCCGTATTTTTTCAAAATTTGTGCCATTATTCGCGGAAAATAGCGTTCGCTCTCATAATGCCCTATGTCAAAAAGCACGATTCCTAGGCTCTTTGCAATCATTGCGTCGTGATATTTTATATCGCCACTAAGCAGACAATCTGCATGGATTTTTGGTGCAAGCGACCCACCACTGCCCGTAATAATTGCCCCGCGCTCCAAAAAAGCAGGCTCGCCCACGTGCGCGATTCTTGTGATTCCTAGCCGCGATTTGAGGAGATCAATCAACTCGCTTGAGTGCATATTTAGCGTAAAATAGCCGATGTAGCCCTCCATCTTTACGTCGCGAAATCCTAGCACCTCGCTTGCGACGTATCGCCCCAAATGACTCGTATCAAAGTTCGTGTGCAGCGAGATGAGCGCGATATTTTTCCTAATTAGTTTGTAGAGAATATTGCTCGGATATTCCGTAAAAAGCACCGATTTAAGGGGCTTAAAAATAAGTGGGTGATGCGTAATCAAGAGGGAATCGCAGGGAATCTCCTCTGCAAGCTCCAATGTCGCCTCAAGCGCGGTGTAGATTCCTGTGATTTCTTGATTGTGCGAACCAAGTAGCAAACCGCTATTATCCCAGCTCTCCTGCAACTCTAGCGGAGATTCCTCGCACAAAAGCGAAAAGATTTCACCTACCTTTGGCACGCTCTAGCCTCGCTTCACGCGCACTTTCTTGCGCTTTATAGAGCTCTGCGCATCCTTTGGCGAGCTCGCGAATTTTTAAAATATAATTCTGCCGCTGTGTCGCTGAAATCGCCTTGCGCGCGTCTAACACGTTAAACATATGGCTTGAGAGCATCGTCCAGTCATATGCAGGTAAGGGAAGCTCGCATTCAAGGCAGCGTTTCGCCTCGCTCTGCACCTCCTCAAAAAAGCCCAAAAGCCGCTTTGTATCTGCCACTTCAAAGTGGTATTTTGAAAACTCATACTCGCTCTCCAAATGCACATCCGCATAACTCACGCCCTCGCTCCACACGATGTCAAAGAGATTTTCCACCTCTTGCAGATACATCGCCAAACGCTCCGTGCCATAGGTAATCTCCACCGCCACAGGGTCGCACGCAATCCCGCCGACTTGCTGAAAATAGGTAAATTGCGTCACCTCCATGCCATCAAGCCACACCTCCCAGCCCAGCCCCCACGCGCCTAGAGTGGGCGATTCCCAGTTATCCTCGACAAAGCGAATATCATGCTCTTTGAGGTTTAGCCCAAGCACTTCAAGGCTCTTTAGATAGAGCTCCTGAATGTTATCGGGGCTAGGTTTAATGAGAACTTGAAACTGATAGTAGCTCCCCAGTCGGTTAGGATTCTCGCCATAACGCCCATCGGTGGGGCGGCGAGAGGGCGCGACATAAGCGACGCTCCAAGGTCTAGAATCAAGACTTCTAAGGAGCGTAGCGGGGTGAAATGTCCCAGCCCCCGCAGGAATATCGTAGGGCTGCACAACCAAGCACCCCTGCTCCTTCCAAAACGTCTGCAATTTAAGCAAAAGATCAGAAAACGTAACCATAAAAAACCTCTTTTTATTGATGTATCACGCGGCTAAAGCGCGCATAAAGGTAAAGCTCCCAAGCGGGAATCCCAAGTGCTGAGCCACCACATCGCATTTAACTTTAAAAAGCATAAAAGGTCTAGAATAGCGGGAATCTTTGAGCGTTTCAAAATTTCCCATGCCCTTTAAGAGGACCAAATCCGCCTCATCATAGAGCTCTCTAGCCTCCTTGTTTGCGAGATTGCAGATAAAGCCAGGGCTCGGGACGCCGCTATTAACGAGCGTGCAAAGCTCCTCCATCTCGCTCTCGCGTGCCTCTCCAAACGTCAGATCATTAATAATCACCCCTCCGCGCGTGAAATAATAGACCACAGCCTCGCGATTTGCCCTATGAATCGAACGCAACAGCACCTTATCAAAGATATTATCGCCTAGATAGACAATCTTGCGCGCACACAAAAGCGCGACGAAAAACGCCTCAAAATCATCGCGCGCAAAGGGTGTATCAAAAATCTTGTCCTTCTCCTCCTCCAAAGAGAAGCTCTTCTGCGCCCCATAATCAATCATATTCCCCAACACCGCGATCCGCAACGCCCACGCTAGCTCCTCACGCAGGGCAGAATCTGCACGCGAATAAGCCAAAACATCGCAAGGAGAGGGCGGATTCTCGCCTTCCTTAATCTCGACTGCCTCGCCTCGTGGTATCTGACGGTCGTGCATAACGCCTCGATTCCCGTGTGTGGCGTGCGACAAAACGGTGCAAAGAGAGGAATCGCTCGCGATTCCTTGTATCGTGATTTCTGCTGCGATTCCCTGTGCCGCGATTCCGTGCATAACGCCCGATTCCTCGTATTGCTCCCTCTTTGTGCTTGCTTCTAGCTCCGCAATAATCCTGCGTGCAAGCTCTAAAGATTGTGCTTTTAAAGCCTTGTATGGGTCTGGGTCACCCAAAATCTCGCCGATTTTTGCATAGATTCCTATGGTAAGGAGCGGAGGCTCGGCGTTAGAGCACTCGCCAAGATTCCCCAAAATTTTAGCGACCTCAAGGATGATGCGCCTAGTCTGCACCTCATCACACTGCGCGATTTTCGCCATCACATGGGCTTGCTTTAGCAAACAAAGGAGACACTCACTCTTTGCCTTCACCGCTCTCCTTCGGGCTTAAATCCGCGACTTTCCCCCACATAAGACGATATTTTCGCTTCATGGATTCCATCTCTTCTTGCGCAATTTTGAGCTGATCGCGCAAGGTTTTGAGCGTTTTCCTATCCTCATCATAAACTTCCTGCATAGAAAAAAGTGCCTCGCGCAGGAACTGATTCTCACCTCTTAGCGCAACAAGCGACTCATCTTTAGCCTCCAAAACTTTCTCATGAAGCCCCAAAATCGTCCCAATCGTCTTCTCGACAAAGCCCGTATCCACGCCACCACTCGCCACCACTAGACCATCTTTATTGCGCGCAATAATCGCATTCGCGCCGCTTGTAGCCTCAATAAAGAGCTTGCCCTCTTGCGTGGCACTCTTTAATTTCCCCTCATCAATGAGCTCCTGCACACGCTCGCTGCTTAAATGCGTCAGCGCACAAAACTCCTCTAGCTCCAAATAATTATCCACAGAACTCCTCCTTTTTTGGACGTTAAACTAGGCGCGATTCCTAGAGCAAAACCTCAATCTCCGCGGAATCAAGCTCGACATTTTTTGCCTTCATCACGCGATCTTCTTGAAGCTTGCCCGCAAGCTCCTCGTCGCTAAGGGCAAGAATCTGCATCGCTAAATAGGCACTATTAATCGCTCCTACCCCACCAATCGCCACAGTGCCCACAGGCATACCTGAGGGCATCTGCACAGTAGATAATAGCGCATCAATCCCTAAAAGCGCCCCCCCGCCCATGGGCACGCCAATCACAGGCTTGGTCGTCAGCGAAGCGACTGCCCCAGCGAGGTGCGCCGCCATACCCGCAGCGGCGATAAATACGCTCGCCCCGCGAGATTGTGCATCTAGGACATACTCTTTGGTGCGCGCGGGACTTCGATGAGCGGAGCTAATGATCATCTCATAAGGGACGTCAAATTTCTTAAAAATCTCCGCGCATTCGCTCATGACCTCCGCGTCGGACTTGCTTCCGATAATAATTGAGACAAATTGCATTGCTACGCGTCCTCCTTGATCCGTAAAAAGCTAAAGGGCGGGAGATCCCCCGGGAGGCGGATTGGGTTTGTGTTCCCGCTATGAACCGCGGGAAGCTCTTTGCCCGCCTCAGTGATAATCTTCTCAAAACGGACAAAATAGCGTCCTGCACGCTCATACAGCTCGCCAGTCTCATTTTTCGTCGGGATAAACTCCGCTCCGTGCGGGATAATCACTTCGTGCTCCTCGTGGGGCTTTGTCGTGAATTTACACCAAAATGTCGCGCCATCTTCTCGCACCTCGCCACTCACCTGAAAGCTCCCCTCGCTAATGGCGGTCGCATGATTTTGCGTATCCAGCCGCTGAAAAGGGCGATGAATAAGATACCCATCAGTAAAGCCCCGATTCTTCAGCGTCTCCAGCTCGCTTGCGTAACGCTCCGCGCAAAAATCCCCCGCATAATAATCATCAATCGCCTTTCGATACGCTTTCGTGGCGATTCCCGCGTAATAATTGGACTTGGTGCGCCCCTCAATTTTTAGTGCACTAATTGCGCCGCTTTGCAAAATATCGCTGATGTGCGCGGACAAATTCAGATCCTTTGCGTTAAATATGTGCGTCCCCACGCCCTCTTCCTCTTCCAACCTCATCATCACACCCGTATCGGGATTCTTCACATAATATTCATAATCAAAGCGACAATCATTGGCGCAACTCCCGCGATTAGGCACACGCCCGTGCTGTAATGCACTAATCAAACACCGCCCGGAAAAGGCAAAACACATGCTCCCGTGGGCAAAAATCTCAATCTCCAAATCGGGAATCGCCCGTTTAATCTCAATCGCATCTTTGAGGCTAAGCTCTCTAGCCGCGACGATTCGCTTCACGCCCATATCGTAAAAAACCTCAGCATCAAGAACATTTAGGACGTTGGCTTGCGTAGAGAGATGAATGGGAATCTGAGGCGCAATTCTCCGCGCGAGCCTCACAACCCCCGGAGCGGCAATGATAAACGCGTCGGGCTTTAGCTCCGCCATCTGCGCCATGTGCCGCTCAAGAAGCTTTAGCTGGGAATTAAATGGGAATCCATTGACCGTTACATAGACGCGCCGATTCCTCGCGTGGGCGTAGATAATCCCTTCATTAAAGCTCTCAAAATCAAACTCTTTTCCCGCCCGATTCCTGAGCGAGAAGTGGCTTACCCCGCCATACACCGCATCTGCGCCGTATGCAACAGCAATCTTTAGCTTCTCAAGATTCCCCGCAGGAGAGAGAAGCTCGGCGCGATGGGACAACTATTTCCCCCCAAAGGAGGCAATCAACGCTTCAATATCATCATCACTCACGACATCTTCTGTGGAAGTATCACCGTGAATATGCGTCGCAGAAGCAACCCGCTTCGTATCATCGACCTTGCCCTCAAAGAGCGAATTCATATACTTCGCCAAGGCACGCATGACGTTGATGACCCGCTCGATTTTCTGACGATGAATGTCCTGATACTGCATAATATCCATCGCGCTCATGACGGTATCGCCGGAGTTTAGTGCAGCATTAATAATCAGCTCCGCTTTCCCCTCCGCATCGCGCGCGCCACTCAAAGCCACCTCAAACGTCTTGATGGTGGGGAATCGCTCGTGCAACTTCTCGAGCATTTCACGCTGGGACACAATGAACTGCTTCACCTCATTTGCGGACTTCTCGATGTCCATCATGTCATTGCTGATCGTCTCAAGCTTGTCAAAAACCTCGCCCGCTTTCACTTCGGAATCGCGCGTAACATCATCAAGCTGCGAAACAACCTTGTGATCCTCTGTAGGGGGCGGAGGCGGCCATGATTTTGTTGGATTCACACGGTATCCCGCCGCATCATATTCCCCCTCAAGCTCTTCTGATAAAACCCCTTCACTCTCTTCATTGTCTGAAGAGCCCAAGCTCTCCAAAATTCCGGAATCCGCGGACATCTCTCCCTCGCCGGGATCCATACCACCAGACATCATCAGGGAATCCAACTCTTCTTGTGTCATGATACCTCTCCAAATTTTATGGATTATCAAAATCTAGATTATAGAGGCTTTTGCATTGTTTTTTTATTAAAGCGAATTTCGCTCGCTTTTGCTGATTCTTTGCTAAAAATTGCCTGCAAATCATAGGAATCTGCGCCTATTTTTTAGTGTGTTACAATGGCGCAAACTTTTTGCAAGGAGCAAAAAATGACCAAAGAGGTCAAAATTAAGGAATTTTTTAAGTTTTGTGAGGAAAACGAGGTCGAGTTTGTCGATTTTCGCTTTACGGATATTAAGGGCGCGTGGCACCACGTGAGCTATTCGCTTTCAGCGATTGATGAGGGCAGCTTTGAGGGGCTTCCCTTTGATGCGAGCTCGATTCCCGCATGGCAACCCATCAATCAGTCGGATATGCAGCTGCTCCCTGATCCAGATTCCTACTTCATCGACCCCTTCACCGCCGATGTTACGGTAATTGTATTTTGCGACATTTGGGACATTTACAAGAATCAGCCCTATGAAAAATGCCCTCGAAGTATCGCGAAAAAAGCCCTCAAACATCTAGAATCAACGGGCATTGGCGATCGCGCCTATTTCGGACCCGAGAATGAATTCTTTATCTTTGACTCCATTAAGATTCAAGATTCCCTAAATTGTCAGTCCTACGAAGTTGATGTCGAGGAGGGAATCTGGAATAGCAACAAAGGCTATGAAAACGGCTACAATCTCGGGCATCGTCCGGGCACAAAGGGGGGGTATTTTCCCGTCGCGCCGGTCGATTCCATGGTCGATTTGCGTGCAGAGATGGTCAAAGTCCTCAATCAGGTGGGAATACAAACTTTTGTCGTCCATCACGAGACCGCGCAAGGACAGGGCGAAATCGGCGTAAAATTCGGCGAGCTCATCGAGGCAGCGGATAACGTGCAGAAGCTCAAATATGTCGTCAAAATGGTCGCGCACATGAACGGCAAGACCGCGACTTTCATGCCAAAGCCCCTCTATGGCGATAATGGCAGTGGCATGCACACGCACATCAGCATTTGGAAGGACGAGCAAAACACCTTTGCAGGAGATTGCTATCAGGGACTCAGCCAAAACGCGCTCCATTTTATCGGGGGCGTGCTTCATCATGCGCGGAGTGTCGCAGCCTTTACAAATGCTTCGACAAACTCCTACAAACGCCTAATTCCCGGATTTGAAGCTCCGAGTATCCTCTCTTATTCGGCGCAAAATCGTAGCGCAAGCGTGCGGATTCCCTACTCCGTGGGGAATCCAAAAAGCAAGCGCGTGGAGTTTCGATTCCCCGATAGCTCGGCAAACCCCTATCTAGCATTCTCTGCGCTCCTCATGGCGGGACTTGATGGAATTACAAATCGCCTTGAATCAGGCGAGCCCATGGAGGCGAATCTCTTCACTCTTTCGCTTGATGAGATTCGTGAGAAGGGAATCAAGCAGATGCCCCACACTCTGCGTAGCGCGATTGAGAATATGCTCGCGGACAGGGAGTATCTGAAGCTCGGAGAGGTCTTCTCCGAGGAGTTTATTCAGACCTACAAAGCCTATAAATTTGAGACAGAAATTTGGCCCTGGGAAGCGCGCCCGCACCCCTTTGAATTCATCTCAACTTACTCTTGTTAGCTTTCTCTTGTGCTAGCTTTTGCTTCCGCCACGTGCGGGAATCGGGAGGTTTCAAGGCCCTCATTTAAAGCCTCTCGCTCAATCCCTCGCATTCCCCGCCTTTTAATTGAATATCGCATGTAAAACATCGCGCCAAAACCATTTTGGCGCGCCTATTCCCTGCTTAATCAAAAATAGAAGAGCTTTTTTATAGAATCAGCTCATTTTGCACTCTAAAATAGGGGAATTTATGTCGCAAGCCCTCGCTCTTAAATACCGTCCCACGCGCTTTGAGGATCTCATCGGACAGGACGCGATCTCTCAGACGCTAAGTCTCGCACTTGATAGCAATCGTCTCTCGCACGCCTATCTATTCTCCGGACTCAGAGGCAGCGGGAAAACCTCGAGTGCTAGGATATTTGCCAAGGCACTTAACTGCGAGAAAGGTCCCTCCAGCACCCCCTGTGATACTTGCGAAAACTGCCTCGCGGCTAAAGAGGGGCGACACATCGATATTATCGAGATGGACGCGGCGAGTAGTCGCAAGATTGACGACATTCGCGACCTCATCGAGCAGACCAAGTATCGCCCGGCGATGGCGCGCTTTAAAATCTTCATCATCGATGAGGTGCACATGCTCACCAAAGAGGCGTTTAACGCGCTTTTAAAGACCCTTGAAGAGCCGCCTCCTTGCGTGAAATTTATCCTCGCCACCACCGATCCGCTCAAGCTTCCCGCGACGATTCTTAGCCGCACGCAGCATTTTAGGTTCAAAAAAATTGCCCACCGTGACGTCCTAGCGCATATTCAAAAGATTTTGCACCTAGAAAATGTCCCTTTTGAAGCTGAGGCTCTGGAGATGATCACGCGCAGCGGGGGTGGGTCGCTACGTGATACGCTCACGCTTTTGGATCAGGCGATTATCTTTTGCAAAGGGACGCTCACTCAGGTGCTCGTAGCGCAGATGTTGGGATTAGTCGATCCTGCACTGCTTGAGCGGCTTTTTGAGGCGATTCTCTCCCATGACGAAGAGAGCCTCTCTGCGCTCCTTAAAGAGCTTGAAACGTATGAAACCGAGATGATTTTGGAGGAGATTGCAATTTTTTTAAAGGACAAACTTGCGCAAAATCACCCCCAATTCCCGCTCCTCATGCTGGAGCGATTCTTCCGCATTATCGCCGATTCCCACGTGTTGCTTTCGCTAAATAGCCACAACTCTTTTGTCCTTATGCTCACGATTTTAAAGATGAAAGAGGCGTTAAAAATTAAAGAGATTGATGAGATGATTAGCGAGCTTGAGCTTGAGCTCTTTAATCCACATAAAAAGCCCCTTACTCCCGTGCAATCTGCCACTCCCGCCACTATATCTACGGGCGATTCCCAACCCGTGCAGGAATCACCCGTAGAAAGCGCTCCTCAAAAGGAGCATTCTACCCATATGCACCTATTTGAGACGCTCAAAATCAAGCTCTACGATCGGAATTACGAACTTGGCGAATGCTTTAGCCAACATGTATCTTTTGTATCATTTGATAATCGCACGCTAAATCTCCAAAGTAACGCGCAAGAATCGTGTAGAGATCGTCTAAGAATCCACTACTCTGTGATTAAAAATTTTATAAAAGAAATCTTTGGTGTGGATACAATCATTAAGGTTGAAAATATCGAGCCCACCGATACCAAAACTCCGAGCGAAACTCCCGCACCCACCGTGCAAGAGGAGAATCGCGTAGAAATCGAGGAATCAGGGGGCGCGAGTGGCTGTGTCGCTTCGATGTTAGATACGCCGCAAGATTTGCAAAAAAGCGGTGAACGTCTTCTTGAGAGCGAGCTTGCGAGTAGAGCCAAAGAGCTTTTGGACGTGAAAAAAATCATTATGCTTTCAAAAACGTAAAAAGGGTGGCAGGTGCGAGAAATAGGAGCAGACATCAGCGCAGAAGGGCACACAACAAGCAAAGAGCTTGTCGCGAGCACAGATTCCCTTGAGCGCGTTAGTAAAGCGATTGATACGCTGTTTCGCACGGGTGTGCGGCATATTCTTTTGCGTGGTGAGCTTGCAAGTGGCAAAACCACGCTCGTGCGCTCATACGCGCTATTTAAAGGCATTAGCGCGCCCATCACTTCGCCTACGTTTTCGCTCCTACACTCTTATGCGCGTGATTTTCACCATTATGATCTCTACGACCGCGATTTGGACGAGCTTTTGGCTCTTGGATTGCTTGAAATGCTTCAAGAGGGGGGAATCCACCTCATCGAATGGGGCGATGAGCGGCTGGAAAATCTCCTAAAAAGGGTAGGATTCCCCGCGGGAATCGTCACGATTCTCCCCCATAAACAAGGACGACTTTACAGGATCACACATGCATAATTTACGCGCAGAACACCTAAGCAAACGGATTAGAAAGCACTCTATCATTCACGACATTTCGCTTGAAGTGAATAGTGGCGAAGTGGTCGGGCTACTTGGTCCAAATGGAGCGGGCAAAACGACCACTTTTTACATTATTTGCGGACTTTTGCGCGCAAATGAAGGGCGAGTGTTCTTGGATCAAAAGGAGATTAGCACGCTCGCACTCCATGAGCGTGCACTTTTAGGAATCGGCTATCTTCCGCAGGAATCGAGCATTTTTAAAGACCTTACTATCGAGGAGAATCTCCTCCTAGCCGCAGAAGTGGCGATCCCTGATAAAAAACTTCATCAAAAGCGTATCGAAGAGCTGCTGGAAGCGTTTAATATCGAGCCTATTCGCGGACGCAAGGGGATTAGTCTCAGCGGGGGCGAGCGCAGACGTGTGGAGATTGCGCGCGCCTTGGTGAAAAATCCGCGCTTTGTCCTGCTTGATGAGCCTTTTGCGGGGGTCGATCCACTCGCGGTGATTGATATTCAAAAGATCATTCAAAAACTCATCGAACTGGGAATCGGCGTCCTCATCACTGATCACAACGTCCGCGAAACTCTTTCTGTATGCCACCGCGCCTATGTAATCAAAGATGGCAGCCTGCTTGCAGAGGGCAGAAGCGAGGAGATTTATGCCAATGATCTTGTGCGCAGGCACTACCTTGGAGAGCACTTCAAGCCATGAAGCTCCGACCATCGCTCCAGACCAAAACGAAGCTATCAGCGACGCTAAAGAGCTGGTTGCCGATTTTGCAGAGCGGTTTGGGGGATCTGGAAGAGACGCTAAATGAGTTTATAAGCGAGAATCCTTACGTCGAGGTGCATTCCAAAATTGCGAGTGATTTTTCTTCAAAATTCCCCAAAAAAAGTCCCGCTTACACTTCGCGCAACTCGCTAAGCGATAAAATCGAGTCGCTTACCATTAAGGAAAAAACCCTCTATGAGACACTTTGTGAGCAGATTGCTCCACCCCTATTTCCTACGGCAAATTCGCAACACATCGCCCATAAAATCATCGAACATTTAAGCGAAGAGGGCTATTTTGAGGGCGATATGGAGGCGATTGCACTGGAGTGCAAAAGTAGTAGCGAAACATGCGAGAAAATCCGCCAACGCTTCGCCCACCTCGAGCCTCCGGGAATCGGTGCAAAAGATGTGCGGGAATCTTTCCTTTTTCAGCTTGATCACGTAGATTGCGAGGATTCCCTCTATCTGCTTGTGAGCGAAATTATTAACGAGCTTGAGGCGCATAATCAGCACAGAAATCACACGCAATATACTCAGGCAATGCGGATTATTAAAAGTTTCAAAAATCCGCCCGCGATAGATTTTTTAGAGCGCGCGTCTGAGGTGATTCCCGATATTTTCGTGCATGATGTGGCGGGAAATATCGAGGTGCAGATTAATGATTCCTGCTATCCGCTCATCGTCCTTGATACCACGCTTGCAGACAAAAAACAAGAGTATGTAAAAAGCAAAATCAAAGAGGCAAGGGATCTCATCGACGCGCTTGAGATGAGAAAAGCCACGCTCTATAAAATCGGGCTCATGATCGTGGAATACCAATACGATTTTTTCATGGGGGGCGAGATACGCCCAATGAAGCTAAAAGACCTGGCTGAGGAGTTTGGACACTCGCCATCGACGATTTCGCGAGCCATTGCCTCGAAATATCTTGAGTGCAATCGGGGAATCTTCTCTCTTAAAAGCTTCTTCTCCACAGCTATTGATGAAGAGACTTCAAATGCCGCAATCAAGGAGTATATCGCCGAAATGGTCAAAAATGAACCACATCATAAGCCACTAAGCGATATAAAGATTCTTCAAGATGTGGAGAAGAAATTCGGTGTCAAAATGGTGCGTCGCACCATCACAAAATATCGAAAACAGCTCAATATTGCCAGCTCAAGTGAAAGGAAAAAACTCTATGAAATCACTATTTAAACACACTCTAGTGGCTCTATTTGCCCTGCTTTTAAGCGCGTGTAGCTCTATAAAAGATGAGGCGACTCTGCGCTCAACACATATCGATGCAAGCCACTATCCCGCATATAACGCCAATGCACGCGTGCATATCGCCTATGTCGCCACAGAAATTTCCACACACTACAATGTCCAAATGGCGCATTACAGGCTCTTCTCTCCGTGGCTAGAACGCTACGCAAAAAAGGTCGCAAACCGCTTCAATCATACGCTGCCACAGATTTTAGAACAAAAGCACTTAGGAATTAGGCGCACACTCCCTAACCTTTCCTCGCTATCAAAATCCGAGCGCATGGAGCTTCCAGCGGTTTTCTTTCCAAAAATTTATGCAGAATTCAGTGAAACAGTGCGCGAAAGCGAAGAAGAGAAGCCACGGCTAAAGCTCAAACTCTATGCGGATTTCTCCCTCATAGAAACGCCCACAAATGGGATTTTCTGGGAGAAAAAGAGCAATCTATCCGAAGTGGTTTTTGAGCTTGAAGGCGATGTGAGGCGGGAGGAGATCGGACCACATCTTGAAGAGGTATATGAAAAATTAGGCGAAGAGATGATCCGCGCACTAGAAAAGACGCCAAATTGGCATCTGATCATGCCCATCGAAGAGGTGCGACTCCTGCGAAGCAACGCCCTCTAGTCACGCTCATTTGCGCATTCTACGCAAATCGTCGCTTCAGGCAATGCCACAAGTCGTTTGTAAGGAATGGGCTCATCGCAAATTTGACACACGCCAAAATCATCGCAATCTGCGCGTGCAAGAGCATATTCCAGCTTCTTTAGACGTGTTTGCATCTCAAAGAGAAGCTGCTTTTGCACGCTCTGATCTGAGAGGCTCTCCATCGCGTCAAGCTTCTCAGAGATGCTTAGGAGTGAGGCGGGAGTATTTTCCTCCTTTAGGTGCGCAATATCATTGCGTATTGTCGCAATTTGCGCACTTATTTGTAGCTTCAGCTCTGCTCTCTGATTCTTAGTCAAGACCGCGTCCCCTTTGCTTAAATTTCCATTAGATTATAGGAATCCAAAGCTTAAAAAGCCCCTCTTAAGCAAGCTTTTCTTTAAATTTCTCTTTAAGTTTCAATAATCCCAGTCGCATGCCACTATATCGCATCATTTTTGCCATCATTTTCCAGCGCGACCTCTCATAGCACGGATTCTTGCACGCGCGACAGCGGGGCTTTTCCTCATGCGGACAGGCTTGCAGACGCTCATGCGCGTATAAAAACAGCTCTCTGCATTCCGCACAGAGGCAAATCTCAAGCTCCTCATCATACGATTCCCCACGATAGACAAGCGGGAATCTTGTCTCGCTTTTGGGCGATTCCGCATGATTCCCCGCACAATAATACTGAGCAAAAGAGGCGAGCACTTTAATGTCTTTTAAAAACTTCTCGCGCGTCATGAATTGCTTAAAAGCTCCTTAACCATCGCGCTGATTCTGCGTCCATCAGCGACACTGCTTAGCTTTTTATTCGCCGCACCCATGACCTTTCCCATATCTTTGGGCGAGCTCGCGCCAAGCTCCGCCACGATTCCTGCAAGCGCGCTTTTTAGCTCCTCATCGCTAAGTTGCTTAGGCAGATAGCTCATGATAATCTCCATCTCGCGCCTCTCTTTATCACACAGATCTTCGCGCCCGCCGTTTTGGTATTGAATCGCCGCTTCCTCGCGCTGTTTGCACGCACGTTTAAGAATCGCAATCACATCATCATCGCTCAGCTCGCGCCGCTCATCGACTTCGATTTGCTTAAACGCGCTATTAACTAGGCGCAATGTATCGCGTTTGAAATGATCGCCGCTCTTCATCGCCTCCTTCAGCTCTGCTCCGATTCTTGCCTTAAGCTCGCTCATTTTTGCTCCTTTTAAAGTGTAATTTTTGGAATAGCGTTTGCTTAAGATTATATACCAAAAAGCCAAGGAGGCGTCATGCGTAGATTTCTAGGATTGCTTGCTCTTGTGTTGGGGGCGCTTTTTTATAGCGGTTGCAGCGGTGCGGATCCGAAAATCTCCTTCAAGCCACCCGAATACGTCGAGGAGATGCCCGCGCGCGAGGTGGAAGAGAGCTTTGGAAATACGGGCAGTCTCTTTGGACAAGGGGATAATCCCCTCTTCTCCGATCGGCGTGCGATGAAGCTCAATGATTTGGTTACCATTGTCATCAACGAGAGCACCACCGCGAGCAGCACGGGGAATAAAAGCCTCAATGAGACCTCCAACTCCAATCTCACCGCTCCTTCGCTCACTTACAACGGCTCAAGCGAGGGGATCAACAACGTAGTGAATAACCTAAACAGCCTCACCTCCTTTGGGCTCTCCAAGGGAGCTAGCACCTCGACATATAATGGCACAGGTTCGCAAAATCGTCAGGAGAATTTCCGCGCCACCATATCCGCACGGATTATCAAAGTGATGGAAAATGGCAACTATTTCATTGAGGGCGGGCGCGAGATTCTCATTAACGGCGAGAAGCAAATCATGCGCCTCACGGGCGTGATCCGCCCCTATGACATCGGACGCAACAACACCATCGACTCAAAATATATCGCCGATGCGCGCATCATGTATGAGACGCAGGGTGAAATCAAGCGTAGCACGGAAAAGGGCTGGGCGACCAAGGCATTAGAGGCGATTTTCCCTTTCTAATTGCGCGTAAAGCGTAACAGAGCGGGAATCTACTCGGAATGAGCGCGAGATTCCCGCTCTCATTCTCCGTCTTAAAGGAGCGTTAAGTTTGGAAAAAATAGCCGTGATTCCCGCGCGGGGCGGGAGCAAGAGGATTTTGCGCAAAAATGTTAAAGATTTCGCAGGCAAGCCCATGATCGCTCACGCTATAGGAATCGCGAAAAATTCGGGGATTTTTGGGCGAATCATCGTCTCAAGCGATGATGTAGAGATTGCGGAAGTTGCAAAAAATTACGGAGCGGAAGTTCCATTCATGCGTCCAAGCGAGCTAAGCGATGATTTTTGCGCGACGATTCCCGTCATTAGACACGCGATTGATACCCTAAAAATCCGCGAGGAAGATGCCGTTTGCTGCATCTATCCTACTGCGGTGTTGCTTGCGCCACAGACGCTCATAGAGGCGGCAAAAAAGCTTGAAAGCACGCAAGGCTACCTCTTTGGCGCGGTGGCGTATGATTATCCGCCTCAGCGAAGCTTCACTTTGCGCATAGATTCCCCGAGCATGCTTTTTTCTGAGCATTTCAATACCCGTTCGCAGGATTTAGAGCCCATTTTCCACGACGCAGGGCAATTTTACTTCGCACGTGCGAGGAGTTGGCAAGAGCAGGATAATATCTTCGCCCCGCCCTCAAAGGCAATCAAACTCCCGCAAAAAAGGGTGCAGGACATCGACACGATGGAAGATTTTGAGCTTGCACTTTTGAAATATCGCCTGTTGGAATCCTCTTGAAAAACGCGCTCATTTTTACCGAATATGGCGCACAAATCGGGCTTGGACACCTGCGTCGCTGTGAAGCTCTGAAAGAAAAGCTTGCAGAGGCGGGCTTTAACGTGGAAATCCGTGCAAACACCGACCCGCGGAGTTGTGATTTGGCGGGCGTGGATTTGGGGGTAATCGATTCCTATCTTTTGCCGCTGGAATCGTATGAGTGGCTCGCTAGGCGCGCGAAACTCGCCCTATTTTTCGATGATACGCTGCGCCTAGATTACCCGAGCGGAATCGTGTTAAATGGCGCAATCGGCGCGGAAAATCTCCCCTATACGCCTAAAAAAGGACGCATTTTGTGGCTTGGTGCGCGGTATATATTGATCGCGAATGCCTTTTGCTCTCCCCTTTCGCGCACGATTCCTGTTGCGATTCCTAGCGCGATTCCCGCCACGATTCCCGTATCTCCTGAGCGACTACTTGTTACTTTGGGCGGGAGCAAACGCGCGCAAGAGCTTCAAGAATCGCTCACACAGGCTATTTGCGCGCGTTACAAAGAGCTAGAGATTTTACAAATCGACCCCACTCTTGACACGCAGGGCATTAGCGCGCTCATGCGGAGGGCTGATATGGCAATCAGTGCGAGTGGCGGGACGCTCAATGAGCTAGCCACCTGCGCTGTGCCGACGATTGCCTTGCTCCTAGCGGAGAATCAGCGCACTTTACGTTTGGGATATTTAGAGAAAGAGGCGGTAATAAGTGCGGATTTAAGCGATTATGCAAGCATTTTTAGCGCGCTAGAGCTTCTGCATAGCCCAAATGAGCGCGCGCGATTGTCAAAAAATATGCAAAAAATAACAAAAGAGGTCTCATGGAAGCGACACTGCGAGATGATTTTAGAGCTCCTCTCCTAACGTTGCGCTCTTTTGTGCGCCTAAAGAGCGAGGAATCAGAGATAATACGAAGCTGGCGCAATGATGAGCGCACACGGCGATGGCTCTACCAAAATAGCGAGATTGACGCGCTGGAACACGCACGCTTCATGCGCACGTTGCAAAGCGCGACGACCAAAGGATATTGGCTCGCATTTAAGGCGAATTCCCCGCTTGGAGTGGTCTCGCTTACGCAATTTAGCTCCGCGCATAAACGCGCCTATTTGGGGATCTATACCGACCCAAACAGGCAGGGCGAGGGGCTTGGGAAGGGGCTTATGGAGGCTTTGATATGGCTTGCATTTGAGCAATTTTCTCTGCACGCCCTGCATCTTGAGGTGCTTGAGGCAAACACCCCTGCCCTGCGCCTTTATGAGGGGCTTGGATTTGTGCGCGAGGGGATTTTGCGCGATTATCTCCTGCGCGATGAGGCGTATCATGATGTAATTATCATGAGTCTAATCAATCCAAAAAGCCCCGATTTGGGCTCTGATTCCCGCACGGGAATCGCACAAACCTCGGGAATCTAATCCTACAAGGAGCACGCTATGAATCTACCCACTCCGCTCGTCATTGCCGAGCTCTCAGCCAATCACAATCAGGATAAATCTCTTGCGCTTAAAAGCATTAAAGCCGCGCAGGAATCGGGCGCAAATGCAATCAAGCTCCAGACCTACACGCCCGATACTTTGACACTTGATTGCGCAAAGCCCTATTTTCAGATTAAAAACGGCTCGCTGTGGGACGGAGAGACGCTCTATGAGCTCTATTCACGCGCTTATACACCTTGGGAGTGGCACGAGGAGCTCTTCTCTTATGCGCACTCGCTCTCTCTTGTGTGCTTCTCCACGCCCTTTGATTTTAGCGCGGTGGATTTTCTTGAAAGCCTCAATAATCCCATCTACAAAATCGCCTCTTTTGAGATTAACGACACCCCGCTAATTAGCTATACTGCGCGCCTTCATAAGCCCATGATTCTATCCACGGGGATCGCCACGCTAGAGGAGATTGAGCGAGCCATAGAGGCGTGTAAAAGTGTCGGGAATCACGACATCACGCTACTTGTATGCACCAGCTCCTACCCTGCGCCGCTAGAAGAGGCGAATTTGGCTCGGATTCCCACACTTAGGGAGCGTTTTGGAATCAAAGTGGGGCTTAGCGATCATACTGAGGGCGTGATTGCACCGATGATTGCGACTGCTCTTGGCGCAAGCGTGATTGAGAAGCACTTCATTTTGGATCGCTCACTCGGAGGCGTGGATAGCGCGTTTAGTCTCGAGCCGCAGGAGTTTAAAGAGATGTGCGAGATGATTCGCTCCACAACTTGTGCGCTGGGAAATAGCGAGATAATAATCAGTAAAAAGGTGGAAAATTCAAAAATTTTTAAGCGAAGCCTCTTTGTCTGCGAAGAGATCAAAAAGGGCGAGCCTTTCACCGCTAAGAATCTGCGCTCAATCCGCCCTGCACACGGACTGGAGCCACGATTTTTACCCGAGATTTTAGGCAAAAATGCCACGCAGGACATTGAGCGGGGCGAGCCACTTAAATGGAGCATGATCGAGGGATTCCCGCACTAGAGGATTCCTGTGCGCAACACTGAGGAATCGAGGAAACAAAATCCGCAGGGAATCGCCCCGATTCCCGCACAGCTCGGTCATGTCAGCGAATGTTTTGAAATTATGCTTGCAATGTATATAATTCGCACTTTAAACCCCTCCAAAAAGGGCTCAAACTCCATACGCTCAAGGAATCGATCATGTTAGTAGAGACGCGAGGAAATGATTCTCACAAGCCCAAAGAGGTCAGCTTTGAAGAGGCGATTTTAGCCCCTCATGCGAGCTTTGGCGGGCTCTACGCCCCCGCGACGCTCCCTGTGCTCGGAGATAGCGCGAGGAATCGGCTCAAAAGCCTCTCCTATGCGGAGCTTGCTAGAGAGATTTTCGCGCTTTTAGAAATTAGGCTAGAGGAATCGGCTCTTAGCGAAGCACTCGCGCTCTACTCGCGTTTTGATGATCCAAGCACCCCTGCGCCTTTGGTAAAAATCGCGCAAGATTTGTGGATTTTGGAGCTTTATCATGGCGCGAGTCGCGCATTTAAGGATATGGCACTGCAGCCCTTTGGTCGCATACTCTCCCGCCTTGCGCAGGCGCGAAACGAGCAGTATCTAATCCTTGCGGCAACCAGCGGAGACACGGGACCTGCGACTTTGGAGAGCTTTGCAGAGCAGGAGAATATCCAAGTAGTCTGCCTCTATCCGCAGGGCGGAACAAGCGATGTGCAACGCCTCCAAATGACAACACAGCGCGCAAAAAATCTAAAAATACTCGGAATCCACGGTAATTTTGATGATGCGCAAGGCGCGCTTAAGGCGTTGCTTAATGATACGGATTTTAAGGAGCAGCTAAAAAAGCGCGGAATCAAGCTCTCTGCGGCGAATTCAGTCAATTTCGGTCGGATCGCTTTTCAGATTATCTACCACGCTTATGCCTCGCTTCACGCGCCAAAAACCATCGACATCATCGTGCCTAGTGGCAATTTTGGCAACGCACTCGGGGCGTTTTATGCCAAACTCATGGGCTTTAATATCGACAAAATCTGCATCGCTAGCAACGCAAATAACATTCTCACTGAGCTCATCACAACGGGAATCTACGACATCAGAGAGAAGCAACTCAAAAAGACCGCTTCGCCTGCGATGGATATTCTAAAAAGCTCCAATGTCGAACGCATGCTTTTTGCACTTTTTGGAGCGTGCCGCACAAAGGAACTAATGGAATCGCTCGAGCAAACTAAGTGCTACAAGCTCGATTCCGCCGAGCTTGCGAAGCTTCAGGAGCACTTTTTGGCATTTAGCTGCGAAGATAAAGAGTGCGAGGCGATCATCGCAAAATACGCTAAAAATGGCTATCTGCTTGATCCGCATACGGCTACGGGAATCAAGGCTTATGAAGCTCTGCGTAAGCGCGATACGCTCAAAATCCTCTGCTCCACAGCCGAATGGACAAAATTCGCCCCCACACTCGCGCGCGCTCTTGGCGCGGGGAATCTAGCGGACATGGAGGCGTTGGAATTTGTCAAAAAAGCGCAAAAAAGCTCGATTCCTCGCTCAATCAGCGCGCTTTTTGAAAAAGAGGAACAACACAAGGAAGTAATCCATAAAGAGGCGATTAAAGAGCATATTTTAGAGTGGCTTAGCTCTTAACCTCTCCACAGTTGCGCTATGCTAGAATGTCGCCCAAATTTTTAAGCCAAATTAGGAGTGTAAGCTTTGAGAACACATCTAAACACCGAGCTAAATGAAGCAAACATCGGAGAAGAAGTTACGCTGTGTGGCTGGTGCAACACCTATCGCGATCATGGCGGCGTGATTTTTATCGATTTGCGTGATAAAAGCGGGATTATTCAGCTCGTCTCTGACCCAGAAGATAGCAAAAACGCCCATGCCAACGCGAGAATCGTGCGCGATGAATTTGTCCTCATCGCTAAGGGCAAAGTGCGTCCTAGGGGCGCGGGGCTTGAGAATCCCAAGCTAAAAACGGGGAAAATCGAAGTCATTTTGAGCGAGCTCATCATCGAAAACAAAAGCCAAACGCCCCCTATTGTCATCGGAGATGAGAGCGTGGGCGAGGATTTGCGCCTGAAGTATCGATTCCTAGATTTGCGTAATCCACGTGCTTATGAGACCTTTGCACTCCGAAGCAAAGCCGCGATTGCAGTGAGGAATTCACTCGCGGGAATGGGATTTTTGGAGGTTGAGACACCGATTCTAACTAAAGCCACTCCAGAGGGTGCACGCGATTATCTTGTCCCTAGTCGCGTGC
>JBQMYQ010000018.1:0-29377 GCA_052173415.1 Wolinella sp. | reverse complement strand
CGTATGCCGTCTCGGGGACGCGCTGCACGCGGTGTGTGCCCCCTTCGTATTTCAGGCGCGAATAGACGCTGTTGCCCTTAATAAGCGCGATAACCTCCTTGTATCCGCCTACGCTATTTTCGCTTGAGCTGATGATTTCGACCTTCCAGCCCTTAAGATCGGCGTATCGGCAGTAGGTTTTAAAGAGATCGCCCACGAAGATTCCCGCCTCATCTCCGCCCGTGCCCGCGCGGATTTCAAGATAGATATTTTTCTCATCATTCGGATCTTTGGGGATTAGGAGTATTTTGATCTCACCTTCCAAACTCTCAAGCCGCTCCTCTAAGAGCTTATTCTCCTCTTTGGCAAGTTCGCCTAGCTCCTTGTCATCAAAAAGGGCTCTATTTTCTTGTATCGCTTTCAGCGCGCAGATATACTCTCTAGCCTTGAGGACGATTGGTTCTAGCGCGCTTTGCTCCTTGCTTAGTTCCGTCATTCGCTTGATATTGGAGATGACCTCGTTTGAGCTTAAAAGCGAAGAAATCTCATCAAAACGTTCAATAAACGGGGTGAGTCTGGAGCTTAGCATGATTTATGAAGTCATAACAGAAAGTAGAGTAGGCACTCAAAACACCAAAACTAGGCGTTCTGAGCGGAGAGTTTCTTGAAAGACGCGTGCAGACGACTTACCTTTCGCGCGGCGGTATTTTTGGGGAGGATTCCCTTGCTGACAAACTTATGCAGATCCTTGTTCGCGATCTTTAGGGCCTCTTCAGCCTTGGGAAGATCATTGCTCGCGACCGCCTCTTTGAAAGCCTTCGTGATGTTTTTGATTCTCGTTTTGTAGTATCGATTCCTTTCGGTTCTCTTCAAGGTCTGTCGAATACGTTTTTCAGCGGATTTGTGATTAGCCATGATGAGTGTTAATCCTTTTGTAAATATTATTGGGGCAGAATTGTGCCCCTAAATTCATTAAAAGTAGATAAATAAGAGGCGCAAGATGAGACTTTTTGGCACAGATGGGATAAGAGGTAGAGCAGGCGAAAAGCTTACGGTGATTGCGGCGATGAAGCTTGGATTAGCCGCGGGGATCTACTTCCGAGCGCACTCTAAAACCAATAAGATTCTCGTGGGCAAGGACACAAGGCGTAGCGGATATATGATTGAGAATGCCCTTGTTAGCGGGCTCACAGCGGTAGGGTATGATGTGATTCAGGTGGGTCCGATGCCTACGCCCGCGATTGCGTATCTCACGGAGGATATGCGCTGTGATGCGGGAATCATGATTAGCGCAAGCCACAATCCCTATGATGATAACGGAATCAAATTTTTCAACCGCTTTGGCTTCAAGCTTGATGAAGAGGGCGAACGCGCGATTGAGGCGATCTACTTTGATGATTCCCTGCTTGAGGCGAGCCAAAAGAGTGGCAAGGAGATCGGTGCGTCCAAGCGAATCGACGATGTGATTGGTCGCTACATTGTGCATATCAAGAATTCCTTCCCCAAAGACCTTTCACTTCATGGGGTGCGCGTCGTGATTGATACGGCTAATGGCGCGGCGTATAAGGTCGCTCCAACGATTTTTAGCGAGCTTGGTGCGGAAATTTTTGTCATCAACGACGAACCTAGCGGATACAATATCAATGAGGCGTGCGGTGCGACGCAGCCGCTAATGTTGAGCGAAGAGGTGCGACGCGTGCGGGCGGATATCGGCTTTGCGCTTGATGGCGATGCGGATCGGCTCGTTGTGGTCGATGAGCGCGGAGAGGTGGTGCATGGAGATCAGCTGCTAGGTGCGCTTGCGCTTCATCTGCACGATTCCCGTGTGTTAAACAAACCGCAAATCGTAGCGACGCTCATGAGCAATCTAGCTCTTGAGGAGTTTCTCTCTCGCGCGGGAATCGAGCTTTTGCGCGCAAATATCGGTGATAAATACGTGCTGGAGCTCATGCAAAAGACGGGGGCGAATTTTGGCGGAGAGCAGAGCGGGCACATTATCTTTAGCGACTTTGCAAAGACGGGTGATGGGCTACTTTCTGCGCTTCAGACGATGGCTTTTATCCTAAAGAGTGAAAAAAAGAGCTCTGAAGCCCTCAACCTATTCAAACTCTATCCGCAAATGCTCACAAACCTCCCCGTGAAGGAAAAGAAGGAGCTTCAGAGTATTAGTGGCTATCAGGAGCTGCTTGATCGCATTAGTGCGCAGGGTTTTAGGGCGTTGGTTCGCTATTCGGGCACAGAAAATAAGCTGAGAATCCTGCTTGAAGGGCAGGAGAAAAAGGGGCTTGAGGTGTGCAATGATGAATTGGTCGGCTTTTTGAAGCGATCACTGAGTTAGACGCTGAGTTTGGATTTATGGAAGCTCTAACAGATGAAATAGCCCCTAATCAGACAGCCTCGCAAGCAACCTCACCTCGCTTGCGCACGGTGTTGTGGCGCATGGCGATTCTTGCCGTTTTGATTTTTGCTCTGGATCAGTGGCTAAAAGCGCAGATTCTCGCAGGATTCCGCTATGAGAGCGAGATAATTTCCATTACGCTCGCGATTAACCAAGGGGTTTCATTTTCGATGTTTGCCTCTTTGGGCGAGGTGCTGAAATACATTCAGATAGCAATCCTAGTGGGAATCGCACTCTATTTGGCGCGGGATAGGGCGTTTTTCTTGGCGCACTACTTGCCTGTGGGAATCGTCCTATCTGCCGGGGCTTCAAACGTTTTGGATCGATTCCTCCATGGGGGCGTGGTGGATTATGTTTATTGGCACTATGGCTTTGAGTTTGCCATTTTTAATTTTGCCGATGTAATGCTGAATCTAGCGGTGGTGCTTTTTGTCGTGCAAGCAATATTTAAGCGGAAATGAAAAAAAATTAAGTAGAATTCCACTCTTTATTTTGGTCGCGTAGCTCAGCTGGTAGAGCACTACCTTGACATGGTAGTGGTCGGAGGTTCAAGTCCTCTCGTGGCCACCATTTCCGCGTGTTGCAATCAAAATGAAATAGATATTAAGGCAAAAGACGACGGTGCAAAAAACAGCAATGCAAGAGACAAAAAATATTATAGGAATCAAGCATCAAGATATAATATATGACCTCCAGAGCGCGCAATCCATGGGAATCGCTGGTGAAGAGATCCTCTTTGACAACTCCCCCGATTCCCTCCAAATTATCCGCCATTCCTGTGCCCATCTACTTGCTCAAACGATTAAGGAGCTCTATCCCGAAGCCCAATTTTTCGTCGGTCCTGTGGTGCAAGAGGGGTTTTATTATGATTTTCGCGTGGATAGCAAAATCGGCGATGAGGAACTAAAGAAAATCGAAGAGAGAATGAAAGAACTCGCAAAAAAGGGAGCTGAAATCATCAAATACACGCTTCCAAGAGCTGAGGCGATTGCGAAATTCGCAAAAGACGACCTAAAGCAGGCGGTCATCTCTAGGATTCCCGATAGTAGCCTCTCTATCTACTCTCAAGGTAATTTTGAGGATTTGTGTCGCGGTCCGCACCTTCCAAACACAAAATTTCTCCACGCTTTTAAGCTCACAAAGATCGCCGGTGCCTATCTTGGCGGAGATGAAAATTCCGAAATGCTTACGAGAATCTACGGCATTGCTTTTGCGGATAAAGAAGCTCTAAAGAGTTATCTGCATCAAATGGAAGAGGCGAAAAAGCGTGATCATAGAAAAGTCGGCATGGAAATGGGGCTCTTTACCTTTGATGAGGATTTGGGTGCGGGGTTGCCGATATGGTTGCCTGCTGGGGCTAGGATTAGGCGACGGCTGGAAAGTATGCTGACTGAGGCGCACATCAGGCGCAATTATGAGCCCGTGCGTGGTCCTGAAATCCTCAAAAGCGACCTATGGAAGATAAGCGGACACTATCAAAACTATAAAGAAAATATGTATTTTACAAAGATTGATGACGTTGAATACGGCATTAAGCCGATGAACTGTGTCGGACACATAAAGGTCTATGGTAGCGGTGTGAGGAGCTATCGCGAGCTCCCACTTCGATTCTACGAATATGGCGTCGTGCATCGACATGAAAAAAGTGGCGTGTTGCACGGACTTTTGCGCGTGCGGGAATTTACGCAAGATGATGCGCATATCTTCTGCCGACCCGAACAGATTAAAGACGAGGTAACCGACATTGTCAATTTTGTCGATAAGATCATGAGTGCTTTTGGGTTTAATTATGAGATGGAGATTTCGACCCGTCCGGAGAAGTCTATCGGCGATGATGCGATTTGGGAACAGGCGACCAAAGCGCTCAAAGACGCGCTAAATTCGCAGGGGCTAAAGTATGGAATTGACGAGGGTGGCGGGGCGTTTTACGGTCCGAAAATTGACATTAAGATTACCGACGCAATCGGGCGGAAATGGCAGTGCGGCACGGTGCAGATTGATATGAATTTGCCCGAGCGATTTGATTTAACCTACACTGATGAGAGCAATAGCCCCAAGCGTCCGGTAATGATCCACCGTGCAATTCTTGGCTCATTTGAGCGATTTGTAGCAATTTTGACGGAGCACTTTGGCGGGGAGTTTCCTTTCTTCATCGCACCTACGCCCGTGATGATTATCCCTATTGGCGATGAGCAGTTGGGGTATGCGAAACATTTGCGATTAGAGCTTCAGAATGTCGGCGTTTATGCCGAAGTCTATGACAAAAACGAGACGCTAAATAAGAAGATTCGCACGGCAGAGAAGCAGAGAGTGCCGATGATTGTTGTGCTTGGAGAACGTGAAGTGAGCGACAAAAAGGTCGCGCTCAGGGATCGGCGAGAGAAACTTCAATACGAGCTGAGCGAGGCGGATTTTATCAAACAATGTAAGGAGAAAATGAGTGAGGTTAGCTTTTGAGTAAAAGTAGTGATGTAACGCTTCTTAATGAAGAGATCCGATTCCCGGAAGTGCGGTGCTTAGGAGATGATGGGACGCAGTATGGTGTGATTTCGTCAGATGAGGCATTAAGGATTGCGCAAGATACGGGGCTTGATTTGGTGCTTATTGCACCTGATGCAAAACCCCCTGTTTGCAAGATTATGGACTATGGCAAGTTCCGTTATCAGCAGGAAAAGAAGCAAAAAGAGGCAAAAAAGAAGCAAAAACAGATTGAAATTAAAGAGATTAAACTTTCTGTAAAGATTGCTCAAAACGACATTGATTATAAGATAAAGCATGCCAAGGAGTTCTTGGAAGAGGATAAGCATGTGCGATTCCGCGTTTTTCTAAAAGGGCGTGAGATGAGTGAGCCACAGAGCGGGGTCGATGTGCTAAAGCGCGTTTGGGAGCTCATCGAAGATGTGGCTGTGATGGATAAAGAGCCCAAAGCAGAAGGGCGATATATCAATATGACAGTAATTCCTAAGCCCAAAAAGACGAAGTAGTGTCTAGGAATCTAAACTTATGAAAGGAGAAGACGTTCATGCCTAAGATGAAGACTAATCGTGGTGCAGCGAAGAGATTTAAAGTCAAAAAAAATCTCATCAAGCGAGGATCGGCTTTTAAAAGTCATATCCTAACCAAGAAAAGTGCGAAGCGCAAAGCAGGTCTTAACGAGCCAAAATATGTAAATGATGCAAATATTGACTCTGTTAAGAAAATGCTTTGCATGGCGTAGATAGTGGGAATCCAGCAGGAATCCGCTGTTTATTTGGAGTTTGAGACCCCTATTTTTAGGGAAAGTTTAACCCTTTTGGGTTACACCTTAAGAAAAATTGAAAAGGTAAAGGATAAAAAATGCCAAGAGTTAAAACCGGTATCGTAAGACGACAAAGACACAAGAAAGTTTTAAAGCTAGCTAGAGGCTTTTATAGCGGGCGCAGGAAGCACTTCCGCAAGGCTAAAGAGCAGCTCGAGCGAAGCCTCTGCTACGCGTTCCGTGATCGTAAGCAGAAAAAGCGGGATTTCCGAAGTCTTTGGATTACCCGTATCAACGCCGCTTGCCGAATTAATGAGATTAGCTATTCTAGGTTTATGCACGGCTTGAAGCTCGCTAATATCGAGCTTGATAGAAAAATCCTCGCTGATATGGCAATGAATGAGCCTGCTAATTTTGCAAAAATTGTAGAAGCTGCCAAGAAAGCCCTCTAGTTCTCTCATGCACTTTTGCAGTGCACCGATTCCCCCGCCGATTCCCACGTGGGGGCGTCTCTTTTTGAAATTTACTTCCCTGCAAATCTTCCACTTTGTTAATTAATAGTATTCGCGCTTCTTTAGATTCCGTAATCTTTTGATGTAATGAATCGAGCGGGAATCGCGCCTAAAATGCTCCAAAAATCGGGGAAATTTAGTCATTTTTACAAAAGTTCCCGAAGTAGCATTGACGTTTTTTTTTTTTTTTTTTTTGATATCGTCGCGCTCAAATTTTCTTATAAAGGAGTGCAAAAGATGGATAGATTAGATCTTGGTGAGCAGTTTGCTTTTTCGTTTTTTACGGGGATTTTGAGTGGTTTGCTCGTGCTAGCATTTAGTGTGGATATACCGAATGAATGTGTCATCAGGAATCCGGGCACATACATGGCTGCATCATCACTACTTGTAATATCAATCGCATTTATACTTGCAATATATCGTAAGTATGTAAAAAAGAACAAACGAGCGGAGGATAAACAATGAAAATCAAAAGTTTAATCCTTACCGCTTTGATTGGGTTTATGTCTGCGGGGTGCTTTGGTCCTGTTGCCCACGAAATGGGGGAAAATGAGTATCGATGTTTGAATGAATTTAGTCCTCAGTCCGCTACGAGGGACTACAGTCAGAAGAAGATGAATTATTGTATCAATGCCGCAAAGGATCTAGGAAAAGATGCTAGCGTGCTGGAAGAGTATAGAGAGCTCATGGATAGCAAGTTATCTAGTGCTACAGAGACTATACATGAGTATCTAAAGCCATATCATCAAAATTTTAAAGACAATATCAGTTTTAATGTGAAGATAAAAGATAAAACCGGTCTTTTAAAATACCTTTATGATATCGAGGATGTAAAAGCACAGATAGACAGGGATTATTGGCGACATGGTATCGATCTGATTTTGGATGTTGGTAGAATAGAGAATTATGGCAGTAAGGTAGATGATGGAGAAATAGATGCGTCCTACTACATTGCGCACATCGATTACGTGTTTTGGAAAATCAATTTCAACCCATTTCAAACAAAGAGGAACGGGCATAGAGTTGTAATACCTACTTTTAAAAGCCTCGATGAAGTGATAGAAAAGACTAAAAAGATTAATGAATCTATCAAAAATGGTGTCTTGGATACGGAGCTGGAAAGGGATTTTAAAGAATCCGCTGAATATTACAAATATTATCATTTTCACGGTAGAATCAAGTCGGGTTATGGGAGATTCTATAGTAAAGTCCATAATGATAAAATTTGGTATAGCGTGGAGGGGTTCGATGAAGTTGAAATACCCTATGAGCCTAATAAAAAAGTCAAAGTGCCATTAGGGGTAACCATAGAGCATGTAGATATCGACGATCGCATTGAACCTTTGATTTTAAATCTCAGTGATAAGGCTCTAAGTATTGACTTTGCCCTGCACTACGATACCAGGGATGGTTTTATTAGCGTAAGGGCTGTAAGCATAACCAATAAAACTGATGATTTTATCGTAATATCGTCCTTTGCCTCTTATCTAGACAAAGATGTGTATAGTAGTAGACCCGTTATAGAAATGGCTCCGCACACTACCACAACAAACATTACTACTATTTATTCAGACAAAGATGCTTTTTCATGGCTCAGGAGCATTTTTAGGAGTATTACTAGAGAGGAAGCTGAAGAGGATACTGAAGAGTATTTGGAGAGTGGGCAAATCGCCAACATAGGCTACGCAGTCAACTATCAAGTGAAAAATGGTAGCGCACCTCGCACCATAAAGAAGAGCTACAATTTTAGCCGTGTGGAAATACTAAAAAGAATGTTGGGAATAAAAAAATAAGCTAGCGAGCTCAATCGCTCCTCGCCATGGTGGGAATCGTGGCGGGGGAGAGGCGAGCTCCCATATTCACAACCATAAAATCCTTGAGGGTTTAATACTCCTCAAGGATTTCGCAATGCAACCACCCAAATGGCTGTTTGTTTATGAGCCATACTGTAGTTTCTTCGTTTTCAATGGAAGGCATTCGCCCTTTACCTTGCATAATTTTAATCTCTCTCATCCCATCGATCGTAACAGCCCTCGCACCGCTATGCTTGCCTACGCGTAGCAAAAACTGATTATCCGCGAGCTTTAATTTTTCACATTTTTCTATAAAATTGCTAGAGAATGCCTCTCTTGCGAATTTATCGGTGTCGCGGCTGAGCTGAGAGGTAAATATCGGCATATAGTGAGAGTTGCAAGCTTTTATCAAGTCCTTTATATTCACCTTGAATTCATTGCTCTCTTTGATTGTAAATATCGTATTAAACTCGCTTTGCGAATCGATGACCTCGTAGTTTACTTTGATTCCCTGATTGTCATCAGATGAGGCTTTGTTTCTTTTTATGTTTATCGCGTCTGCAATAAACGTGCATGACACAATTACGCTGCTATCCGCTACAAGAAAGTTCTTGAAATACTCTTTGGTCTCATGTTTATCTTGTGCGCTACCTTTAAAAAGCATTTCGCCAAAAGCTGTAGCTATCGCTCCTTTTAACGAGCTTCCGGGTATGATAGGCTGCTTTAGATTCGGCGATATGAGCGTTTTTTCTACGATTAATTGATTGATGACCTTCTTGCCTCCGCCTTCCCTTTGAGCCACTGTACCTACTTTCTCATTATATACTTCTGCAAAGCCCTTTAATACCTGTATGTTACGATACGATACTTTTTTAGCTAAATTAGCATTGCGTTTTATAAATCCCTGTAGTGCTAATAAGGCATCTCCACCAGATGGGTTTGAGGCGATTCTTATGAATTCCTCTTTTGATTTCGCATCCAGCTCTTTAACAAAATCAAATTCATCAAAAATATACATGCGATCCACGTTATCTGTCGCATCTCTGTCAACCACGTAGTTCATCGGTTCATAAGCCTCACCAGTGCCTATGTGTATCGGGCTTAAAGGCTTTAATTTTACTTTATAGCTTTTAGTTCTGTGCATTCTTTATCTCCGTAGCTATCAATATGCCATACCCTTGATGTATCGTATTCGCATTCGCCGAATGCCCACTCACGGCTCTGCCGATATACTCTTTTTCACACACCTCATCATATAGTACCACACCACCGCTATCAGCCATTAGTAGCGGATTCTTGAAAGGATTTACATGGGCAAGTGCTCCGCCGTGTTTCCCAAATCTAGTAAAAGGCTCGTAATACAATTCTTTAAATTTTTCTGCGTCCACCACTGTGGGGCTGAGCGCCATCAAGGCATTCGATTCTCTCCTTGTGCTTACCTGTTCAAAAGCATCGTATTCAAACATTCCTTTGCCTAGACTGGCTCTTTTGCCATAGCCACATTGTGATATGAGCCCAATCGCCCTATCAAGCTCGCTAAGCCTAAGCTCATCGCTCAGCAAAAAATAGACATCTTGCTTGCTAAATTTTGCCTCCATCAAGGCGTAGGGAGCGAACTTGCCGCCATCATCAGTTCCGAACGTGAGGTAGTTGATAGAGTTTTTGATTGTAGCCATCTCTTTAAAAATATACCCGACTTCGCCGTCTGTTTTTGCGTTTTGAAAATTACCGCTCTGCAAATCTTCCAAAGTGAGCCAAACTTTTTTGCGATTCTCTTTTTTGAGCTCGGAATCTTCGCCCAAAAGGCGGCTTGGCATAGTGGGTTTTGGCAGATATCCGCTCGCAAAGCCATCCGAGACAATCAAAAACGGCTTCTCTTTATACTCTTTTAGTAGCTCGCTTAACCTCTGCTCGCCAAAAGCGTATCTAATCGCCCAGCAAATCTGCCCAAATAGAGTATCGCCTTTTAAGGGGGTTGTGAAGTTTGACTTGGGTGTTATGGTAGTTTTATAAAGTGTCATTTATTCCCACCTTGGATTTTTAAACTTAACCCTTCCATAACCCCTTGAGCCACTACCTCCTAGATAATCATTCTCTATCAGCTTAAGTCCGCTCTCTACCATGTCCTTTAATGCTTTTTCATCATCGTTGTATGGTTCGCTTTCATCAAAAACCTTTAACCTAATGATTAGGTCAAACTTTACCCCCGCAGGCACTCTTTCAATTTGGCGCGGATTCTTGGCGGTTCCGCTTTTCCTGTCTATTACGTTTTCATATTTTGCTTCGCTAAGCCTTAAGCCTTTGCTCTCTTCAGAAAGGAGACAATCCGCCACGCTAATCCTAGTAATACCGAAGTTTTTACTCTTATCGCCAAAAATTTTTAACAAATTTTCCGCCGCTTTTTTATCCGGCTCGGGGACACTTTTTAGGGAATCGGAGTCAAAAGCCTCCCCATTGCCATATCCCACCAGTCTATTGTTCCATTCAAGCAGGCTTCTCATCTTGCCTTTTAACGAGCTTCCGGGAATGTAGGGTCTATTCGTATTTATGTCCTTTATCACCTGCGAATCTATGCCGTCTATCTTCATCGTGTCATCGCCACCACCTATGTGAAGCCCGCTCAAAAGCTCTATCTGTCCTCTTAAAGTTAAAATTTTCATCTTGTCTCCTTACTTTTTGGGAAAAACCTATAACGGCTTCAAAGAAAAGCTTAAATACCCTCAAATCCTCTTTGGTTTTGACCTGTTCTACACATTTGTTTATCATTTTTACAAATTCATAGCTGGCATGCCCTCGAGATTGAGAGTAAGCCGCTTTTGAATTCAGCATCTTTACAAACGGCAAAATTTCACTAAAGTCCTGAATCTGCGCATCTTGCTCCAACTTTACAATGTAATCGTAAAACCCCCTAATCTGGGTCGATTTTGTACTTTGATTCGAAATATTCTCAGCTACCAACTTTGCCGTCTCATCAAACAAGCTCGGATTCTTCTTGTAGTCCAAAACTATCGGCGGAAGAGGTGTCGCTGTTTGTGATCCCTGCGATCCCGATCTATTACCATAGTTATTGTATTTTTATACCCTTCGCTCATCTCTCTCCTTTTGTATGTGTATTCGCAAATAACCATTTTGCTCTCCTTTGGATAATTTTCTATAGTATCATTTAGCATAAGAAGCAATGAATTCATATCAGCACTATCTCGCCCTCGCCCATTTTGCATATTTCTGTTAAAACTATAGCTCAGCTTTGATTTCCACATGGTATTTTTCACGTCCTTATGCACGTTTTTACTCATCTCACAAAGCTCAAGCAGTCTGTATAAAACGCCGTATTATCCATGCCAAACTTTTCAAACTCACCTAAAATTTTACTCCTAACGCTTATATAGCTGTTCCATTTAGCTGTTTCACCAAAGATACTCACCGCATCTTTTCCGTCCATCTCTTTTGATGCCTCCAACCAAAGCTCACCGGTTTTTGCCAGATAGCTTATCGGGGTAGAGGGCTTAGCCAAAACTAAACCAAAAGAGATGCTCAAATCCTTTGTCTTTATGTACTTCATGAATTCTTGCCTTATAAAAATGGCAAGTTCTATCATTTGATCATAGCTCCCCACAAGCAACAAATCATCTCCACCCGCAAATACAGTGTAGCTACCTTTAAATTTGTCCTTCATTTTCCTAGTTACGTATAAAGAAAAAAAGTTATTTATACCTTTTGAGAAGGTGTCAAAATTCGCAAAATTCTGTGTAACGTCACTGTGACTTATGAAGTTTCCCATGTTATCCACGTCCGCCTTTACGAGCGCTATGGCGTTTTCGCCGTGCGATTCCCTCGCTAGTGTCTCAAAATCCACTATCGCGTCCTCATTTTTTGCCACGTATGATCTTATATTTTCGGTTATTTCAAGATCGACATCCAAAAAATCTATCCCGATCTCCTTACTATTTACTTTTTTGCTATCACTAGCTAGTCTTTCTCCAAGCTTGATAAAAGCACTACACACCTCGCATTTATCGTTATTATGAGATATTTTTCTTATGTTGCAAACCTTACAAAGAGTTTGATTTGTAATACCCTTGTCGTATGAGAGTATTGGATTTTGATCCTTTAAATTTAACTTTTTAAATTTCTCCAGCTCCACAGCCTCGCTTATCTTGTCCCTTAACGCTTTGTATTTTTGAGGCTCTTTGAAATCTTCTCGCTTGCACTCCACGTAAGAGAGGCTAACACCACTGACGCCAAAGAAATTTTTTATAAAGTATGAATCGATAACGTCCTTTATCTCCTCGAATATAGCCTCATCAAACTTAGGGGATAATATCTCAAACTTCCCCGCCATACACGACAAGACATACTTCTCATCTATATCAAGTTTTTTGCAGAATTTTTTGAGCCCAAATTATCAAAGATGAATTTCTGTATTGCATAGAAGTCACCACTAATCAAGAACATCTCATATTCTAACAGCTCACTTATATCTCTTGACTCAGGCTCTAAATCCGCAAAATCCTCGCTAAAATAACTATTAAATTTACCCATTCATATCCTCCATTCGTATTTTTCCCAGCCCAAAAACCGTCTGCTTTCCGACGCCTATTATCTCGCCCAATTTGAGTAGATGTAGGCACTCTTCGCTAACTCCTTTTGCTTCTATGTAGCCCATCAAACCACCCTATTCATGGTTGTCTTCTGCCTGTTGCTATGTCTAGTCAGCTCTATATATTTTAACTTTTTCTTTACGATTTCCCCGTTTATCTCGTGGGGGAAAGTCTTGGAATCCTCCCCAAAGACACTTAAATATCTCTGATAAATGGAGTTCAGTATATCTTTTAGAGACATATCATTGTTTCTTAAAAATTTATTATCTTTTTTTATCCTAAGGGGCGTTACAAAATTGATTTGAACATTGCCAGAACCACCTTGAAAACCAAATTCTCTTATATAACTCTTCGGCAGACTTATCTGATCATTTTTTAAACACATTTCATTGTTTATAAACATATCAAACTTATCATATCTCGTTTTGTTCTTGCCAAGACCGTATTTTTTCAGCATTATATATATTGCAGAAGCAATATAGGGCAATTTTTCGCACACACCTCCAAGTAAAACTATGCCAAAGTCATAAATTTCAGCTCCCAGCTCAAAGTCAAGTCTATATCTATGATAACTATTTTTCTTTTCAAAAAAATCACAATACAAACAGCTATCCTTTGCAAAGCATTCATTGCACGAGTATGCAGGATTTATACAGCTCACACTTTTTAGGGTATAACCAAAAGCTCCTCGCACCTGAGAGCCTATGAAAAAGGGCGGCTTTTGCGCAGGCTTAAACAACACCCTAAGCTCGGTATATCTCAATTAATACTCCCTAAATCTTACGTGCGTAAAAACCGAGCTTTTTACTACTTTTCCATCAATGACACTCTCTTTGGTGACCCTCTTAGTGGTCGCATATACGACCTTGATACCCTCTTTTTTGCAAAACTTTACCGTCTTATAAGTAACCCCAAAATCACCCTGCACCAGCGCAAGATCACCCTTTTTTGCATTCGCTTTTATAAAATTTTCAAAATCAATCATAAATTCATCTAAGCTTGCCAACTCAGGCGGCACATTTGACCATTTCTCCTGCAACACTTGAGGCATTTTTATGAAGTCACGGACACCGAAATTCTCCCGTGCATCCCTTATCTAAGCTGCTGTCAATTCATGAGAAAAAAGCAGAATCATACTAACCTTGCTCTCCATACTGCTCCGATTCCCTCATTTAATCGCTGCAATTGTAATAAATCAAAGATTAACAGTAGCCAAAGATGGAATTATCCCGGAGCTTAAAAAGGGCGGCTGGTTTGGCGAGGTGCGTGCAGTGGATACGCGAAGCGGCGAGATTAAGGATATTTATGTGGGCTCACGGAGGCTAAAAAATATCTATGAAACCAATATGCGCACCACTTACGCCCGGGCAAGGTATGAGAGGCAGATGGAATCCTCTTTGGAATATTTTCGCTACGTCTCGGTGCTTGATTCCGCTACCCGTCCCAAGCATAGGCAGTGGCATGGGCTGATTTTGCCCAAAGACGATCCCTTTTGGGATAAGAACTACCCGCCTA
The DNA here is from genome assembly GCA_052173415.1 of Wolinella sp. Taxonomy (GTDB): domain Bacteria; phylum Campylobacterota; class Campylobacteria; order Campylobacterales; family Helicobacteraceae; genus Wolinella. The sequence continues at coordinate 15,341 of JBQMYQ010000018.1, read as the reverse complement.
ATGATTGGGGGTGTCGCTGCAGTGTGAATGCCTATTCCAAGGAGCAGATTACAGCTAAAGGGTGGAAAGTAAGCAAGACTCCGAGTGCAGATATCGCCTCCTCTGATTTTTCCTATTCGCCCAGTCGTGATACACAGAAGCTTAGAGGGCTTATCGATGAGCGGCTAAAAGAGCTGCAAAAGAGAGGCACAAGCGAGCGCATATTAAAGGCTTTGGAAAATGAGCTTGCCTTTTTAGAGCGCAGTGTGTGGGAGAAGAGCCTTAAGCATGCGGTGGAGGAGTTGTTAGTGAAGAAGAATATCAAGTCTCCTATTGAGGTGTTTCAGGTGGGGAAGATTGGAGAATTGCTTAAACAAGAAATAGAAAAAGCGGGGGGAATTACTCTTGAAGAGGCGGGAATCGTCATGGATAAGCATGCAATGCTTCATATTAGAGAGGAGAGAAAAGGGGCATATGGACAAGCCCTAAGGATTGAGGAGATACTAAAGATTCCTGAGGTGCTGCAAAGGGCGGAGAGTGTGAGCTATGACAAAGAAAACAAAAATATCATCTATTGGTTTAAAGACGAGAGAAACAAAGAAAAGGTTAACAAGGTTGTCGTCTATCCTAACCATAAAGTGAAGAAGTTTGGAGTAATTAATTACGCGGTAACCGTAGGTAAAATAGATAAGGTAATGCGGGAAAAAGCAAGAGGCTATATAAAAATCTTGTAGCCATGGCGGAGGGAGTTGCACCCTCAATACCAGAAGATAGCAAAGAGGAGCTATCAACTGCCGTATACTACATTATCGGCATCAACCACAAAGGTGCGGAAGCAAAGACGCCCCATGAGTCATTTGACATAGCCTCTTTTTGGCTCACAGTGTAAGCTTCTAAGACTCAACCGCACTAGCTACAAGATCAGCGATTATAAAAGCCCACGCTTTAAAAGCTTATTAAGCGCGTGAAACCGTTAAAAACAAAAAAAGGACAACCCATGCAATCCCTAACCCCCAAAGAGTTTGAAAAACGAGTGCAGGATTTTTGCCAAAAGATTACCCCCGAGGCGTTAAAAGGCATGCTCTTTAGTATCGGAGAGATGATAGAGAGTAAAATTCATGAGAGCTTTGAGAAAGAGCGTGATCCTTGGGGGCAGAAGTGGAAGCCTTTAAAACGCAACACACTTAAGCGCAAAAGAGGAAAAGGGCGTATCCTGCATGACACGGGAAGTCTTAGCTACAAATGGAGTGTCAGCGAGCAGGGTTTTGGTGTTTTAATCTCAAGCAATGTCCGAAGTGCAAAAGGCTATCCCTACGGAGCGGCTCATCAATTCGGCACACGCCACATCCCCGCTCGTCCTTTTATCCCCGTGCGTGATGGAAAGCTAGAAGAGGGATTAAAAAATGATATAGAGGCGCATTTAAAAGAGTTTTTCAAGCTTTAAAGCCCTTTTAAATGCCCTTTAAACCCTGTGAAACTATCCGCGCTTCCGCTTGCCCTCAAAAGATAGAGGGGACTCTATTTTTCGCGCTCCTCTTTGAGGGATTCAAAAAGCTCTTTGGAGTATTTTTCAAGCTCTCTGTCGCGCTCTAAAAGCTCCACAGTGGAGAAGATTGCGCCGCATTTGGGGCATTTGCGCCATCTTCGGACATACAAGCCCTTAATCGTCCCCTCGACCGTGGTCTTTAAAAAGGCACATTTGGGGCAAATCATGCCTTGCTCCTTTTTTGCTCTAAAACCTTTTTAAGTCCCGTAAGGACTTTGCTCGCCTCCTCTTTTTTAAGAGCATTCAGATAAAGCACATAAAAGCCTACTTGATGTTTGATAAAGCGTGAAAGACGCGTAAAATCCCACTCCAAAGCCTCGCAATATTGCATAATTGCCCGCTGTTGTGCATGTGTGAGCGCACCTTTTATGATGTCCAAAAGCAAGATTTATCAATTGTTTACTCAGAAATAGAGAGAAAATACCAGGAATCACCTGTATAGCGCGGGAGGGGGTCACTAAAGACGAGAAACAAAAAGGTATTCCCTTATTCCATCAAGATGTAATAAGGCTAAAGAAAGTAACCTAAAAAGTAGAGAATCTAAAAAGAAGCGAGAATTTGGTTGCGGGAAATGGATTTGAACCATTGACCTTCGGGTTATGAGCCCGACGAGCTACCAAACTGCTCTATCCCGCGATATGTGGAGGAAAAGTGGCTGGGGTAAAAGGATTCGAACCTCTGAATGGCTGGACCAAAACCAGCTGCCTTACCACTTGGCGATACCCCAATAATCAAAGCGGGGATTATAGTATCTTTTTTGTTACTTGTCAAGCAATTTTAGCTATAATTTGCGCTATATTCGCACTTTCAAAGGATTTTCTATGCAGTTTCAGAGGGTTAATGAAGCCATCGATGCCATCAAAAAAGGCGAGATAATTATCATGATGGACGATGAAGATCGCGAAAACGAAGGCGATTTGGTCTGTGCAGCGGCATTTTGCACCCCTGAAAAAATTAATTTCATGATCTCTGAAGCGCGCGGGTTGGTCTGCGTGAGCGTGAGCGGTGAAGACGCACAGAGGCTAGCTCTAAAACCCATGGTGGAGGAGAATAATTCGCAACACGGGACGGCTTTTACCATAACGATTGACGCCAAAGCATGCACCACGGGAATCTCCGCATTTGAGCGTGATTTGACGATTCGCAAAATGGTCGAGGGCACGAGCAAGCCCGAAGATTTTGTCCGTCCGGGGCACATATTCCCACTCATCGCAAAAGAGGGCGGGGTGCTCGTGCGCACGGGGCATACCGAGGGCTCTGTAGATCTTTGCAAACTCGCGGGAATCGCCCCTATGGCAGTGATTTGCGAAATTACCAAAAAAGACGGGCATATGGCAAGGCGGGAGGATCTCTTGGAATTTGCCAAAGAACATCGGCTCAAAATCCTCTACGTCTCAGATCTCGTCGAATATCGCATGCGTCATGAGACGCTCCTTACGCTAAAAAGTCAGTGTGCAAGCGAGTTTTTGGGCAAGCCTGCAAAGCAGTATCTATTTGTCGATCATCAGCAGCGCGAGCATGTGCTCTATGGATTTGGCAACTTTTTAGAAAATCCACTCGTGCGCTACCACGTCATCAGCGATGATCTATCGCTTCTGGAAAATGAGAAAAAATACTCCATACTTATGCGCTCGATTAAGCGTATTCAAGAGGAGGGCGGACTGATGATTTTCATAGATGGGAAGCAAAATAGTGCGCTAGAGGTGCGTAATCTAGGAATCGGGGCTCAGATATTGCGATTCCTGGGAATCGTCGATTTCCGTCTCCTCTCAAGTGGAGAAAACCGCGAATATATCGGGCTCTCTGGCTTTGGATTAAACATGAAAGAGCGCATCATCATTGAGGCAGAGCCTATCTCTCTGCAGAACTTCTAATTCGCGTTTTTACGCGCTCTTAGGTGAAAAAGCTTAATAGCAAGTGTGAAAAATACCCCTTCCAAAAGTGCCGCGATGACAAAGGCATAATAATCCGCCTGCGTGATTGCTTGGAGCTGGATTCCCAATGTTGCCGTAGCGACGAGAAATGTGAGGGGCATAGAGTTGCTAAATGCGAAAAATAGAGTATTGCGAAGCGTTTTGAAATACCCCAAATAAGTGATGAGTGCTGCGCAAAAGTGCATGCTCGCCATCGAAGCAGCGATAAAAAACGCGTGGGCAAGGAGGCTTGGATTCTCGATAATGACGTGAAGATCGAGTGTTGAGCCAACGTAGATGAAAAAGAGCGGCACGAGGAATCCAAAGCCAAATTCATGAAGCTTTTTGGGTAGCTCCTTTTTGTATTGAAAAAATGTCGCGAGAAACATACCCGCTAAAAATGCGCCCAAAACGACGTCAAGCTCGAGATAGAGCACGATTCCTATCATTACGAAAAAGAGCATCATGCTGAAGCGAATGTCTTGATTCATCGAATTTTCATACGGAACAAAGAGTAGCTTCAGGTTGGGAAACCACCAAAAAATAATCTTCGCCAACCGAAATATCACCACAATCGCGCCCAAAAAGATAAGAAGCACTGCAAGAGTTTTGTAGAGATTGCTCGTGAGCCCGAAAGAATATACACCATTAATAATCACAAGAATCGCGATGCTAATAAGCTCACCGATGATTCCCACCTTGAGCGCGAGATTGAGCCAAACTTGTTCGCGCCCATAATCCTTAATGAGCGTCATCATCATGCCCACGGACATCACGGGGAAAGCTGCGATATAAATCGCGGGCAAGTCCATATAAAGCACGAGTGCCAAGGTTAGCGTATAGAGAATAAAAAAATAGAGTGCGACCCGCTTCAAAAATACCCGCCCCATCGTGAGGAAACTTTTTAGATTAACCTCCATGCCCGCAAGGAACATCAAAAAGAGGAATCCGATCTTTGCGACGATTTTGAGTGCGTCGGAATGATCTATAATGCCTGCGTAAAACGCTAGCATGCCAAGCAAAATCTCAGCGACGACTAAGGGTGAACGCAGGATTCCGCTCACAAGAGGCGATATGACGATGAGAATCGAGATAATTCCGAAGATAATGAGATTTTCCATGCCACGAGTTTAGCAAAAGATGAGCTTCATACTCCTTTTGCCTTCAAATGTGGGTGCGATTCTCGCCAAATAGTGGGAATCGGGTGGGTTTTTAAGAAAATGGGCAAGTGAGAATAAAATTTATTAAAGGAAATTTTTTAAGTTTTTAAGTAGAATGTGTAAACCTAAATAATTAAGCTCACCAAGAGATAAGACAAGATAGAATCCAGAACTTTGACTTTACAAAGGAACACGAATGAGTAAGCCGATTCCAACCCGAAACGAACGAACTTTTGATGAGAACGAAATCATTGTATCCAAAACGGACACGCGTGGTCATATCGTTTATGGTAACGACCTATTTATCGAGCTTTCTGGATATTCTGAGCGGGAGCTTTTGGGTGCGCCCCATAATATTATCCGCCATCCAGATATGCCTCGCGTCATTTTTAAATTTTTGTGGGAATATATTCAACGAGGTAGCGAGATCAATGCCTATGTCAAGAATCTCTCTAAAGATGGTTCGTATTACTGGGTGCTTGCGAATGTTACCCCTTCTTTTGATTGCAATAACAAAATCATTGGCTTTTATTCAGTGCGACGTAAGCCTACACAAGAGGCGATCAAGACAGTTAGCGCGCTTTATAAAAAGCTTGTTGAGCTTGAGAAAAATGGTGGAATCAAAGCCTCAGAGCAGTATCTGCAGGAGATTTTAAACAAACAAGGGGTGTCTTATGAAGAATTCGTCTTATCTATCTAATGCACTACTGCTTAGCTGGATTTTGATCGCATTGCTATTCTTTGGCGTTGCGCTAGAGATCGTGCAGGGAGGGCTCCATTGGTTTGCCCTGATTGAGCTTTTTGTATGTATCGCTGTGGGGTTTTTGCTCGTTGATCAGCTTCAAAAGAGCAAGGCGCTGATTTTGAAAGTCAAAAATGTCATGGACGAAGCGACACGCGGGAATTTCGAGCCTCGTGCTACGAGTATTGCGGATTTTGGGCTTTTGGGGAGTATCGCTCGAAGCACCAATAATCTTCTTGACCAAGTGGAGACATTTATTCGCGAAAGCGATACAACAATTCGCTATGCGACGACCCAGCGATTCTTTAGGAAATTCAATGTTGATGGCATGAATCCAATCTTCGCGCGAGAAGGGAAAAAAACTAATGACATGGTTGAGGTTATGTATAAGAATCACCTCAACACCATTAAAGAACATATCGCGAGCAAACTTCACGAGGTAAATCAGAATAAGGAGCAACTTGGGCAACTCCAACAAAGCGTCATGAAAAGTGTCGATAAACTTGAGGAAATCGCTCAAGATATTGGCAAGGCTGCAGGAGAATCTAAGGAGAGAATCGGAGAAATTCAACAAGTCGTTGATAGTCTGGAGTCACTTACATCTCTCATTGCTTCCAATAAAGAGGCGACTAAAATGCTTCTTGATCGCTCCTCAGAAATCTCTTCCGTCATCAATCTTATTAATGACATCTCCAATCAGACAAATCTCCTCGCGCTTAACGCTGCGATTGAAGCTGCGCGAGCGGGCGAACACGGGCGAGGATTCGCCGTGGTGGCTGAAGAAGTGAGGAAGCTGGCTGAAAAGACACAGAAAGCTACGGGCGAGATTCGTGCCTCCATTCAGATTCTCCAGCAAGATAGTGGGGATATTCACACGAACTCCGAAGAGATGAGTGAGGTAATTGAGCAATTTAATACTGTCATGCAAGGGTTTGAACAGACTTTACGCGGGCTCAATGGCACGACCGTCGAGATTGATGGCTTTATTCAGGATATTAAAGGGCGATTGTTCCTTAACCTCATCATGGTTGATCATATTGTCTTTAAGGATAGTGCTTATCATGCCGCAACTTCTGGTTGTAGCGAGCAGGAGTTGGCAGAGAGCACGGAATGCCGACTAGGTCAATGGTATGGGGGAGAAGGCAAGGAAATATATGGCCAAACTCCAAGTTTTGCGCTTATTAACACGCCGCATCAGATAATCCATAGGAATTCTATCGAAGCGGTTACATGTGCTTTGGACAATAAAACATGTGATTATGAATATGTCGTCGAGAAATTCAAAGAGGTTGAAAAGGCAAGTATGCAACTCTTTAACCTCATGGAATCGATGATTGAGGAGAAAATGCAATCACGATAAAATACATAAACTACCACCTCCGCTCATTTCGCTTTAGAAAGTGCAAAAAGGGTGGTAGCGGTTTCATAAATCCCCTCCCTAGCCTCCCTCTCTCTGTGCTGGCTTTTGCTAACTTATTCAGGTTCAATCTCAAGAAATGTAATCTCCGCACGGGCAAGTAACCTCATGGGCGCTCCCCAAAATCCCGTCCCCGGATTGACATAGAGTGTGGTTTGATTATTGAGGCGATAGAGTCCACAAAGATACTTCTGATCGAGCTTCACGAGCATTCCAAAAGGAGCAATCTGTCCACCATGTGTATGTCCGCATAAGATTAGATCTATAGGATAGCTCAGGGCTTCAGGGGCGAATTTTGGCTGATGTGCGAGCAAAATAGTCAGGAATCGCGTGTCAATCCCACTCATTGCACTGGGTAAATCAGGCTCAAGATACCCCATGCGACGTCCAAAGAGATCATGCACACCGATGATATTTAGCCCAAGCTCGCTGATGGTGCGATGCTCATTCTCTAGCACGATGATTCCTAGAGCACGTAGCCGCTCCATAGTTTTCTCTACTCCGTGAAAAAACTCGTGATTCCCCGTCACAAAATAGACTCCATAGCGCGCCTTAAGTTCGCCCAAGAGAGCCAAGGGCGTAGTGATTTGATCTGCGTCCCGATCGGCAATATCGCCCGTCAGGAAGATACAATCCGCACCAAGCGCATTGACTCGCTCTACAAGCGCGCGTATGTAATGCTCCTCAATCAGCCCGCCGATGTGGATATCGCTTAGCTGCACCGCCTTAAATGCGCGAATGAGATGGGGAAATTTCAGCTTTACATTCACAAGGTGCGGAGGAAGGTGTGCTTCAGTGAGGGCTGCGGTAGTGTATCCGCCCACAAACAGAGCTCCCGCATAGCCAAATCCCCTGCGCAAAGCCTCTCTACGCCCTGCATTCCATGGGAGGCGCAAAAGTAGAAGAAAAATTGCCAAAAATATTGAGCTTACAAAAAGAATAAATCCCATGCCAATGGAGAGCGAGAATAAAAAATAGAGGGCAGGGGGCATAGAGAGGAATCGAAAACTCAAAAGGTAGCCAAAAACCATGAGCAGATTAGACCATAGAAATATTTTTAAAACTGTGCGCGCAGTAGGGGGAAGCACGCGACTAAAGATCGCGTAAGCGATGTAGTGGATTAGGGCAAACACACTCACTGCGATAAGGGGGAAGAGATTTTGAGTCATTTTTAACCCTTAAAGAGGTATAAACGCGGAATATTTTCGCTATTGTATCTTCTTTGAAAAAGGGGAGGGGAAATGCCGATTCGCTCTATTATCTTCGTCTGTTTGGGTAACATCTGCCGCTCGCCGCTCGCCCTAGGAATCGCACAAAAAGTTTGCCAAGATCATGCGCTCAAACTTAAGCTTGATTCCGCTGGGACTGGAGCGTGGCATGTGGGCGAACCTCCTTGTGAGGGCTCGATTTTAATCGCAAACAAACGGGGAGTCGACCTCTCCGCTCATCGCGCACGCAAAATTAAAGACAAAGACACAGAGGATTTTGACCTCATTGTCGCGATGGATTCCCGCAATTTAAGCGATTTGAAAGCTCTAGGATTCCCTAGGGAGAAGCTCTTGCTGCTGGGTGAATTCGCTCATGAGGGCGCAGATGTGCCCGATCCCTATCATTTTCGCGGTGAAGAGGGATTTGTAAGGGTGTTTGAGATGATTCACGAGGGTGTTTTAGCCCTTTTTAAGCACTACAAAATCATCTAAATGCGCGCGCTCAATCTCTCACTACTGCTTAAAACACTCCCTGTATTCATGGGCTACATACCCCTTGGCATAGCTTTTGGGCTGCTTTATGGACAGCTTAATGCTCCATGGTATTATGGCGTGCTGATGTCCATAATCGTCTATGCAGGCTCGGGGCAATTCCTCTTAGTCGCGCTTTTAGCGGCACACGCGGGCTACTGGGAGATACTTTTTGCGAGCTTCCTGCTCAACGCGCGACACATATTTTACGGGCTTTCCATTATGGAAGATTTGCGCTCTTTTGGCTGGCGCAAGCACTACATCATCTTTGGGCTCACAGATGAGACGTATGCGATGCTCAAGAGCTCGGATTTCCCCGAAGAGATACGCGAGGAGAGCTACTTTTGGATGGCACTTTTGCACCATTTTTACTGGTGTTTGGGCGGGGCACTCGGCATTTTGGTAAGCGAGCTGACGAGCTTTTCATGGCGGGGCGTGGAATTTTCTTTGACCGCACTTTTTGTTGTGCTTACCCTCTCGCTCCTACTTAAAGCCTCTTCCAAAAAGCCCTTTTATCTCGCGCTAGGTGTGGGAATCCTAGCCCTTTTATTCTTCCCGAGCGAGCACATGCTAATCCTCTCGATTCTGCTTTGTGTCGGACTTTTAATGCTTTTACGTCCTTATTTGGAGCGACCATGAGCACCGAATATCTGATTCTTGCCACACTAAGCGCGATGGTTGCGACCTATTCTACGCGTATTTTGGCATTTTTGGTTTTCAGGAATCACAAAGGATCGCCTTGGCTTTTTTATCTTCAGAAAAATATGCCCGTCGCAATCATGACGATTCTCGTATTTTACGCGCTTAAAGATGTCGCATGGAGCGAGACTTACGGCTGGAGGGAGCTTGGAGGCATTGCCCTAACGATGGCGAGTTTTTTATGGTTTCGCAATGCGCTTTTGAGTATATTCTCGGGGGTTGTTTTTTATATGGTTACTTTACATCTATTTTAAGGTAAATTAAAAATGAAAATTTATGGTATCAAAAACTGCACCAATGTAAAAAGAGCGTTGAGCTTCTTTGATTCTCGTAAAATAGCCTATGATTTTATCGATCTAAAGCTTACGAATCCGCTACGCTCCGATCTGGAGCGATGGCTCAAATCTCACCCGATAGATCGCCTATTTAACGCAAAAAGTAGCACATACAGATCACTTAATCTTAAAGAATTATCCCTTGATGATGAGGGCAAAATAGAGTGGATTCTTAAAGAACCTCGCCTCTTGAAACGCCCCGTAATTGAGTGTGAAGATGGCACGATTCTTGTTGGATTTGATATTAAAAATTGTGAGAAAATTTTTAATGATTAAAAAAAACGTAAAATTTTCTCTCTTTTTGCTCCTTGTGGGAATCTTGCTTGTTTCATGCACCCATAAACCTCCAAAAACGCTTCAATCCTACCCGCAAGAGCCCCATTTTTATCTTGAGATTCCTCAAAAAGTGCAGTGGAGTTTAAAAAAAGAGGCGATTAAAGAGCTTAAAAAGAGCTATCTAGCGCGTTTTTTCTCTCCATGGGATCGAAAAAGTGCAGTGGAAAAAGAGCCCTTTTGGGCGGTTGCGCTCGCAAGAGAGAATCCGGGATATGGCGAGAATCGCCTCCCAAATTCTAAAGAAGCAGTCAAGCAAATTATCGAAAATATGGACATATCCAGCTATCCAAGCCTCGCGATTCCCGCGATTGTCACACAGGATACCGATGTGCGCGCACTCCCTACGCACAAGCCGCGATTTTACAATTTTGAGCGTCCCGGCGAGGGCTACCCGTTTGATTATTGGCAAAATTCCTACATTTTCAGCGGCACACCGCTCCTCATCACCCATCAGACGCGCGACAAAGAGTGGCTGCATGTCGAGTCCTCTTATGTGAGCGGTTGGGTCAGAAGCCTCCATGTGGCGCATGTTTCAGAGATTTTCATGAAGCGTATGCGTGCGAGCGAGTGGGTTATTCCGCTAGGCGATGAGATTGCGCTTTATGATTCGCGCGGAGCGTTTTTGGATCGTATGCGCATCGGAAAGCTTTACGCCCTCTCTGAAACACTCAAAGAAGAATTTTTGCTTTCAATTCCACGCCGCAATCCCGAAGGCAAGGCATTTTTTGAAAAATCTCGTGTCGCTAAAGAGCATGTCGCGCCTTTCCCTTTAGAATACAACCCCACGCAAATCGCGCAAATCGCAGCGCAAATCATCGGCGAGAAGTATGGCTGGGGCGGAATGTATGGGAATCGAGACTGCTCGGCTTTCACACGCGATGTTGTGGGGAGTATGGGCGTATGGCTCCCACGAAACTCCGCAGCACAGGGCAAATTCCACAAAGCGTATATCGATTTGAGCACGCTCGAAGATAAGGAGAAAGAGCGGCGTATTCTTAGTGAAGCACTGCCATGGGCGAGCCTTATCTACATGCCCGGGCATATCACACTCTACATCGGCGAATGGCAGGGGCGAGCGATGATGATCCACGACGCATGGGGAATCCGCACCAAAGAGAAGAGCCATGGGGGAAGGTGGATTTTAGGAGGCGTGGTGATTACGGATTTGAGCGTAGGCGAGGGGGTAGAGAGCGTAGATGAGAAGCGACTTTTACTAAAGCGTGTGCAGGGCTTTAGGAATCTGCTCCCTCAGAGCATGCTGGAGAGCCAAAATCCGCCATTTGAAAACAAAAATGGCGCGATTCCCCCACTTTTAGAAGAATATAATTTCTCTCTCCTCACAAATCCTCCTGCTCCATCCTCACAAGGCGAAAGGATCACACCATGAATGAAGCCCAAAATTCGCCACTTTTGCTCTCTTGCGAGGGAATCTCCTACGCTTATCACAGAGATTGCGTTTTAGAGGGTGTCAATCTTACGCTTAGAGCAGGGGAGCTGTGCGCGATCATTGGTCCTAATGGTGGTGGGAAAAGCACCTTTGCCAAAATCATCGTAGGGCTTTTAAAGCCCGAGCAGGGGCGGGTGCAATTCTCTCAAGAGGATATGCTTATTGGCTACGTGCCGCAGGATACGTCGCTCAATAAAGATTTCCCGATTCGTGCGATTGATGTGGTGCTCATGGGATTTTTAAAACCCCATGGGAATCGCGTCCAAAATGCGCAAAAAACGCAGGCACATGAGCTACTCAAACGCCTTGGAATCGGCGAGCTCGCCCTGCGGAGAATCGGCGATCTAAGCGGGGGCGAACGCCAAAGAGTGCTCATCGCGCGCGCACTTGCGGGTAATCCTAGTGTGTTGCTCCTTGATGAGCCCACAGCGAGCATTGATGCACCCACACAGAGGGAGATTTATCAATTTTTACAAGAGCTAAGCCACACCAAAGGCGTCATTATTATTAGCCACGATGTTTCACTCCTTCTTGGATACGCGACCAAAGCCCTCTACATCAACAAGCACGGCGTTATGCATACGCTCGAGGATATTAAGGGTGCGATTCCTAGCGGGCACATGTGTGAGGTGGAGTTTTTGCAAGCATTTCAGAGGAATCAAAAGGGAATCTAAGCCATGATGGAGCTTTTGGAGTATGAATTTATTCGCAATGCGCTGTTTGCTTCGTTGCTTATTAGTATTTGTAGCGGTATCATCGGCACGCTCTGTGTAGTGAATAAGAGCGTGTTTCTTGCGGGGGGCTTGGCACATGGGGCATACGGCGGGATAGGAATCGCGCTCTTTTTTGGCTTCTCCATTACGCTGGGCGCGTCCATCTTCACCCTGTTCTTGGCTCTGATTCTCTCCTATTTGCTCCTGCACGCAAAAGAGAGAATCGACGCAATTATTGGGGTCATCTGGGCGGTGGGCATGGCATTAGGGATCATACTCATCGACCTCACACCCGGCTACAACGCCGATTTTATGAGCTATCTTTTTGGAAGCATTATGGCAATCTCCAAAGAAGACCTCTACATCGCCACACTTTATGATATTGCCTTGCTTCTTTTTGTTGCACTCTTTTACCGCGCGATTCTTGGATTCTCCTATGATGCGGATTTCGCACGATTAAAAAGCATAAATACCGAGCTCCTCTCTCTGCTTATTTTGCTCTTCATCGCACTTGGCGTTGTCATCAGCATGCGTGCAGTCGGACTAATCCTAATCATCGCGCTTTTGAGCATTCCTGCCTACATGGCGGAGCGGCTTTCACGCTCGCTATTTGAGATGATGTGCCTCGCTTCGTTGCTGTCGTGGATATTTATCATTATCGGACTTGCACTCTCTTATTTTTATGATTTGACCAGTGGCGCGGTCATCATCATGGTCGCAGCTTTTGCATTTATACTGCTCCTTGTGGGGCAAACTCTATATAAAAGAGTCAAACGATGAACCAAACAGAAAAAATCGCCCTAAGGGCAGTGAAAATATCCCTAGGAGCGGTGCTCGCGACACTTATTTTTGGAAGTGTCGCAGGGTGGATGCTCCTCAATCAGACTGCGGCAATTGCACAGATGAGCCGAGAAAAGGGCGAAATGATCCGCCGTGTGGAAAATCTTGAGGCACAACTTAGCGCGCTACTTGCTAAAGAACATAAAGAGGCAGAGCAGGGCGGAAATCGTTGAGGGTAGGGAGATTAAATAGACTTTATCATGCTCCTTTTGGGGCAAAATGGGGCACTGAATAAGGTTTATTCACAAAGGGGACGGGATGAGAAAAATTATCTTAGCTTTAGTAGTATTCATAGGTTTGGCGTATGCGGAGGAGGAGATAATCCTCACACAAGAGCAAACTAAAGAGCTTGACACAAAATGCAAAGATGGAAACATTCGTGAATGCGCTTTTTTGGGCGAGAGCTATTTCTTACCCTATAATGGTATCAGTAGCAGAGATTTCAAAAAGGCTGCATTCTATTACAAAAAAGTGTGCAAAAAAGACAATGAAAAAGATAAATACTTTTTTAAAGCTTGCTCGGCTCTTGGAATCATTTATGCCTTTGGAGGAGATGGCGTCAAGCAAAACTATGAAAAAGCCCTTGGATTTTCTAATCTAGCGTGTGACGCTGGAGACGCTGATGCATGCCGAACTATTGGATTGACCTATTATAGCGGGGTAGGGGTGCCACAAGACCTTGCCAAAGGGGCAGAGTATTTTCAGAAAGCATGCGTTGCTGGAAGCTGGATGGCATGCAGTAACTTTGCCCAACACCATTACAATCATGGCGATAAGGGCAAAGCCACGTCCTATTTTAAAAAAGCTTGCGAGCTGGGTAAAGATGATCCGAGTGCGCAAATTGTCCCTGAGTTTGAAGAGGCGTGGCAATACGCTTGCGATAGGTATGAAAATTAGAGTAGCCTGCTAGTAAAGTTTCCATTAATTAAGCACAGCCAACGCACTAAGCACGCTCGCTCCACTGTGCTTTTGCACAAGCTTGAGCGACTATTTGCAAAAGCACTTACTCTAAATACTATGCGCGTGCAAGGCGCAGATGTGTAGCTAAACTGTATCGAAAAATAGCCCCGATTCCCACATATTACCTCTTTTTAAGATGATCCATCACGCTCGCCGCCTCCTTTAGCCGCTCTTTGTCAAAGTGGGTGTAGATTCTTGAGGTGTTGAGATCCGCATGCCCCAACGCCTCTTGCACCAAAACAAGATCGCGCTTCTTTTGATAAAGTAGGGTCGCAAAAGAGTGTCGCAGCATGTGCGCACCGTTTTTTTCCTTGCGGATTCCCACACTCATAAGGATCTGCTCCACCGCACGACTCACATACGCCTGCGTGAGCTGCGCGCCCTTTTGATTGCAAAAAAGCCACTCGCTTGCACTAGGCAGGAGCTTGCGCTCCATGAGCCATTCACGTAACTCCGCCTCAATCGCCTCTGAGTGAATCATCACGACACGCTGTTTATTCCCTTTGCCACGCACTTTGATGAGATATTCGCTCTGCTCAAGCACAAAATCTTTCTCTCTTAAAGCCAGCGCCTCACTAATGCGAATCCCCGTATGCAAAATGAGCTTAATAATGAGGCGATTCCTCGCGGCAGTCTTGGGTGAAAAAGGATAGCTCTCAATCCCCTCTAGGAATCGCGCCAATTCGTCCTCATTCATGTAGGCAGGGAGCTTTTCGCCACTTTTTCCACTAAGTCCGCGCCAATTTTTCAGCTCGATATTAAATAGGTGCGTATGCCCCTCATCATCGCGATTTTGCTTATCAATGTAGCCAAAAAAGGAGAGCAGGGCGATCCTGTAATTTTTCTTTGAAGCGTCTGCAAGCCCGCTCGTAGCGATGGCTAAACAATCGCTAATCATCTCCTCATCAATCTCGCACATCGAAGCAAGCCCCAAAAAACTTAGACGTTCATAGAGCTTTAAAAGTGGATTAATATACGTGCCGATCCCGATTAGACCGGCATTACGAGCCTCTTTGGCACACCATTCAAGCTCGCTAATATTTTCCAGTCCATGCGCGAGCTTTTTTAGCACTTCATCAAGCCGCTGCGTATCCTTGACCTGATGATTAGAAAGCGTGATGAGCTTGTAGCGCAGAAATCGCTCAAGCCAAAAAAGAAGCGTCTTGTTGAAATCATCTTTAAAATCCAGTGGATAGTTCATTTAAAGCCTTTTATTGAGCTTTGTGTATGTGTAATGGAAAAATATTATCTACAAAACGCCCGATTCCTCGAGCGATCCCCGTATTTTTGCTTTATTTTTGCTTTTTTAAAAAAACTATTATAGTATTGAAAACAAGAATTTTCAAATAAAATATTTTTGCCTCTTTGCTTGAAGTGTTACTTGAAGTGCTAAAAAGTTCTTGTTTAGCACTATTTTGGGGCTGCTCTTGCGTTTTTTTTTGATATCGTATTGCCCATTTCTTGAAGTTTCTTTGGGGATTCTTCAGGAAAAACAAATCTACAAAGGAGGTTTAT
>JBQMYQ010000017.1:0-33100 GCA_052173415.1 Wolinella sp. | reverse complement strand
GAGTCGTAATAAAAGAGGTCTATATCCCGGTGCAAAAAAAGCTAGAGCTACCGAGTAAACCACACTATGATGGAAGCGCACAAAGTGCAAAAGCACGGATGGAATATTACGAGAAGCTAGAAGCGGTGTGCAGATGAGGCAAACGCTCCCTTGTAAATTTCGACCATAAAAACGCATACAATTAGGAAAATTACAAGAAAGGAAAGCCATGGCAAGTAAATATGGCGTAAATATTGAGCTCTATAATGGCTCGCTCGCCCCGTATAAAATTAATAATGAGCGTCCAATAGCCTTAATCGGCGATGACGATACAATGACCCCAGGTATGTATCTTTTTAAAGACGTAGAGAGCGCACTTAAGGAGTGTGGCGATGGAAGCTTGAAAGAGAGTCTAAAAGACCTGCAAGCCACAGGAATCCACGCGCAAATCGTGCTTAGTGTTTTTGCAAAAGAGAGCGAGGAAGAGAAAAATAATATCGCATGTCAAAATGCCATCGACACGCTTAAAAAATGCGAAAGTGTGCTAGGCGTAAAGCCGAAGTTTTTTCTAGCCGTCGGTTATAATGATAGTGGCACACATGAGAAGCTAAAGCAAATTTCAGCATATCTGCGAGGCGTATATGCAATCGAGCTTAATGAAAATAGCGAGAGCGCACTCAATCTAGCACTAAAAAACTACTCCACAAAAACCGCCATAATTACCTACCAAAAGGTCGTGCGCACAGATAAAGCCATTCGTCCAGCCTCAGCATTCATTATCGCGCTCTATGCGCAGGTTATGAGCGAAAGCGAATACGGATTTTCTCAGACTTTTTCAAACCGCGTAATTAGCGGGATTATCGGAATCCAAGATACTGTAGAGCTCATTCAGGGCGAAGATTGCGAGGCGGACAGGCTACGTGCAAAAGGCATAACACTTGTAATCGCCGATGATGGACTGCGTGCATGGGGCGGGGAGACGTGCAATGATGATATGTTTAGCAGTCTTCATACCTACGTAATTTTTTATACCGCAATTGATACGATTTTCAAAGCGCAAAAAACCGCCATTGATAAACGTATGCGCGATGTGCTAAAAAATGTCGTTGATTCCCTTGAGGCGTTTTATCTACGACTTACCAATAATAACGTCGTCGTAGGTTTTGAAATTACTGTCCCAAGCGACCTAAACAGCAACGAAACCATTAGCGAGGGAATCATCTATATCAAGCATAAAGTTCAAGAAATGCCACTAATTAAACGTATTGTAAATCGCATTTATCGCGTTACGGACTATTCGCAAAAACTCATCAGCGAACTATAAAAAGGAGAAAAAGCATGATTAAGGCACAAGCATTCACAGGAGGAAATCTGTTTATAAACGGAGTGGGACTATTGGGTGAGCTAGTCGATGTGGAGCTCCCAAAGCTTGAATTTGAGACCATTGAGACTAGTGGAGGAATCGGAAAAACCGAAGCGGTTTTGCCCACGCTAAAACCTCTAAGCGTGAAAATCACTGTGAATAATCTAAATGAGCTCTATTTTAAAATGCTCGACTCCTCAAAAACGCAGGAGTTTTATTTAAAAGCCAACGCGAGCGATTCTGAAGGAAAAAACAGCTCTATGATTGCAACCTTTAGAGGCAGATTCAAAAGTATGGAGGGTATGAAATTTGAATTTAGCAAGGAGGCGAATTTTAGCCTTGAAGCGAGCGTAAAATTCTATAAGCTTGAGATTGATGGCGCAAAGGCGATTTTGTATGACGCGGAAAATGCTATCTATGAAACAGGCGGATTTGACCTCTTTGAGGCAATCCGTAAAAACATTCTCTAATGCTCTTTTGGGTAATTTTCGTGGAGTTTGGAAAAATATTCTTAACAGCCACCATGGCTAGTTTTCGTCGATTTTTCCTGCACAACCGCGAAAATTCCTCCAAAATACTTCCGCGTGAATCACCCAAAGCGCGACGGGATTTTTACAATTTTAAAATATTCAAGCGTCCATATCGCGACTTTTTCAATAATCATGCGGAACTTTTGGTGCAGAAATTTATGCACCAAAGCCTCACAGGCGTGAGGGATTTTTTCTTTTAGGCTAGGCGGGCGGGAAATTTGCGACGGGATTTTACTGATGTAAATGAGCTAGCAAATTTCCTGCACAACAACGCATAAAGGAAAAAGCCCTCACGCCTTACCAAAAAATAAAGGATTAAAAATGCCACTACAAAAAATCGAAATCCCCAAGCAAGAATTCACCTTTAGCGATGGACAGAGTATTTTTTTAAACGCTCCTACGCTTTTACAGCTCCAAAATGCCCAAAAACAGAGCAAAAACGATGAGATTGAGCAAGCAAAAATCCTACTTATTGATATGAGTGAGGGCGAGCTTACGCGCGAGTTTTTGAATTCGCTCCCCATCTCTGAGTGGCTAAGGCTTAGCGAAAACATCGGCGCATTTATGGGAATCGACCCAAAAAACTAAGGGAGGGTTTCGCTCTCATCGGCGCGACCCTGCATTTTGGCTTAAGTGATATTTGGGCGATGGAGTTTAACGAATTTGTGGAGTTTTATAACATTGCCGAGAGGCTCGCGCAGGCGTGAGGGCGTGCGCCCGTGCGGCTTTCAACAGCTAGTATTTGAGCTTAATATCGCCCCTAAAATCGCAACTATTAATGGCATCTTGCAAATTGTAACCCATTCGCAAAAGCAATATCTCAAGATCCTTTGCGAATTTTATCTTCGTCGGATTGTTGTGGTATATCTCATTCCTAGCTTTTCTTATCTGTCCTATTTTGGTTTTTAGATGTGCACGACCATAAGCGGGAAGCGTTTGAGACTTGTATTTTTTCTCGCTTGCAAAAACACCTTCTATCACGTGCCAATACTCATCACTTAACTCTTCCAGGTCGCTCATGTAAAATTTATCGAATATGCCAAATGTGCCGAGATTTTGTAGATTTCCATTTCCGCTTCCGCACCGCTTTTTACTATTTTGAATATTTTCCTAAGCTTCGGCTCGTTGGTTTTCAAAAACCAATCATCGGTATCTTGATTGTAGAATTCCGAAAATTTGACGCACAAGGTGCTACGAAGCGCATTCTCAAAACAGTGCAATAGGAAAAACTTAGCCTGATGAGCTCTGCGTCTTTTATTGTAGATTGACATTATCAAGTCAAACAGATTGAGGCTCTTTGGGTCTATTTTGGGTAACACGGCGACAGCTTCTTTGCAAGCTCCGAATAAATACTTAAAATGCAATACCGAGATTGCTCGTTTTATCTTAGCCTCAAATCCCTCGCCCATAAATTGCTCATAGCCTTTAAAGACATCATATATCTTTTTATATTGGCTTTGAACTAGGTCAAACATCTATTTCCTTAAGTGCTTTTTTAAATTTTTAGATTATAATTCACGTAGCTTAGGGGGTTCTGATGATATTCAGGCTGAAACTACCCTAAGTTTTCTGAAAAATGTAAAGAATAAACTAAAGTCTACAAAGCCTTTATCCTCGCGCTTACAAAACGTCTACCAAGAGGCAATTTCCCTCGCTCTTTTTTCCGCGTGCTCCACCTCTCTACGCCACGCCTCTTCTCTCTTTTGCATATTTAAACGCTCTACCTCTGCACTCTGTTTGTGCGCTTCTTTTTCCCGATTCCACGCAAAAGCCACCCCTACAAGCAACAAAGGAAGCGAAACATACCAAAACATAGCTACCACCATGACAGCCACCCCAATCAAGGTATAACCAATCAGGATTACAAAAGCAAAAATAAGAAAATCCACCTGCGCCCCCTTGTATTTTATTGCAATGCATTCTAATAAAATCAAACAAAAAAAGGTTTAATAAATGGCTAAAGCCACCCTGACCTTTGGCATGGATTTGAGTGATTTCAACCAAGCGATGAGGGCGATTAATCGCCAAAGTCGCGACGCGAGCGCGCAGATTGCCAAGGTTACGCAAAATGCTCTACAAGCCTATCAAAAGGGGCTAAAGGAGCTAAAGGCTAATCCATTTGACCCAAATATCAAGGCAAATCTTGCGCGTTTAAAAGAGGATATTAAAAACGCCACCACCCACAAGCTAAACCTAGACATGGAGCAGGCAAAAAAAAGAATATTCGCACTCAAAGAGGAAGTCATCGCCACAACGCTTAGCCTAGGCGCGCTCGCTCTACCCATAAAAACCGCCATTGATTTTGAAAGTGCAATGGCGGACGTGAAAAAGGTCGTCGATTTTGATTCAAAAGAGGAGATAAAAGCCTTTTCTAGCGAGCTTTTAAAAATGAGCCAAATAATCCCAATGAGCGCGCAAGGTCTAACGCAGGTCGCCAGCGCGGGCGCACAGATGGGAATCGCCAAAGAAGAGTTATTTAAATTTACGAACCTTGTCGCAAAAACCGCCGTTGCTTTTGATATTACCGCAGAACAAGCAGGCGATAGTATTGGAAAAATAAAAAACATTCTCGCCCTAAGTATTGACCAAACAGGCGAAATGATGGACGCAATCAATCACCTATCCAATAAAAACGCGGCTAAGGCGGGCGAAATCGTTGAGACGATGAAGAGAATTGCAGGAATTAGCAAGCAAGTGGGCATTACCAAAGAGCAGACCGCCGCATTGGCAACGACCTTTATTGCACTAGGAAAAGCTCCTGAAACTGCCTCTTCAGCATCCGAGGCTCTGCTTAAGAAGTTAAACAATATTGGCTCACTTAGCGCAAAAGCTAGAAAAGCCTTTGAATCCACAGGACTAAACATAAAAAACTTTCAAAAACTAATGAGAGAAGACGCACAGGGCGGAATTATGCTATTTTTAGAGACAATGCAAAAAATCGCGCCACAAAAACGCGGTGCGCTCCTCTCTGCAATTATGGGTATTAATTACGATAGCGACATCGCCACACTCATAAGTGGTATAAACGTCTACAAAAACGCACTCGATGAGGTTAGCACTAAAAGCAAATTCAAAGGCTCAAACGAAGCAGAATTTAGTGCTCGCGCCTCAACAACCGCCAATTCCTTGCAATTAATGCAAAACTCCACTCGCGCACTTGGAATAAGTATCGGGAACATCTTTTTACCTTTTGTCAATCGCGCGCTTGAGGCTTTAAGTGCGTTTATCCAAAAGATAAACGAGTTTATTCAAAATAATGAAGCTTTGGTAAAAAACCTAGGAATCGCCATAGGCTCGCTCCTCGCGCTAAAAACTGCCTTTTTGGGTGCGAAACTCGCAAGTGCAGTGGCGAGCTTCTCATTAGTCGGATACCGCCAAATCCTCACAAAGCTACCTTTTGATTGTTTACAACTTAGTGGCTCTTTGCGCTCTTGCAATGTGAGCTTTAAAAGTCTGAGTGCTGGGATTATCCGTCAAATCAGCTATCTTAGGCTTTACGCACTCAGTGGCGGAGGCGCGCGCGGGGTTTTGAAGCTTTTGGGCGCAAGCGCACTCACGAGTGCTAAGGGAATCGGAAAATTTAGCCTCTCGCTTGCGCTTGCACCTTTGAAGCTCTTTAGTGGCGCGCTCCGTGCAATCAGAATCGCACTGCTCGCGCTTACCACCACGCCTGCGGGCTTTTTCCTTGCCGCTTTGGGTGCGGTTGCTTTACTTGTGTATAAAAACTTTTCAAAGCTCAAAGCCTTTTTTTCAGGCTTTTTTCAAGCTTTCATGCAGGGAATCGCGCCCATTTCAGAGATTTTGCGAGGCGCATTCGCCCCGCTTACGCCCATTTTCTCCACCATCTCAAACTTCTTTAGCTCGCTTTTTTCACAAAGCCAAGCAAGCAAAGAGAGCCTAGAGAAATTCCAAAACGCGGGCGAAATGATGGGTCGCGCGCTCGCAAACGCGTTTAATCTCCTGCTCGCCCCGCTAAAATTTATCATCGAAAGTATCGGCGCAGTCATGGACACCCTGAGCGATTCCTCGCTGGGGAAGTGGATTGGCGCGAAGCTTGGCATTCCTCAAGATATGCCCAAAGCCCCCGCGCTTACGACGCAGGGCGCAATCACCTCACACATCGAGCACAAAAAAGAGCTCCAGGCAATGACAAACAGCAGAGAGCAGAATATTCACAACAACATCAATATAAATGTCGCTAAAACAAACGCCACCGCACAAGACATCGCAAGGGAGGTTACAAAAAATAGCTATGCTTTCGCCGATTAATGAGCTTTTAGCAAAAAAAACCAAGGCACTACTACCGCCTAACTTTCGCATTATTACTATTGATAAATATATTTTTAGCATTGAAAACAACATAGAAAATTTAGAGAAGAGTATTACGGTCAATTTTGACAAACAAAACACCATCACAAAGCCGATTTATACACATTTGGGCGGATATGAGGAGGTGCTAAGCTTTGAGGCGACGATATTACTCGATGACTTAGAGCGTTTTAAAGGCTTTGAAGAGTTGGTAAAAGAGGGTCGTGCGCTCAAAATTTCCGCCTTTGACCTCATAGAGCACAAACATATCCTAATCCACTCGCTAAGTTTTCGCGCCGAACACTTTATCAAGAGAAGATTTTTTGAGGCGTGGTATTACGCCAAAGAGCTAAAAATCAGCGGAGCACTCATCACAAGCAAGGAAGATTACAAATGCAAGCTAATGAACTCAAGCGAGTGCTAAGAAACGCGCTCAACCGAACACTTACAAAGATTTCAAAAGAGCAAAAGAGGCAAATCATCGCACGCACGCACATAAAACCAAAATATCTAAAAAGACGACTAAAAAGAGTAGGAGCAAGCGCAGATGATTTACGCATTCAAATCTTTTCAAACAAAACAGCGATTACGCCACACATGCTAGAGCAGAGCGCACGCCCAAAAGGAAACGACTACGGAGAGCCTAAAGGTAGAAAGGTCTATGTAAGAGGCGTTAGAAAAAATGGCTCTACCACACAGGGGAACACGGGCGGATTTATCGCGCGTCTCAAACCACAAGCAGGGAAAAGACGCGCATTTTATTATCTTCAAAAGCTCGCCAATCTTGATGATGAGGCATTAAAAGCAACATCAAAGCTCTTAATACAAGCACAAGAGATATTCGCGCAGGAGTTAGAGCGATGAAGCAATACATAGCAACAGCAAACGAGAGCTTAGACATGATATGTCATAAGGTCTATGGCACGCTAGAAACGGACTTATACGCTCAATTTCTACGCGAGAATGCCGAGCTACTCGACAAAAAGCTAGAGGGCGGAGAAGTTATTAACCTACCAGACTTAGCCAAAGCGCAAAAAAAGGAGCGGTATTTATGGGACTAGCACAGCTAAACGCTCCAAAGATAAGAATCCTTTACAACGAAGCAGACAAAACAGAGGCGATAAATTGGATTGACATAACTATTAACGACTTTGAGAGCGACGAAGCCGATACGCTCCTTTTGAGTATACACTGGCAAAGTCCAATCCCGCGTCAGAAAGATAATATAAAAATCTATGTTGATAACCATTTTCTAGGAAGCTTTGTTATCTCAACTATCCGATACAACTACAAAAAAAGCTATGAAATAGAGGCTATATCTGCCAACTTTTTTGAAAGTTTCAAAGAGAAGAAAAATCGCACTTTTTTACGCCAAAGTTATGAGCAGATACTCCGAGGAATCGCAAAGGAGAACGGATATAATATAAAAATTGACTTTGCGCGCATGAAAGAGACAGGAGATATAGAACAATACGACATGAGCGATTGCGCCTTTTGCTACAAAATCGCCAAAGACCTTGAGATTACTTTTTGCGTCAAAAACAATACGCTTATTTTCCTTGAAAAAGACCGACAAGCTCCGCGAGTGGAATATAAAATCAGTGATGATGAGATTATTGACCTTACCTACCAAATTAATCACACAAAACTTTATCGAGCGTGTGAATTAAAGTGGTTTGACACCAAGCGGAATAGAAGCTTTGTCGCTAAAGCTGGAAAAGGCACGCCGATATTGCAAGTAAGCGATTTCGCACGAAACAAAGAGGAAGCCCTCAAGCGCGCTCAAGCACGACTAATAAAACAGCAAAATAGCTATATTCAAGGCACGCTAACAACACACGGCGTCGCTTTTTTTGCAGGAGGTTACATCAATATAACCCTAGATGATGAGGTCAAGAATATTCGAGCACTCATTACCAAAATAACACATAAAATCAATAATAACTGGATCAGCACGATTGAGTTTTGCTAATGCAATTTTTACGGAGTTTTTACGGAGTCCTTAGAAGCTTAACATCAAAAAGAGCTATTTTCCGATATTTTGAATTTCTTTTCGATTCCCCTACACTCCACCACCCTGCACTTCACTGGGGCACGTCTCTTCAGGCTTAGAAAACGCTAGATTTTATTGTTGGTAAGCAGAATATTAATGAGCGGATTTATGAGCGTTTCGCCGCGAGCAGCGCAGAGCATTACCTCTTCGTAGTAGTAATCGCTCCTGCCATACACTCTAAACTCAAATGCGCCAAATCCATACCCCATGGGCGTAAATTCTATGCGAGAATACCACGCGCCTTGAGCAGGCACGTATCTATCGGTGTCTTGCGCATAGACCCACAGCACTATCTCTTCGCGTTTTGGCTGTCGCATAAGCCATATAAACGCGTTGCCTATGTCATTAAAAAAATAGGTATCGCCATTAGGCATGATCGCTTGTGCGGTGTTGAATAGATCGTTTATTAGCGTTTCGCTCTCTGTGCAAAGATATTTACCAAGCTCTATTTCAAGCGGCTTTTTCTCGGTATTTCCATGCACCACAACCACTTTGCCTTCGCTCATGTCTATGGAAAATATGAGCAAGCCTAAAACGCCGATTATTAAAAAATATGCAAAAATTTGCTTTATCACAGCAAAACACCCACGACTAAGTAATACTTTAACACGTAAAAACTGCATATCGCGGCATTAAGGGCAAGCCAAAGAGTGCTAAATTTTAGCAAATGCAGATAGGGCTGCTTTGTGATGAGCTCGACCAAAAAGGGCACGATTCCAAAGAAAATGCCCAAAAACAGCGAACCCCAAACGACATATCCGATGTAATAATATTCGTATGAAAGCATGCAATATGGGCATTTGTGATTAGGTTGCTCGTATATGTAAAGCCCGAAAAAGTAGGTAATAGCATAATAGGCTATGAATAAAAATAGTAAATTCAGAGCAAAACTAGCCATGGCTTGTTTCATGAAATTTAAGGCAACGATCGCTGCAAAGATGACATAGAAAAATAGGGCGAGCATCGCCTGAGTGTATCCAAAAGGTAGCTTTGGAGCTTGAAATACGATAGAGCAGCAAAAAACCGGCACTTTAAGCGGAATATTTACAAAAAATAAAATTTCAAGCCCAAACTCGACTAATATAAGCGCAAAAAGTAAAGAGAAAAGAGCGTATTTACGGCGTAAAAATGGAAAATTTAAAGCTTTTAAATCAAAACGATTGATAATAAGCCACAAACCAAAGCCAAAGATGAGTAAAATTTTAAGTAAAAGCAGGAAATTACCGTATCTATTTGACCCAACCACACCGGCTGAACACATAGCACCCGGCACAATGCTCGCTAGCTCATTTAGGGCAAGTGCAAAAAAGATAAAAAGCACTATCTTGCAAGCCATAGCAAAGGATAAAATCGTATTTACTAGATAATTTTTTTTCTCAAGCAGATATTGCAGATTCGTCGTAGCCGCAAAGTCCCATTTTCGCAAAATATGAATAACATGAAACTGCGAAACAGCCATGAGCACGATGATAACTAGCTCAATAGCCAAAAACGCAATAATCTCATCTGATAAAAATATGCTCACACGATCTCTCCGCCGATGATACTCTCATATCGATCCACAAAGCTCAGCTCATCAAAAAGTATATCGTGTGTGGCGACTACGACGGTCTTTTTAAGCTCTTTAAATTTGCGCAAGATCTCAATAAAGGCAAGTGAGTTTTTTTTATCCAAATTCGCCGTCGGCTCATCTGCTAAAATAAGCGGCGCGTCCATCACGAGCGCGCGAGCTATCGCGCAACGCTGCTTCTCTCCACCGCTTAGCTTTGAAACTACTTGATCTTTTTTATGAGCGATGTTGGCAAGCTCCATAGCATGCTCTATACGCAAATTTATATCCGCTTGCTTTAAATTTAAAAGAGCAAGAGGGGCGAGGATATTTTGCTCAACGCTCAACGCTTCTAGCAGGTTGAAGGCTTGAAAAATAAAACCGATTTGAGAATGCCTAAAATTTGAAGCCATAATATCGGGCAGCTTTGAAATATTTTGCCCACCCACCAAAACCTCGCCGCTACTTGGCTTACTAAGCGCGGCGATGATAGAGAGTAGGGTGCTTTTCCCGCTACCGCTAACCCCCTTTAAAATCAGTGTCTCACCAGCATTAACGCTTAAATTTAGATTCTTAAGCGCGCTGAACTCGTTTGGCTTACCTTCATTAAATGTTTTACAAAGATTGTTAATTTTAATCATTTTACACTCTGAGTTATATCTGAAATTGCAATACGCCAAGATGGAATAATGACAAATGCCAAAAACGGAATGACGCTAAAAATGAAAATCAAAAATAGCATATTCAGATCTAGAATCGGCGTAAAGACGATGAAATTTTCAACCCCATCGCCCAAAAATATATTACGCAAAAGCGGTGCATTGAGCACAAAAACATAAACATACGCAAGCACCGCGCCCAGAAAAAATGCACCTAAAGCGACTATAAAATTTTGGATAAACTTTAGTGCGATTATATCTTTTATCGAGTAGCCAATCGCACGCAGTATCCCGATCTCTTTTTTCTTTTCGCCATAAGCGAGCGAAATTTGGTTTTTAAGCATGATGAAAAACGATATCATGACGACGACATAGAGCACCATGAAAATACCACCTTTGTAGTAGTATAGGTGTCTGATATTGGCTATGCTATCCTCTGTGCTGAGGGCTCTAGCATTTGGATATAAATTTTCGATTTTTAGTGCCACTTCGCTTACCTCGTTTGGGTTGGGCACAGTTACATAGAGCTTCGTATATTCATCTTCGCCAAGGGATAGCACCGCTCGCACCATATCGGGATGCATGTAGATTGTGTTGTTTGAGATGAGGCTTGTATCTTTTGGGGCTACTCTATTTATTTTAACTGCAATCAATCTCTCTTCAGTCAAAAAGTTAAAAACATCATCGTAGTAAAGCTCCGCCATAGCTTGTTTCACACCTTCACCGACAATCATTTCATCTTCACTTAAATCTTCATCGCCAACCACATAAAACCAAATGCGTTTTTGTCCGAAGTAGTAATACCCATCTACTGCACCTTGAACATCGCTAACGCCATTAATACGCGAGACATCATAGATGTAACCATCGTGCATTAAATCCCTTTTACCTGCACGCAACGCCTCTACCACAATGTCGGGTTTTGATTTGACGGAGGCGATTAAATCATGCTGAATGGAAGATGATATAAACAATACAGAGCCCAGGATAAAGACGATAAAGGTAAAAATCACAAAACTAAACGAAT
The DNA here is from genome assembly GCA_052173415.1 of Wolinella sp. Classification (GTDB taxonomy): domain Bacteria; phylum Campylobacterota; class Campylobacteria; order Campylobacterales; family Helicobacteraceae; genus Wolinella. Next base: position 21,632 of record JBQMYQ010000017.1, on the reverse strand, counting down.
GATCGCTCCTATCTTTGTAAAGCAAAGTAGTTGCATAGTCTATGAAGGCTCTATTTAGCATAGACAAACCCCTTATACTCATTAGAGATAAAGCTCTGCGAGAGCTGCGTATCGCGCACTTTTTTAGAGAGAAGCTCTAGGCTCTGAACTCTTGAAGTGTGGTCAAATGCTAAATAATGTGCGGCAATGAGCCCTAAAGCGACACCAAAGACCGAGCACAAAATAACTATAAGCCTCATAGCCCTCCTAACACGCTCTCATCGATTTCATCAAAGGTCAGGATTCTCTTGCCAGCATGATCTTTGGCAAAATTTTGAGCTTCAGCCTCACTCGCAAAGGGCACCAACTCATCGCCCATCGGACCAAAAACATCTGAACCTATAACAAAAAATGCTTCTTCAGCTGGAATCTTGTGAAGCTTGTAGTAGTCACTTACAAAAAGCTTATCAAATCTCTTGTTGTTTTTGAAATAGTATTTCATCATATCTTTTACGCCATCAAAATAAAAACTTTGATCTGCCTCTATCATGGCGACCCACTGCGGATATTTGGCTACAAACATGCCACAAATCGGACAACGCGCACCTTTTGGAACTTCAATGCGTTCGGATTTCGCCTTTTTCGCTTTTGCTGCGCCTACGTTTTTAGGAGCATCCCAAAGATATAGCGCAATCGCCTGCAATTCGCTATCATCGCTTAGGGCGCATGAGCTTTTTAGGCTTGCTTTCAAAAGGGCTATTGTTTCAAAAGATTTTACATTTATTTTGGGGCACTTAGATTTATAAAGTTTTTGCCCTTTCTCGTAAGCACCACTCTCACGCTTGGCTTTGATCATCTTTCTATCGCCTTCAAAATCCTTGCCGGCAGTCGCATAAGCTTTCGCAAAATCCATTATTTCACCGCCATTTGCAGCTTGAAATTCCTTTGCATCTTCCATGCTGGCAAAAGCGTATTTGCTGTTTTTGGTCATTGTGCCTTTTGTTGAACTGCCGACGACGTAATAGGCTTTCAGCGCGTCAATTAAGTTGAGATTTTTTGTATCGACGACCTGAACTTCGTTTGGTATTTGTCCCTTTGTAGCCTCATAAAGGCAGTGTATTGAACAATATTGCTTGCCCTTATGGACATGATTTGTTTTGTAAAATTTGATCAAGTTCATGCCACAACTTGGACAATACTCCCTATCTTTACCTGCGCCAACAAGTGTAGCCTCTTCAGGCTTGACACTCTGAAACATCTCTCCAGCAAAAAGCAAGCCACTTAGCACAGCTAGAGCAAAAACTAAACGTGAAATCATAAATTGCTCCTTATTTTGTAATCTTTTTTAACATATCTGCGTTATCACAACCCATTTTTACACCGCCATCGCAAGCTTTTTTAAAAAGCTCTCGCGCTTTTTTGTTATCGGCTTTTACGCCTTTTCCTTCAGCATAAAGTATAGCTAGATTATTACATCCCGCGTAATAAGCGAGGTTGCAGGCTTTTTCATAACTTTTTGCAGCCAGCCCGTAGTCCTGTTTTGTGCCTTGCCCAAAAGCATGCAGGAATCCTAGGTTATCACAGCCGATTCCAATGCCACCGTTGCAAGCTATCTCATAATAATTTTTGGCTTTGGTATAGTCCTTGTCCATGCCAATACCCTGCATATTTAAATAACCAAGGTTGTTGCACCCCATCATATCGCCATATTCGCAGGCTTTGGTATAAAGCTCAATAGCCTTTTTGATATCTCGCTTAACTCCAGCACCATTTGCATACAAAAGCCCCAAAGAGGTGCAACCTTCGTTGTCTTTGCAGGCTTTTTCGTAGTAGCTTACAGCCTTTTTAAAATCTTGCTTTGCACCATTTCCACTTTCGTAAATATAGCCGAGATTGTTGCATGCAAGCGCGAATTTTGCCAAACATGCTTTTTCGTAAAGCTTCAACGCCTTTTGTGGCTCTTTTCGCACGCCACCAGTGCCCTCTGAATAAAGCACAGCTAAATTATAACAACCAGAAGCTTTGCCATCCTTGCAAGCTTTGTCATAAATTTCAAGCATTTTGTTATGATCGCCAGTTTCTTTGGCTTCCATACCTTCTTGTATAAAGCCAGCCTGCGCCACAGTAGCGCAAAGTAAAATCGTCAGCAACCCTTTTTTCAACTTATTCTCCTTGTTATATGGCTTTGACTTCTCGTCCGCGATATGCTAGCGCGATCAAAGCAATCACGCCGACTATTATAAAATAGATAAAATTTGGCACACTTGGCATCTCTCCAGCAGCGTATGAATGCATGCCAGTTAGGTAAAAATTTACCCCAAAGTATGTCATTATTATTGAACTATACGCGATAGCTGAAGCGACCAAAAACAGATAGACGGAATTTAAGCTCTTTACAAAGCGCATGTGTAAAACCAAAACATAAACGACAATGCTTACAAAAGACCACGTCTCTTTGCTATCCCAGCCCCAGTAGCGCCCCCAGCTTTCATTTGCCCAAACGCCTCCAAAGAAGTTACCCAAAGTAAGCAGGCAAAGCCCGACAATCAGGCTAACTTCGGTAATCGCGGCGAGATAGCGAATCTGCTCGTTTAATCGATCAAGATTCCGCTCAGTTTTCAGTGCCATTAGTAAAAGTGCCAGCATAGCAAGCAAGCAGCCAAGCCCCAGGAATCCATAGCTTGCGGTGATAACCGAAACATGGATTGTAAGCCAATAGGATTTTAACACAGGAACCAAATTCGTAATTTGCGGATTAACAAAACTCATGTGTGCCACAAGCATAACGACGCCGGCTAGCAAAGAAGCAGCAGCAAGTGTGAGCAGGGATTTTCTAAAAAATATCATACCCGCAAGTGCCGCTGACCAGCCGATGTAGATCATACTCTCATAGCTATCACTCCAAGGCGCATGTCCTGAAATATACCAACGCACGCCAAGCCCTATCGTGTGGGCGAGGAATCCGCACACAAAAATCCAAAAAGTAAATCTCTTAAGCAGATTGAATTTCTGTGATGAAAATAGAGCGACCAAAGCCAGAGTGAGAATCCCCAAGCCAAATAACATATAAAAGGACGCCAGCTTTTTGAAGATTAAAACTTTGTTGTAAATAACCTCGGTTTTTATACGAAATTCACTAGGCAGGAGATGCGATGAGGTAGCACGCTGAAAGGACTTCAGCTCCTCTAGTGCTCTGTCCGCTCGATTCCACTCATTTGCAGTCATACCCTCTTGTAAGCCGATTAGATAATCATTTAAAAGTGTTTTTGTCTCGTTTGTCAGCCTATCTTCCATGAAAGCGTCATTTGGAGAAAGCCATCGATTCTCCATATCATTTGGGATAGGGATAAATTTGAAAAAGATCCCCTTAAAAGTGAGATAGGCAATATTGATTCGCTCATCAAATTTTATAAGTTCATTTTCAAGAGTGCCTCGCTTTGAAGCAGGCATAGCATTTGCAGCATCAACTTCTCTACCGAGCTTATAAAATCCTCTCTGATCAAACATAAACGAAAAACTTACAAACTTCTCATCTTCGGGCAAATTTAGTAGCTTTTTTATCTGCTTGTTGCCTATTTTGATGATTTTCATATTTTGCCAAAGCGAGGGGTTGATATTCATTGCAAGAATAATCTGCTCGGGACTCAGCCCAAAAAGCGAGGTCTGACCGCTCATCTTGCTAACAACCTCATAAGCCTCAGTGCTAAGCGGTTTTATCCGCCCCATATAATCTTGCACAAGAAGTTGCGCAAAAGCACCATTTGCATGGCGCGCACTAAATTTATTAAACTCAGCCATTTGGCTTATCTCATCTGCTTTCAGATTGGGGCAGATTCCCACAAGTATCGTAAAAATAAGCAGAATTTGGCTGTTTTTTATAAATTTGTTTAGTTTTTCAAAGCGACTACCGCGAGTGAAGAAATTCCCTAAAAAGCCCACGCAAAGCATAAAATATCCGAGATAAGTTACCCATTTCCCGGGGTCGCGATTTATTTCAAGGATAGTTCCCATCTCATCAATATCGTATGAGGACTGGAAAAATTTTGCTCCATTGTAGGTGAGCGGATGATTCATGAAAATTTTATACTCAAGCAAGCGATTCCCATCATTATCAATCACCCTTACATCGCTGGAATACGATGATGGGCTCTGAGAGCCAGCATATCTTTCAAGTTTAAATTTCACCAACTCTATTGAAAAGGGCAATTTCACTATCTTTGAGCCCCAAGCAATCTCAATAAATTCGCCGTTTTGCTCAAAAGTAGCAGGGTCGCTGATCCAGCCCGCTCCGCCAAGCAGAGACAGCTCTTTTTTTTGCTCGCCTTCAAAACCGGCATTTACGACTAGCCTACCGCGTTCGCCTTGTGGCGCAGGCTCGTAAGAGACAAATTCGACATTGAAATTTTTGGAGTTTATGATTTTTGAAATTTTGAAGTTATTGTTGCCAACCTGAGCTAAATTCAGAGGAATCTCAAGGAGTTCTTCGCCTGAAAAAATTTGCAAAAACGGCTTTACGCTCACCATTTCATTAGAGCTCTCTCCTTCTCTAACGTGAAGCACGCCCTCTTCGCCGAAATATCTAGTCAAAAACGCACCCAAGATGATGACAATAAACGCAGAGTGCAAGACAAACGCACCAAATCGACGCCACATTTTACCCTTAATGGTAATGCCAATTAGCGAGATAGTCAGACAGAGCATAACTATCTCATACCATCTAGCATCATAGACTAAAATTTTAGCAGTCTGGGTGTCGTAAATGCTTTCTAAAAACGTGGCTACACCGGCTGCAGCCCCCAAAATGAGCAACATGAAGAGAACAAATTTGTATGACAGAAATAAATTCAGCAGCAGCCTCATGTCGCTCCCGTTTTTTAGATATGCAATATGTTGTATGTTTGTCCCGCGTAAAGAATGAACATCCTTAGCATAAATACTCCAAAAATACTAGCAAAAGCACTAATGTAGAAGGCATTAAATTTCGGATGCGTGATAAATCTACCAAGCCCCAAATTCAACGCAAGTGGCACACCAAAGCCGATAGCTACGACACCAAGCCAAAACATCTTAGCGTAAAATCCTTGATAAAAAGCCACGCTCGCTGCTTTTTGCACATCACTTCCTATGACAAGCGACACGAATATCATCAAAATGAGCAAAATTTCAAAAGCTAACACAGGCCACTCAACTGCATGCAGAATCTTAATATCGCCACTGTGTGTATCCGCCTTGAAGTAAAATGCGGCAACAATGCTCGCCCCAGCTATACCGGCACTTAGTCCCGAAGCTACAAAAAGGGCGGGCAATACGGCGGTATTTAGTAGAGGGAATCGCACGAGAACCGAGATCAAAAAGCCGGTATATGCGCAAATAGCAACCGCAAAAACAAGCGTCAATGAATAAGCTAGCGGTCTAAATGAATTCAAAACCCTCATCACACATCCAAATCGTCTAGGCAGATCAAACTTGCCCACCCTCTCAAGAATGCCCGATTCCGTGATTTCGTGCTCAAAGGCGTAAAGCACCATCACAAAGCTAAGGGGTATGTAGATACAAAGCGCAGCTACACCGATGGACATGACGGATTTGAAGTTGTAGTTAATCAAAATTTTCCAAAAGTAAAGTGGCTTTTCAAGGTCGCCGACAAGGCAAACCATACCAAGTAAAATGGTCACCAAGGAAAGCAATGATGCAGCCTTAAACAAAGGCGTGCTTTCGCTCTGCTTTTTGTAGAATCGAATGAGCAAGGAGACCACCAAAGCCCCACCGCTCATACCGGCTAAAAGTAGATAAAGTGCGATAGGCCAATGCCACTCAATGCCATGGGAAAAAGTATAGGTAAAATTTATTGCACCATTCATCTCACACCCCCATTTTTACCGCTGGTATATAGCGCAAGCTCGGTTTTGTGCCGCATTCTGGACGCATACGCAAGCTATCTTTCACGCGAAGAAGCTTACTGATGTGAGATTCCTCGTCATTTAAATCTCCAAAAACCAAAGCATCGTATCTGCACGCCTCGACACAAGCAGGCTCTTTATTGTTAGCTAAATTCGTATCCAAACAGAAGTTACAGCTCTCTGCGGCATGACTCTCTTCATTTATAAAGCGCACATCATAAGGACAGGCGACGATACAGTATTTGCAAGCAATGCAGTCATTGGCGTTAGTTGTAGTGATTCCCGTAGCCTCATCTTTGTGGCAGGCATTTGTAGGACAGACATTCACACAAGGAGCTTCTACGCACTGCTGACAACTAACTCTCACAAAACGTCTATCAAGACGTGCATTTGGATCAGTCTTGTCTTGAACATAAAGCCTTGCTTGTCTCTTTGGAACTAAATTCACCTTCTTACAAGCTATTTCGCAGTCGGTGCAGCCAACGCATTTGTTTTGGTCAAAAATCATGCCAAAGTTTGGCTTTTTGCCATCATTATCCGTAGTAGCATTACAGCCTGCTAGCCCCACACTAGCAGACCCCACTGCTAGATATTTTAAAAACTCTCTTCTTTGAAATTTCATGACATACCCTTTGTTAAGGATTTATTTTTGTGTCCCGTGAAAATCTTTGATCTCTTTTTCACTGAGCTCTTTTGCAACACCAGCCAACTCACCTGGCTTTAGCACCCTTAAAAGCTCTGCTTCGAAGATAACAACAGCACCTGCTGGCACAGCATCCATGCCGTGGTCGCCATACGCTAGCGCACTTGGTATCGTAAATTTATATTTTGAGCCAGCTTTCATGAGCTTGAGCCCCTCGCCTAGTCCGTCTATGATATTCACCATAGACAGGTGAGCTGGTGTTTTTGATGTAGTTGTGTCATCAAAAATGGTGCCATCAATGAGATACGCTTTGTAATTTACGACCACTATGCTTTCATCTCTTGGCGTATCGCCACTACCATTAGTTATTATTTCGTATTGCAAGCCTGATTTTGTGGTTTTGACCTTTTTATTTTTGGCATTTTTAGCCATATATTCCTTGCCGGCTTTTAAATTCTTCTCAAGATTAACCTTATCAAGGTCGTCCGCTGCTTTGTTTAGCTTGGCAACTCTATTGTTTAGGTATTTACCCACCTCATCGTGTTTTATTTTGAGTTGGTTTTTAAAAGCATCCAAAAAACCCTCTAGCACTATGTCTTTATCCGTTTTAACCCCTAGTTTCTCTTGCCCATCTATCTGATTTAGCAAGTGTTCCCCCACAGAAGCACCAATAGCATAAGCTTCGCGACGCTCATCGTTATTAAGTTCTACTCCAAGAGACAAGCTAGATGTCAAAAGCGGTATTAAAAGGAGTGTTTTTCGCATATTTTTACCTTCGTCAATTTCAAAAAAAATTAGGAGGCAGCTAGTGCTACCTCCCTTGCCATTTATAGGCTTGCGTTCAATATCCTTTGAGCCTCTTTGATATACTCTTTGGCAGCATCTAGCCTTTGCTTTGTGTATTTAAAGCCGTGCACACCCCAAGAGCCATCTTTCTCTAGTAGGTCTACTGTGTCTTGAGCCTTCTCAATTAGCTCATAAACTCTTGTCTTATCGGTAGAGTTGAGCTTTTTAACCTCTAGGATCTTGTAGATACCCTGGATTCCCACTTTTACGCTTGTAAAGTCAGTTTTTACAGGTTTTTGCCATCCCATCACCTCATCATAGACCTGCTTTTGGTTTTTGAAGTGCAATGTCTCTTTGAGCTCAGAAACTACTGGGCTGTGGCAACCTTTTGTATCTTGCATATCTTTGTCTGCCCAAGATGTTCTAGCGCACGCCCACATCAAGTCGATAAAGTTGCGACCTTCGTCGTTCCTCTCGAAGTGCCAATCTTTTGCATCTCTTGGACCTTGTGCAGCAGAGCCAGCAACCAAAGACTTCCTATCTGGACTTACGTCAATCTTCCAAATGTGTGAGCGTCTTTGTGTGTCAAATCCAGCATTCTCTTGGAACTGGATTGCATAGAAGTTCTCACAACTCATCATGAATGGCATATGGCAAGATGCGCAAGTGTTATCCTTGTGAGTGTCTGCTCTTGCGAATATGTAAGCTTGCTCCTTATGGCAATCTTGGCATGTTTTCGTAATCTTTGGCTTAGTGTAAAGCGCACTTAGATAGCCTTGCTCTGAGTTGTAGTTCATACCTTTTATGGTTTTATCACCAACAACTGGACCTGTGGCATCATGTGGATCGTGGCAAGTTACACAACGCATACCCTTGTCATAGTGAGCGGTAAAGTATGACTGAGATCCCTCAGAACCGCATCCTGGTCCCATTGATTTAAACTTAGAACTTAGCGCCCTATCTATTTTGCCTACGTTAGCTGGATTCCTAGCTAGATCGGGGCTGAAGTTAAATCTTTGGTGGCAACGTTCACAGTTCGATGTTCTAAAGTTATTTGCTTCATCAAGGTGACCGCCAGCTCCGTGGCACTCCTCGCAACTTACACCTTTTGAGATAGTGTGTTTTTGAAGCTCTTTTGCATTACCAAGGACAGAATAGAACTCCTTCTTAGTTTTGAAGTCAAACTTGAATGGGTGGCAAACTTCACAATATGAAGCATTTGCTTGGAAGAACATTGACTTCTTGTGTTTAGCCGCATACGAAGCTAGACCGCGAACGTATCCACCGTTATCGCCATACTCCTCAAGCGTGCCAGGGAAGTCCGGTACAATTTTTTTGATTTTTTTGACAGTCTCTGGGTCAAGCCTGAGTGCCCAAGTCGTTTGGAACTGGTTACCACCTGCTACGATCTGACCTGTGCCATCTCTAAGCAAACCGCCCTCTACGTAGTAAGTCCCCCTAAGTAGCCAAGCATCAATATAGCCCAATTTCGTTCTTAGGTGTCCGACTGTAGCATAAATAACATCAGGAGTGATACCCTTTGGAAGAATCGAGGCCGTATCTGCCCCAAACACCGGTTTAGTTAGTTCATTATTAACTTCAGGGTGCTCGCCGGGGAATCGAATGGTAGTGGCATGCCTTGATCTGCTCCATACCTCGTATTGAGTGGGGTGACACTCACCACACTTCTCAGAACCTATGAATTTGTTAGGAAAATGAAGAGATGAAGCTGCAGGAATCCTATACATCATAGAGCTATACCCCTGCCCACCGTCTCTTTTACTAGCTTTTGAAAAATCATATCCATGACCTTCAGCCAGCCACTCTAGCCCACGGTCATGAACGACCAATTTACCTACTGTTTTGCCACCATATTTGGTAAAAATAGGGTGATTTTTAAACAACCACTCATACATCTCTTGCTCTTCTACAACGTAGTCTTGCAATGATGTAATACCTCTACTTTGCAAAGTTCCCTTGGGATTTGCAATGACCTTTTGTGCCTGATTGCTTAGTTCCATGCCGTGGTTCATTCCTTCGGCACAGGTTACTGAGGCGAGGACGCTAGCACCCGCAACTAAACCGAGCAACACTTTATTCAACTTCTTCACGTGTTCCCCCTTCTGAAAAATTGAATTTCTAAAATCGATGTGATTTCGTGACACTAATGATGCTACTAAAAAGGGGGGAAGTAGGGAGAAAATAAGATTATTTTAGAGGTTCAAAAATTTAATCGTAAATTTTACGCCATTTGGCACATTGTAAGCTTCTATGCTACCGCCGTTTTTTGCCATTATAACTCTGCTCATATATAGTCCAAGTCCGCTACCAGTAGCTTTAGTGGTAAAATATGGCTCAAATATCTTAGTTATTTCATTTTGCTTGATATGTTTGCCGTTGTTTTCTACTTCAATCATGCGAATACCCTCTCGCACAAGTGAGGTTATTTTTATCTCCCTTTGTGCATTGCTTTGATTAACAAGCGCGTCTTTAGCGTTATTTATTAAGTTTATTAAAATTTGAATTAGCTCGTTAATGTTTCCAAAATGGTTAAAATTTTGTTCAATCTGCATATTTAGATTTATGGCATTCGCACGTAAAGTTGCATCTAAAATTTTACGCACACGTTTAATAGCCTGTTCGCTAGAATATTCACATTTTGGCGTGTTCGGATCAAAAAAATGTTTAAAATCATCAATGGTCTCTGACATGAACTTTACTTGCTCGCCTATCTCATCGAGCTTATCTTTGAGCCTATTGTTATCTAACTTTCCTCGCTCATTAAAAAGCTCTAAGTTAATAAGCACCGCTCCTATTTGGGCGAGAGGTTGCTTCCATTGATGCGATATGTTGGCGATCATCTCGCCCATGGAGGCTAGACGCGACTGACTGACCATGAGCTGCTTATTTTGCTCTTTTATTTTCATTACTTTTTGATGAATCTTGTATATGAAAAGAACCAAAACTGCAAACAGAACAAAAAGCACAATTGCGCTTAACGCAAACTCTTCCACATGGTTTAAAAGTATATTTTTTACTGGCACTTTAAACGATACCATCGCGATTGTATCGCCAACTTTTCCCTGGAGACTTGATATATCTCCGCCATATCTCTCTATCATTTTTTGGGGAGCGGAGTTTATGTTATGGCACACAGCACAAGTTGCATTCGTATTTTTCACAGGCAAACCGACAAAAACATAGGACGTGTCTGCATTTTTCACTATCTTTGCATACTCTTGATATTTTCCCTCTTTAAAGCCCTCTAAAATCTCATTTTCGAACTCATCACCAAGATGTGCTGGGTTTAGTGGATTAGTCGCTACTAGCTTATAGTCGTAGTCAATTAAATATTTCTCGCGTTGGATATTATAGACCTCGCGCGCGATATATGAAGAAGAGAGCAGACGCGGGTCAAAAAAGTCAGAACTTAATGCCCCATTACTTTTTAGCTCATCAATAAGGGGTCTTTGTATCGTTGCAACATAATCCCTAACGGCATTCATGGTATTTAGTATGTGGAATGCCTCTTTTTTTGCATCCTCCATAGCCAAATCTTGATAAAATTTAAAAAACATGCCGATGATTAGCGCATAGAGCACGGCAAAAATGGCTAGCACCATACCAAATCTATATTTCACAGATATATCCCACCCCGTATAAATTTTTAATCACATCTTTGCCCACTTTTTTGCGCAACTCTTTTACGATGGCTTTTATAGCCTCTTTTGTGGGCTGCTCATACTCCCACATGTAATCAAAAAGCTGTTCGTATGTGATGGCTTGATTTTTGTTGTTTAAAAAGTAATCAAACAGCTTGCTTTCACTCTTTGAGAGATGACAGGCTTCATCTCTTATGTATATGATCTTTTTCGTAAAGTCATATCTTATATCTTTATTCAAGGTCATAAGTGGCTTGTAGTCCATTAGCTCAAGTGCTACATCTTCAAGTGCTTTTAAAAACGCATTTTTATCGTAAGGTTTCGTCAAGTATCTTGTGATTTTAAGCTCGACCGCTCGCCACAAATATTCCTGCTCTGTGTGGCTTGATAAAATCACTATCGGTATTTTATGATCCTTCTCCCGCACTCTTTTTGCCAACTCAAGCCCGTCGATATGCGGCACACCAATATCAAACACCAAGGCATCATAGCTACAGGAATCTAGATATTCTAATGCCTCTTTGCCATCTCTAACGCCCACAACTTCGCCAAAAAATAGCTCTAAATTCTCAGTAATGTTACTTAAAATACCCGGCTCATCTTCCAAACACAGCACCCTTTTGTTGGATAAAACATCTAAAATCTCGCGACTTTGCATTGCACTCCCCCCTTGTGCGTAGATTTTACCTGATTTACTCTATTTTTGTGCCTATTTCAAGGATCAAAGTGGGGAATCCGCTCAAGATTCCCTTTAGATTCTCGCAAGCCAAAATGGAATATTTTTCTGCTCCCTTTTGATACTTGTGCATTCGCCATGCCCCGGGTAGATGGGCTTATCGTAGGGAATCGTGCCGAAACGCTCCAGTGATTGACGCATATGCACACGGCTAGAATAGGGGAAATCACTGCGCCCGACGCTACTTTTAAAGACAAAATCGCCGCTAAACATATATTCGCCAATCTCAATCGTGCTACAACCCGGCGTATGCCCAGGGAAGTGGCGAAAAAGCACGCGTATCCCTTTAAAATCTAACTCCGCCTCGATTCCCTCAACCAAAATGTCGGGAATCGAAGGTGTGAGTCCCGTATCAAAGCAGTCTGATTCCAACATAAAAGCATCATCTTTAGGAATCGCAAGGGGCACATGAGGGAAGTGATTTTTGAGCGCGTGATTGCTCCACACGTGATCAAAATGCCCGTGGGTATTGAGAAATGCAAGCGGATTTTTTGCCTGCGCGATGACCCATTCAAACGCCCCTTTACCCGCGTCAATCACAATCTCGCCGCGAGAATCCTTAATGACATAGCAATTTGTCCCATATTCGCCGAAAGGGTGAGAGAGAAGCTCCATGTTCGCGCCTTGTTTTTTGGATTCTTTAATCCTAGGCAATTTTCGATAAAATCGCCCTAATATTAAGAGGAGATCCATGCAACCTAGCGAGCGTTTTTATCCTGTGTGTGATGACTTTCGCGATCCCTATTCGCGCGATAGAGACCGCATTATTCACTGCTCTTCGTTTCGTCGTTTGGAATATAAGACGCAGGTTTTTTTGAACTCTAGCGGCGATTATTTTCGCACGCGCCTCACACACTCCATCGAGGTCAGTCAGATTGCTAGGAGCCTTGCCGCGCACCTCGGGCTTAATGAAGCACTTGCCGAGGCGATTGCGCTCGCGCATGATTTGGGGCACACACCTTTTGGTCATGCGGGGGGCGATGAGCTTGATAAATTACTTAAAAAGGGCGGATTCCCCGCGGGTTTTGACCATAACTTTCAATCCTTTCGCGTCGTGAGCAAATTAGAGAAACGTTACGCCGCTTTTGATGGACTCAATCTCACTTTTGCTACACTGGAGGGAATCTTAAAGCACTCTTTCCCGTATAAAAAGGCTTTTTTAGATGAGCGAATGAATGAGCTTTTTAAGCTTGAATACCACCCGAGTCTGGAGGCGATTATCGTCGATTATGCCGATGAGATCGCTTACGTGAGCCACGATATTGACGATGGAATCAAGTGCGGATTGCTCTGTTTTGAGGATTTAAAAGAGAGCGAACTTGCGCGCGAAATCCTTCACACTGCCGAACTGGAGGGAATCAGAGAAGATGAGAAGGTTTTGCGCTATCGTTTTGTCTCAAATCTCATCAGTCATCTTATTTATCGCTTTTTAGACGCGAGCAAAGCGCACGCCAACCCTTCACATCAGGTGCTGAGCGCGTCGATTCCCGCAGGGCAGCAGACAGGGCTAGGCTATCCAAAAGAGCTGGAGAGGGAGCTCAAGGTGCTTAAAAAGCTTCTTTTTAAAAAGCTCTATCGCCACGAGCAGATCAACCGCAAAATGTTTTTTGGTCGGGGTTGTATCGCGGCTCTTTTTGCGGATTTTATGAATGAGCCCAACCTGCTTCCCAAAGAGCTACAAGAGCGTATCAGTGAGGGTGCGAAGCCCCATCGAATGGTCGCAGATTATATTGCGAGTATGAGCGATCGATACGCGATCAATCTCTATAAGGAGCTTCACATTGGCTAAGAATAATTTTTGGGGAATCCTAGTCGTTTTTTTATGCACCATCGCGCCACTTTTGGGCGATTCCCGCCTATTTTATGCGAAGTTAGAGCCCCTTGAACATTATGAATTCAAAGCAGCAGTTTCGGGTGTGATTAAGGAAGTGAAAAGCGAAAAAGAGGGGAGCTACATCGATGATGAGGAGGTGATTGTGCGCTTTGATGATACTTTGGAGCGCGCGACTTTGGCTCATCAGGAGAGAATGCTAAAGAGCATGCAAGAGCGTGTGGACGCGCTTTTAAGGAGTTATGAGCTTGCGGAGCGGCATTTTAAGGACGTTCAGGCACTAAGCACCAAATCGCGCCACCAAAAAGATAGCGCAGAGATTGCATTTTTTAACGCCAAAATCGCCTATCTTCAGGCACTCGAGCAGCTCGATTCCTTAAAAATTGAACGCGCGCGCAACCTTGATACCATCACTAAAAAGCGTCTTGTGCTCTCAAAGCGTTATCTTTACAAAATCCACGCTAAAGCGGGCGAATATGTCAGCACGGGTGCGCCACTCGCCGAAGCGATGGATATTTCTGGTGCTAAAATTACGCTTTTTCTCTCTAAAGCTGAGGCGCAAGAGGTGCATAAAAAGCACTTCTACATTGATGGAATCGCGACTAAAGTGCGTATTAGAAAGCTTCACAAAGTCGCTGATAGCGAGCATATCTCAGAATATCGCCTAGAGCTTGAGATCCCTGCGCGCGAGTTTTTCTCCGAATTAGTCAAAATTGAAATGAGGGATTAGATAATGGAATATCAAAACGAAGAAGAGCTCGATCGAGCCTATGTTTTGCACTCTTATGCGCGCAATTACATCCACTTTACTCACGGCAAGGGCGCGGTTTTGTTCGATTCTTGCGGGCGGGACTATATCGATTTTGCCGCGGGGATTGCGGTGTGTAGCGTCGGGCATGGGAATGAACGGCTCGCAGAAGCCATTAGCGATCAGGCGCGCAAGCTCATTCATATCTCAAATCTCTACTATATCGATTCCCAAGCGCGTCTTGCAAAGCGACTTGTGGAGCTTAGCGGGTATGATATGCGGCTCTTTTTTGCCAACTCGGGTGCAGAGGCGAATGAGGGGGCGATTAAGATTGCGCGCAAATTCGGCGAGGAGGGAGGCGAGGTCAAACGCTACAAGATTATTACGCTAGAGAGCTCGTTTCACGGGCGCACGATTACCGCGCTCAAGGCGACGGGACAGGAGAAGATGCACCACTACTTCGGTCCTTATCCCGATGGATTTGTCTATGCGAAAAATATCGAGCATGTGTTTGAATTAGTCGATGACCACACGTGCGCCGTGCTTTTGGAGCTCGTGCAAGGCGAAGGGGGGATCGAGCCTCAAGAGGTTGCGGGAATCCAGCGGCTCGCGCAATTTTTAAAAGAGAAGAATGTCTTGCTCATGGTCGATGAGGTGCAGACGGGAATCTACCGAAGCGGGAAGCTTTTTGCTTCACAGGTGTATGGAATCACGCCTGATGTCATCACGATGGCAAAGGGGCTTGCGGGCGGAGTGCCTATCGGCGCGGTAATGAGTGGGCTTAAGGATATTTTCGCGCCGGGCGATCATGGGAGCACATTTGGCGGGAATCCGCTCGCCACAAGGGCGGCTCTCACGGTGCTAGAGATACTTAGCGAGCAGGAGCGAAGCGGTGCGTTGCAAAGGAGTATCGATCTTTTTAGCGCGATGCTTGCGGAGGTTTGTGCGCAGTTTCCGCAGCATTTTGAGCGCGATGTGGGGCTAGGTCTCATGCGGGGAATCCGAGCTAAAAGTGCTGAAATCCAAGCAGAAGCCATCAAAAAGGCGTTCCAAAAGCGCGTTTTGGTGCTTCGCTCGGGGCGCAATACGATCCGATTCCTGCCTCCTTTGACCTTACAGGAGCATGAGATGAGAGAGGGTTTTACTCGCTTTAAAGAGGCGTGTGAAGAGCTTTGAGGCGGGGTTAGTCGTGGCGCGATATTTTGAAATGTTAGGCAAAAAGTGCGAATCCGTTCGGGGCGCAAGAATGCCCACGCTGGTGCGATTCTCACGATTCTTGGGAATCGCCCTCTTTTTCCCGCTCCTTTTTGCGGAGGATTTCTCGTTTTTAAGCAAAAACAAGCGAGAGATTTTATCCCTAGAGCGCGAGCAAAATCGCGCTAATTCCGCGGCTTTACGCTGGCAGTGGTTGCGTCCGCTGGATCTTAGCTACTCCATTTTGGATAATTACGATTACAATCCGCGTGCGCGCACAAGAAGCCTGAGTGTAGGGATTAATCAGCCTATTTTCCGTAGCGGTGGGATATTTCAGAGTATTCGTTTTGCAAATCTCAAGGAGCGTTACACTGAGGCGGAAATCGCGCTTAAGGAGCGTGAGCTCGTGATGAGTGTGTTGCGTTTTATTTATACATTGCGGCGGCTTGATTTGGAGCGCGAAAAGCAGAAATTACTCATCGCAAATAGCGAAATTGAGGTGCTGCGCAAACAGGAGCAATTCCGCGCGGGAATCGCAGACAGTGGCGAGCTGGATCGGGCGATTTTGGAGCGAAACAGTGCGGAGCTACGTTTGCTTGAGCTTGAGAACTCCCATCACAGCGCCTATGTGCAGCTTGCGAGCGTGAGCGACATTGAGGATTACGCGAGCGTAGAGCTTCCGACCTTTGCGCCCCTAAGCGAGGAATCCTACTTAGAGCACAATCTTGAGCTTGCACGAGTGCGCCTAAATGAGGGGCAGCTTCGGGCGAAATATTATGAAACCTCCGCACAATACCTGCCCCAAATCTCCTTGCAAGCGCGCTATTATCATCAGCACAATAGTAATTTGCACCCGCTAAAGGACGGTTATAATGAGTATGCGACGGTGGGGATCGTCTTTAGCCTGCCTTTTTTTGACGCCTCGCATTATGCGAATGTGCAGAGCGCGAAAATCGCGCAATTAAGAGCGGGAGCAATGCGTATGGATGCGCTTAAGGCGCAGAGGGAGCACTATTTTTTGCAAATGCGAAAACTAGAGCTTTTGGAGCGCACTCGCGCGCTAAGTGCAGTGGATTTGGAGCTCTATGACGCGCTTTTGGCGCAGAGTGCCGAGCGCACCCGCGCAGGCGAAATCAGCGAATTTGATTTGGAGATAATGAAAAACTCCAAGCGCACAAAGGAGCTTGATTTACGCATTCATGAGCTAAATAGGCAGCTGATTTTGCTTGAGCTCTACGCGAAGATTCCCGAGTAGCGCGCCAGAAGTTATGGAAAGCTTCGCGAGCGTTATGCGCGAATGGCTCTACGGGCGGGAGGGCTACTATCGTTGCGCAAAAATAGGCAAAGAGGGGGATTTTTACACGTCCGTCTCTGCGGGCGGCTATTTTGGTGCGAGTATTGCGGAGTTTTTGGTTCGATTCTTGCAGGAGGGGCGCGCGGGTTTTGTTGAGCTCGGAGCTTCGCGAGGCGAGCTAATCAGCGATGTTGCCGAGTATGTGAGGCAATACTATCCTGAGGTGTTTGAGAAGCTTCGCTGGGTGATTGTCGAGCCACTGGAGGAGCTAAGGTCTTTGCAGCGGCTTTGGTGGGAATCGCGCCTAAAAGGGGTGGAGCTTGAGATCTATGCAAGCCTTGAGGAGCTGCACGATTCCCGTCTCTTTTTCGTTGCTAACGAGCTTTTTGATGCATTCCCTTGCGAGCTCTATAAAGAGGGCGAGCAGGGCTTTGTGAGTGAGCGCGGGGAGGTGGTGTTTGCCACAGCGAGCGAGGAGCTGAGGGCGCGCGCAAGAGCGATAAATATGGAGCGAGGCGAGTTGGGCGTGGGGGTTTGGGAGTTTATTGATTCGCTCCGTGATGTGGCGCGAGAATGGCTCTTTTTGACGTTTGATTATGGTGAAGATTACGCGCGCAACGAATTTTCCGTGCGGATTTTTAAGGATCACCGTGTGTTTAATTTGAATGATTTTATGCGCGATATTCGCCCATTTTTTGGCGTGAGTGACCTTACAAGCGATGTGAATTTTGCGGAATTAACGAGCTTTTTTGAGCGTGCGGGTGCGAGGAGAATCTACTTTGCTAGGGAGAATCGGGCACTTTTACAGATGGGATTAATAAGGGCGATTGAGCAAAAGAGCGCGCACTTAAGCCAAAAGGAGCACGCCAAAGAGATGATGAAAGTGCGCCCACTCCTTGACCCTAGGATTTTGGGCGAGCGCTTTAAGTGTGCCTGCTTTGCCAAAGGGGAGTGTGCTCAGAAGCTTTTTTTGACGTTGTAGCCTCCGATAAATTGAGCTCTAGCGTGGCGATCGTGCCTTGGGAATCGGGGCGATTCTCAAGGCTGATGCGCGCTCCCATCATATCAGCCGCACTTTTTGCGAGAAATAACCCAAGTCCTGCACCGCTTTTGTTGCCCGAACGCTTAAATGGCGCGTAAATATCGATATTCCCATCAACTCCGCACCCCTCATCAACGACGATAATCTGCAGGCGACTAGGCGAAAGAAGCGTGCTTTTAAAGAGGATACTCTTCTCTGCAGGGGTGAATTTCAGAGCATTTTGGAGGAAATTTTGAATAATCTGCCCTAAAAGCGTGGGCTGGAGGCGCGCGTGGAGTTCTTGTGGCTCAAGCTCAAGATGTAGGTGCTTCTTTTCGTTTTGCGCAAGCAAGAGAAAATTCTCGCCCATCTGACGCAAGAAAGCCATCACATCGACCTCCTCGCTCTGCTCAAACTGCGCCCCCTCCTGCCTCCCGATCTCTAACAAGTTCTTTATCATGCCATTCATCTCATTAATGCTCTGTATGTTGCTCCTTAGCGTCTCCGTGTATTTCTCCGATTCCCGTGGTTTGATGAGCACGACCTCGCATTTGGTTTTCATCACCGCAAGTGGGGTTTTTAACTCATGAGCAATGCCGATAAAAAGCTCCTTTTGGTAGAGCATGTAGCGTCCGAGGCGGGTGATGAGGCTATTAAGCGAATCGCCCAAAGGGACGAACTCTTGGGGAATCGTGCCGATCTCAAGGGGTTTTAGGAGATTTTCATTCATCTTAGCCAGTCTGCTTGAGAGCTCAAGAATCGGTCGCGAGAGGATTTTAGAGAGGATGAAAGCGTAGATTTGAATGAGGATCAGTCCACCGAAATTAATGATCATCATGCTTTGTAAAACAAGACTTAATAACTTGTGAATCGCGCTCGCATCGCGTGTAATAACAATATAGCTCTCATCGTGGGAATCGTAGGGGTGGTGGATCTGAAAATAGCTATGCCCGCCCTCTTTAAATTCCTTAAAAACAATCCCGCTCTCATATCTTGGGGCTTGCGTGATGAGAATCTTAACCTCCCCTGCGCGTAAAGAGCCGACGCTATAAGCACTCAGCTCAGTGCCGATGGGGTATTTTGTGCTTGAGCTTGTAATATGACTCACCTCATTCAAAAGCTCCTCTTTGAGCTCACTATAAAGCGAGCTTTTAATGTAGGTATAGAGGATAAATGAGAAAATCGCAATGAGCGCGAGGGAAGAATAGGCGAGTTGCTTAGCATACTCGCCTCTTATGCTCCTTTGGGATAGCAAAATCGATAACCTCTTCGGCGCACCGTTTCAATCGTCGAGATATTAAGAGGCTTGTCCATCTTCTGTCGAATTTGGTTGATTGCCACTTCAATGACATTAGGTGTCACAAGCTCGGGCTCTTCCCATATCGCATCAAGAAGTTGCTCTTTGGAGACGATCTGATCGCGATGACGAGCGAGGTGTGTGAGCACTTCAAAAGGCTTGCCTTTAAGTTCGATTTCTTGCCCTTTGTAGGTAATTTTCTCTTCATCGGGATTGATTGTAAGATCTTCAATCTCAATAAGATTCGTCCCGCCAAAGCGCAATCTAGCCTCGATTCTCGCAAGCAAAACATCAAAATCAAAAGGCTTTGCGATAAAGTCATCAGCGCCACTTCGAAGTGCTTCAATCTCGCTCTCTTTGTCATCTCGCGCAGAGATGATTACTACGGCGGTTCGAGGGGATTTGCTCTTGACTTGAGTGATGATGTCAAGCCCACTTCCATCAGGGAGCATCCAGTCGGCTAGCACAAGGTCGTAATTTCTAATGCTAATGTAGTATTCGCCGTCTTTGAGATTCTCGGCGATATCGGTTTGATAGCTGAATTCATTAAGCCCCTCCGCGAGAGTTTTATTAAGAGTGGCTTCATCTTCGATGATGAGGATTCTCATGCGTTTCCTTTGTGGAAAAATTTGTGCGGAATTGTAGCACAGTTTAGGAAATTTTAAAAAAAGTTTTATGCAAAATTAAAATTTTCACACCTCTCATATCTCATCTTGCATTTTCAAAGTGCTACCTCACCCTTCCGATTCCCCGTATGGACGTTTCAGTAGTAGAATATTACTCGCAATCTTTCGCAAAATTACATCCTAAAGTCACATGAGAATTTACACTTGCAACTTTTGTGCCTAAAGAGGATATTTTTGAAAAAGGCGGGAATCTTGAGTGCTTCTTGGGAATCTTGGTATCAAAGGCAGAGATTTAGATTGTTGAGAATTTGTGGCTTAAAACGTTTAGGAGTGGGAATCGAGCAGGTAACACAAAGCCCCTGCCCGGATTCTTTGATTCTTACAAAAGAGCGGGACGAAATTACATCATTCCGCCCATACCCCCCATGCCACCCATCGCACTCATATCAGGCATCGCGGGCTTATCTTCTTTGATCTCGCTCACAGTCGCCTCGGTCGTGAGAAGCAGACTAGAGACGGAGACGGCGTTTTGTAGCGCGATTCTCGCGACTTTGAGTGGATCGATGATCCCCTCGGCAAACATATCCACATACTCGCCATTCGCCGCGTTAAAGCCGAAATTCTGATCTTTATTTTGCTCTACATTATTTGCTACCACACCCGAATCAAACCCTGCGTTTGTTGCGATTTGCTTGAGTGGAGCACTGATCGCGCGCTTGATAATCTCATAGCCGATTTTTTCATCGCCACTAAGTTTTAGATTTACTTTCGCTGCCGCGCGGATTAATGCTGCGCCTCCACCGATGACAATTCCCTCTTCAACGGCAGCTTTAGTCGCTGAAAGTGCGTCATCAACGCGATCTTTCTTTTCCTTCATCTCCACTTCGCTCGCCGCACCCACTTTGATGACTGCCACACCGCCGCTAAGTTTTGCAAGTCGCTCTTGGAGCTTCTCTTTGTCATAATCAGATGTGGTCGCCTCAATCTGCGTGCGAATCTGTGCTATGCGCGCACTTACGTCCTTTTTTGAACCCTTGCCATCGACGATGGTTGTGTTATCCTTGTCAATTACCACGCGTGAAGCCTGTCCAAGATCTGCAATACTCGCATTCTCCAGTGTTTTGCCCACTTCCTCGCTGATGACTGTCCCGCTTGTGAGTGTTGCGATGTCTTTTAGCATCTCTTTTCGTCGATCGCCAAAGCCCGGAGCCTTGACCGCAGCGACATTTAACACGCCTCGGAGCTTATTGACGACAAGAGTTGTGAGTGCCTCACCCTCGATGTCTTCTGCGATGATGAGCAGCGGTTTGCCACTTTTCATCGTCCCCTCTAGGAGCGGGAGAATGTCCTTCATTGAAGTGATTTTTTTATCAGTCAAAAGGATATAGGGCGATTCCAGCACGGCTTCCATTTTGTCACTATTGGTAACAAAATAGGGAGAGAGGTAGCCTCGATCAAACTGCATACCCTCAACAACATTGAGTTCGTCATTGATTCCCTTAGCCTCTTCAACGGTAATCACACCATCTTTGCCGACTTTTTCCATCGCTTCAGCGATGAGATTCCCGATGTTTTCATCAGAGTTTGCTGAAATCATCGCTACCTGTGCGATCTCTTTTTTATTATTGACTTTTTTGGAGAGTTTTCTTAGCTCCTCAATAATCGCTGCAGTCGCCTTATCCATGCCACGTTTTACTTCGATAGGATTCGCGCCTGCCGTGATGTTGCGCAAGCCCTCCTTGAATATCCCATGTGCTAGGACAGTCGCCGTAGTCGTGCCATCGCCCGCTGCATCTGCTGTTTTGCTCGCAACCTCTTTCACGAGCTGTGCGCCCATGTTTTGGATCGCATCAGCCAACTCAATCTCTTTAGCCACAGACACGCCATCTTTAGTAATTGAGGGCGCGCCGAAGCT
>JBQMYQ010000016.1:0-33242 GCA_052173415.1 Wolinella sp. | reverse complement strand
TTCATTAAGATGATCTTCTTTACGTTTTGTATCATGAGTATGAAGCATTGCACAATAGGCGAGGAAATCGATATTTGCACCATATTTGTAGCTTATCATCGGGGTAATCTCGTGGAATCTAATCACAGAGGGAGGATTCTTGTTTTTACCCTTCACGTAGTCGATTCCCACATGGAGAGCGTCATGGGCTTCATAATTTAGTCCCGCAAAAACGCTGAGAACTTCAGGGAGGAGAAGCGATTTGGAGAGTTCAGAAACGCTCCGCGCAAAGAGTAGTCCGCTCCCGCGATACTTTTATCATTCCAAATCTTCCCTCCCACACTAAACCAGCTTGATTATCAAGCAAGGCGCGAGTAGCCCCTCGCCCCGAGCCAATAGCCCGCCTTTAGCTCCATACCCTGAAGCACCGTGCACTTCTCTAGGGTGTAGAGCGTGTGCTTTTTGAGCAAAATGGGGTGCTTTTGCGTGGGTGCAAGATAGTTGATATTCTCTAGCGCATTATTAATCCCAATCATCTCATCTTCAAAAGTGCCCCAACCACGGGCATTAACACGATAGGATTCCTCGATAACGTTCCGCACGTTTTCATTTTTCTGGGAATCATAGAGAGCGATTCGATGTTCCCGATCATCCCGCGACAATGCTTTCTTTTGGTGCAAAAAACTCCGCAAGTGCAGGAATCTGAAGTATGTGTCGCTCGTATCGGCGAAGAAATGTATGTGAAAAAGATCATAAAACTACCAAGAGTGCACCTTTTGAGCGAAAACGAGCAATATGAGCCTATCAATATCACCGATGAGATGGATTTTGAGATTATTGGAAGAGTGGTGGGGTATTTTGGGAGGCTGTAGCAGAGGCTTTATTTTAAAGGCTTTCAAAACCTTTTAAACGTCTATTTAACGAAGTTGTAAACATGTGTAAAGATTCTGTAAAATTGTGTAAAGTTTTTGTAAAAAAGTGTAAATAAAAATTATACACTTTGATTTTAAAGAAAACATGCACTAAGGACGATGAGTAGGTGCTTTGGAGTGAATCTACCTCGCTTTGATTTTAAAGAAAACTTTACAAGAGTTTTGAGCCAGGTTATATCGAAGTTATGCGAAGAGCTAAGGACTCAGTGCCCCACAGGAATCCCGTCGAGGCACAAGGGTTTTAGAAGCGATAGAGGGTCTGGAATCGAAAGCGATTTCGATACTCTTTGAGACTTATTCTAGCCACTTTGGTTTGAAGCATCGCATGATAGGCGAGGAAGCTAAGATTTTCGGTGTGCTTATACTCCGCCACGGGCGTGATCTCGATAAAATCTCGTGTGTATTTTGGTATGCCATTGCCCCGATCAAGCTCTGCTTTGCCACCTACACCGATAAGCGAAACTCTCACGCTATCTGTAATATCCCATGCGAAATTCGCATAAAGGACACTAAGCGCATCTCTTTGATTCCTCTCAACCTTAATTCCACTCCCTAAGAATGGAGAGAATCGAACGCCCGTATAGGAATTTTGCCACCACAGCTGCCCCATATTCATGGGAGTGATGAGCCCTTTTGCATTAGAATCAAAAGCGACAGAATACCCATCTGCACTATTGCCCAAATACCCCACGGCAAATCTTATCGGATCGACATTCACATCAATCTGCGCTTTATAAAGGTCGTTTCTCTTCGCGCCCACATGCCATAAACTAGCCTTCTGATATACTTCATTTCTTGCATAGGCAAGGGAGATTCCTAGTCCCATACCCTCGCTTAGTCCCATTTCATAATCAAGATTGGCATAGATCGCACTATCCATAAGATTCTTGACACGATAATACCATGCTCCAGCAGAGAGCGCATCATATTTTGCCATCGCGCCTGCGACATAAAATGCCTCGGTAATTGAGGAATTTGACGTCACATCACTCCCATATCTATGCACATCAGCAAGGGCAAAAGTATCAAATGCCCCGAGTGCGAATGTCCAGTTAGGTATATCGCTACTTAGTGCGTAGATTCCCGTGCCGCGGTCAAAATCACTCGCATCGGTGAGGGGCGTATCAAGGAGCTGTTTCCCGACTTTTAGTGTAGTTTGGGTCGCTTTAGGCGTAAAACTCATAAAGTAGCTACTCACTCCAAAATCGCCATCTTCGCCCGCACCTAGACCCGTGCCCGTGCTTGATCCACTCGTATTAGCCGTGGCATTTTCGTTAATATAGAGCGCACCTAAATTAAACGCCATGCCCGTAGCGACAGGGATTTTCAGATTAGCCAAAGCTCGATATTTATGCTTTGCCTCGCTATTAGCCATGCTACTCTTCATCCCTCCCTTATTTTCCCACTCATCACCATCATAGCGGTAGCGGAGATATCCGCTAGCATCCACACCTTTAATCACCTCCCCCAAAGGCTTAGCAAAGCCTGTGCTAGAGAGTGCTCCAAGTGCCACCATCGCAACTAGGCTAATTTTCGCTAATTTCATCTGCGCTCCTTTTTGTGCTAATTCGCTCCGCGGAAGAAGCGAATATTATAATAAAAGTTTCCAAAGCCCTAAAATATCCACTCACATCGGGTATTTTGCACGCGATTCCCTATGGGTAAGCAAGCTCATCAAAAATGATACGTCACTTGGAATTTGAAGCGACTTTGATGAGCGTCTTTGTAGGTAGTCAAGCTCTTTTTAAGCTCCGTATTCTCTGCCTTTAGCATCGCATAATAGGCGAGAAAATCAACATTTTTGTTGTATTTATACGTAATCATCGGGGTAATCTCTTGGAAATTAATGGTGTAGAGAGCCTTTTTGTTTTCGCCTCTAACGTAGTCGATTCCCGCATATAGCCCCTCTTCCATCTCGTGATCCACACCGACATAAAACACCGAAAGCTTCAGGGAATCGAGCCTATTTTGCGCTCTTGGGAAAGCCCCGTAAATGGAATAATTCACCTCAGCGATACTATGATCATTCCAGATTTTCCCTCCCATATTAAAGCTTGCTTGATTATCAAGGCTGACGCGATAGCCCTTTTCGCCCGATCCAATGTAACCCACCTTTAGCCTTGTTTTCTGTTCCGCAACGCGCGCTTGTGCCTCAAACGTATAGAGCAGATTCCCGCTGGGGACGCCATTTAGCAACTCGCCCTTTTTATCAAGAGACGAGATAGCGGACTGCCCTTTTAGCGCAAAGAGCTCATTTTCATACGCAAGCTCGGCAAAAAGCGCATGATCTACAAGACCACCTGCGCGAAAATACCACAACTGCGCACTTATGCTCTCATAATCCGCATTCGCCCCCACTGCGATGAGCTCTTTTGTAATACTATTGCTCCCCGTAGCACCAAAATCATAATCCTTGCCTAAATCGCCAAGCGACCATGTGTCAAACGCGCCCCCTTTAAACGTCCAGTGCGGTATATCGCTATTGAACGCGTAGATTCCCGTGCCACGATCATCAAGCGTGTCATTGAGTGGCGTATCAAGCCTCATTTTACCAAGATGAACCACCGTGCTCATCGCTTCTAAATGAAGTGTTGCAAAGAAGGTCGAAACACCAAAAGCACTATCCTCACCCGCGCCCAATCCTTGCCCCACATTTGGATACACATTGCCCCTGTTTGCTTGAATGCTTGAATTGTTATATACGATTCCTAGATTTAGCTCGATTCCCTCAAGATTTGGGCTCTTAAAATCAGCATTCGCGCGCCATGCGTGGGAAGAATCGGCACTACTTCCTTTTAGATGAGACGCCCCAAAATCCTGATTCTTCATATGAGTTCCCGTGTAGCGATAGCGCAGGAAAATACTCATATCCACATCTTCAATTTCCTCCTGCAGGGAACTTGCAAGGCTTATATTCGCAACTCCGCACAGAGAAAATGCGAGGACTAAACTCGCCTTTAGGTGCTTCATTTATGCTCCTTCTCATATCACGAAATGGATTGTAGCTTAATTTTGGGGCGCAAATACAGGAAATACGACGCATTAAGGGAGTATAAATTTTAAAAATTAATAAAATTTTCGGAGGTCTTTAATTGTTGAGAATCGCTATCGTTTTACGTCGCTCAGGCGACAAGCAAACCAAATCTCACACAATCTAAACCATAAGGAGAGAACATGTCGCTATCACGACGAACGTTTTTGAAGTCATCGGCTATAACCAGCCTCGCTCTTAGTGCAAACCCGCTATTTGCAAAAGCTAAGGATAAACAAACTATCCCGCATGCTTCAAACTTAGGCGCATTCTATGCAGACGTCGAGAATGGGAAAATCGTAGGAATCCGAGCGCAGGATTCAGATAAGGACGCTCGATTCCCCGGGAATAAGGCGTGGATTGACCGTGTCTATTCTGAAACTCGTATCAAATACCCTTGCGTGAGGAAGAGTTTCCTAGCGGGGAAAGGTGCTGGGGAGCTCCGCGGAAAAGAGGAGTTCGTGCGGGTAAGCTGGGATGAGGCACTAAAGCTCGTGCTTACAAAGCTTCAGAGTGTCAAACCCGAGCAAGTTTATAATGGAAGCTACAGCGGCTGGGGACACCCGGGACTACTGCATAACTGCGGAGCTCTGGCGGGTCGATTCTTTAACAACGTCATCGGCGGAGCCGTAGGGACAGATGGCGAATACAGTAATGGCGCAGCGGGCAAAGTCAATGCGACCATCATGGGCGATTTGGAGGTCTATTCGCTTCAGACCAGCCACGAGGTAATCCTTGATAACACTCAAGTGTATGTGATGTGGGGCACGGATCTCTTCAAGTGCAATCAAATCGACTACAAAATCGCCAATCGCGCTGATAACGCCTATTTCGATCAATACGCAAAATCCAAAATCAAGTTCATCGCTATTGATCCACAATACACGCCCATTGCAAAACGTTGCAACGCAGAGTGGATCAAAATCCGCCCAAATACCGACGTAGCAATGATGCTTGGAATGTGCCATTATCTCTACACAAGCAAGCAATACGACAAAAAATTTATCGAAAAATATACCTATGGCTTTGATAAATTCCTCCCTTATCTCTTAGGCAAAACTGAAGATAAAGTGGCAAAAACTCCCGCATGGGCGGCAAAAATCTCAGGGATTCCCGAGGAGGTCATCAAGAGACTTGCCGATACGTTTGTTAGGAATCGCACCTTCATCGCGGGTAACTGGGCAATGCAGAGGGCGCAATATGGCGAACAAGCTGATTGGATGTTAATTGTGCTCGCTTCTATGATCGGTCAGATCGGACTTCCCGGTGGGGGAATCGGATTCTCCGCGCACTACTCCGGAGGCGCACAGGCATTCTCCGGCGCGACACTTCCGGGCGGTCTAGCACAGGGCAAAAACAAGGTCGATGTCAATATTCCTGCTTCCCGCATTAGCGAGGCAATCCTCAATCCCGGAAAGAAGATTAAGTTTAAGGGCTCGGAGATGACCTATCCTGATATAAAGGTGCTCTACATGACAGGAGCGACACTCTTAGGACATCACCCTGATACCAACGAGCTAATTAAGGCGCTCCGCACGCTTGATACCGTCATCGTCCATGAGCCATGGTGGACACCTATGGCAAAAATGGCAGACATCGTGCTACCTGCGACTACTCCGCTTGAGAGAGATGATATTAGCTATGGCGGATCATATTCGCAAGATTACGTCTATGCGATGAGAAAGGTCATTGAGCCCCTCTATGAGGCAAAAAATGACTATGACATCTTCGCAGAGATGGCAAAAATGGTCGGCGAAAAAGAATATAGGAGATTCACGCAAGGCAAAGGGCAAATGGAGCTAATCAAGGGACTTTATGAGAAGAGCGACTGCCCCAATGTGATGAGCTTTGAGGAGTTTTGGGAGAAAGGCTATATCTATTTTGAACCAAGCAAAGAGGCGCATAGATTCGTCCGCCACGCAGATTTCAGAGCCGATCCGATCAAAAATAAGCTCGCAACAGAAAGTGGAAAAATCCAAATCTTCTCTGAAAAATTTGCCTCATTTGGGCTTGATGATTTCAAAGGGCATCCGATGTGGTTCACTCCTGCAGAATGGCTCGGAGATACAAAAATGACAAAAAAATATCCGCTCCACGTTTTAAGCCCGCATCCAAAGCTAAGAATCCACTCGCAGCTGGATAACTCAGGAGTGCGCGATTCCTACAAAATTGCCAACCGAGAGCCCGTCCTCATTAACGATGAAGATGCGAAAACCTATGGCATTAAAAATGGCGATACAGTCGAGATATACAACGACAGAGGCGCGATTTTGTGCGGGGCGATCGTGAGCAATGAGATCATGCGAGGCGTGATTAGCGTCGAAGAGGGGGCGTGGTATGATCCCGAGAATACTAATGACGCACGACCTCGATGCAACGCAGGGCATATCAATATCCTAACTAGCGCGCGACCTACATCAAAAATGGCGCAAGCGACTTCGGTAAATACGTGCCTTGCTGCGATTAAAAAGGTTGATGTAGCCCCTTACAAGGGCATTAAAGCACCAAAGATTAAAGGAGCATAGAGATGATGAGGGTGTTGCTATGGATTACGCTAACAGGTGGCTTTGCCTTGGGCGGGAATCTCTTTGTGAATGACATTAAAGCAGACCTCCTTGACAAGGACACTAAGCAGGTCGTGGGCGAGATCTATGAGGGGACACCCATCACCGTCATAAAAGATATGGGCGAAATGACGCTCATTTCCATTAGTGGCGAGATCATCGAGGGGGACGATCATGCAGTGGCTCTAACAAAAGAGCCACTCGTGGTCTTCTATAAGCTACACAA
The DNA here is from genome assembly GCA_052173415.1 of Wolinella sp. Taxonomy (GTDB): domain Bacteria; phylum Campylobacterota; class Campylobacteria; order Campylobacterales; family Helicobacteraceae; genus Wolinella. The sequence goes on along the minus strand of JBQMYQ010000016.1, from coordinate 26,510 downwards.
CAAAAAGGCTACTCCAAAAGCGGAATTCCTCATTAGCTCCAAAAAGCTTAGCGATGATGGAAATGGCGCATGGGAGGAGATTGAGCTTATGTATTATGACACGTGTAGCTCCTGCCACGCAGCGCATAAACCAAAAGAGCACCTGATGAGCGAATGGGCAGCCTATCTGCTCGCAATGCAAACTTTTGCAAAAATTAACGATGAGGAGCGAGATCGACTGCTCCGATTCCTACAAGCTTTTGCAAAAGACGGAATCATGAAGGAGTAATGAAGTTAATGCAAAGCAGTGCGGGAATCTGAACTCCAGATTCCCATGCATACCCTTTGCTTTTACGCTACTTTTGCGTAATCCTCTCTCATCTTTCGCAGCGTCGATTCTTGCCGATTCCCGCGCGGGAATCGCGCGCTCTATTTTGCTCGGATACAAAGCAAAACCTCTCAAGAAATCTCCCTTTTGTCTCTAGCAAAATTACAGACACTCCGCGCTTTAAGCGCACAATCTTTTTGCGTGCCTACCCCAATTAAATCTCACTCTTTAAATAGTGAAGCGAGCGAGCTAATATCTGTCTTCTCCTGTGTTTCCGCGGTAGTGCTTAAAGGCGCATTGCCAAAAAGCCCGTCTTGCTCAACAAGCTCAATCTCAAAGCCCGTGAGCATGGAAGCAAGGCGGATATTCACTCCGTTTTTGCCGATGGCTTTGGGCTTTTGATCGCTTGGAAGCGTGACAAGGGCGCGATTCTCACCCTCAATCCTCACGCTTGAGATGAGTGCAGGCGAGAGCGCGCGGGCGATGAACATCTCGGGAATCGGCGAATACTCGATACAGTCGATATTCTCGTTCTTAAGCTCCCTGCCCACCGCATTAATCCGCACGCCTTTCACTCCCACAGTCGCGCCCACCGCGTCAATCTTCGCACTCGTAGAGCTAATGGCAACCTTAGCGCGCTCGCCTGGAATCCTCGCACATCGCTCAATCATCACATCGCCATCTTTAATCTCGGGCACTTCAAGGCGCAAAAGCTCCTCCAAAAGCTTAGGTGTCGTGCGTGAAAGCTCAATTTGAATGCCATTTTTGCGATCGATTGAGACATGGCGCAAAATCGCCCCCATAACGCTCCCCACCTTAAAGCTTTCGCCTTTTATGCGATTTTTCTTGGGCAAAAACGCACGAATCTCATCAATCTCGACGAAGGTATTCCCCTCATCATCGATTCTCACGACATTTCCCGAGACGATTTTCCCTACTTGCGAACGATATTTATCAAAAAGTTGCGTCTCAATGAGTCGCTGAATATGAAACTCGAGCTCCTTATAAAGCGTATTGACCGCGCTTCGGCTCATGTTTTCAAGACTAAGCTCATAACGCAACTCATCGCCGATCTCCACGCTCGGATCAACCTTCTTCGCCTCGATCACCGAAAGATAATTATCGCGATCTTCAGAGAGACGCTCATCATCTGCGGCACATACTAAAATTTTTTGATACAATTTTAATGTTTTATTTTTTTTATCAATCTCAACATCATAATTGATATGCTCATCTAAGCTCTTCTTTGCAGTGATAATAATAGCCTCTTTCACGGCATTTTCTACACTATCGATATTGAGACCTTTCTCATAAGCAATAAGTTCAATAATATCTAAAATTTTTTCCAACTTACGATTCCTTATATCAAACATAGCCCTAAAAAGCGCGGATAATTATATATTGCTTTTACTAAGCAGAGGCTTATTCGTGACATTTTTGGAGGTGAAAATGTAAGAATTTAAGCCAAGCATAGATAGAATCGACCCATTTTTGATGAGGAAAGCGAGACGTTATGGACATTAAGTTAGCACGCACGGAGCTTGAGGGAAAAGGCGCGAAAATCTCAATAGAAAAACTTAAAGAGCGATTAGAGAGCAAGGGGCAAAAAATATTCTATTTTGACAAGGAAAATTCGCACAAGGATCTGATGAGTCTCATCGACCACTTTGAAAAGAGCGGAAAGAGCGTCTATTTTCGCGAAATTCGCTATGGGCTTAATGAAGGAGACTACATGTATGAGGTGCATATAATCTAGCAAAACAGGGCTGTGCGACCAGTGCAATCTCTCCCTTTTAGCTCCTCGCTCAAATGTTAAAGGCAGTTTTGTGAGCAAGAAACTTTTCATTCAGACGCTTGGCTGTGCGATGAACGTCCGCGACAGCGACCACATCATCGCCGAGCTAGAGGAGAAAGAGGGCTACACACTCACGCAAAATCCAAAAGAGGCGGATCTGATTCTCATTAACACATGTAGCGTGCGGGAGAAACCTGAGCGCAAGCTATTTTCTGAAATCGGGCAGTTTAGTAAGCACAAAAAAAATGGCGCGAAAATTGGCGTTTGTGGCTGCACCGCGAGCCATCTCGGGGACGAGATTTTAAAAAAATCCCCCGCAGTTAGCTTTGTGCTGGGTGCGCGCAATGTCTCAAAAATCTCCCACGTCATTCACAAAGAGGGCGCGGTCGAGGTCGCCACAGACTACGATGATAGCTCATATGTCTTTGCTACAGGGAATCAGAGCAGCGTTAAAGCGATGATTAATATCTCCATTGGCTGTGATAAAAAATGTGCCTACTGTATCGTCCCACACACCCGCGGGGAGGAGATCTCTATCCCTAGCGATCTGATTTTACGCGAAGCAGAAAAGCTCGCAAATAAGGGAGTGAAAGAGATTTTGCTCCTTGGGCAAAATGTCAATCATTATGGGAGGCGATTCTCATCAAATCATGCAAAAATTACCTTTAGCGACCTGCTCAGACAATTAAGCAACATCGCGGGAATCGAGCGTCTGCGCTTCACTTCGCCCCACCCGCTCCACATGGACGATTGCTTTTTGGAGGAATTCGCGAGCAATCCAAAAATCTGCAAAAGCATTCACATGCCCCTACAAAGTGGCTCATCGAGGATTTTGAAGCTCATGCGACGTGGATACACGCAGGAGTGGTTTTTGGAGCGCGTGCAAAAATTACGCGAATTAGCCCCGCAGACGAGCATTGGGACGGATATTATCGTCGGATTCCCGGGGGAGGGAGAAGAGGATTTTTTGGAGACGATGAAGGTTTTAGAAGCAGTCAAATTTGAGACACTTTATAGCTTCGCCTATTCGCCTCGTCCGCATACAGAAGCCGCTTCTTGGGGGAATCTCGTCGATGAAGAGATCGCGAGCGAGCGTCTGTCGCGACTACAAAAACGGCACAAAGAGATTATCGAGGAGCTAAACAATGCTGAAATCGGACATGTTCATGAGGTTTTGTGGGAATCGCACAGAGAGGAATCGGGCGAATATGAGGGGCGCACGGACACGGGCAAAATCGTGCGTCTAAAAAGCGAGGAATCCGCCCCAAATCTCATCGCTCACATCACAAAAGTCAAAATCACGCGAGCCTATCGGGCATTTCTCATCGGAGAAATGCTGTGAAAAAACTAAAGCAAATCGCGCTGCTATGGATTGTTCCTGCCCTTGGATTTCTTATTATTAGACTGCTTGCGTGGAGCTGTAAAAGACGATACATCATCAGCGAAAAACTCCCGAAAAATCGCGCAATCTTGATTGCCTTTTGGCATGGCGAGCTACTTATGCAGCCCTTTTTATATCGCAAAATACGCGCGATTCCCAACATCTCCGTGATGATTAGCGAACATTCTGATGGCGAAATTATCGCGCGAATTATTGGCTTTTTTGGCTTTAAAACAATCCGCGGAAGTAGCACCAGAGGCGCAAAACGCGTGCTTTTAAATGCAATTAGGGAGCTTCAAAACGGCACAGATGTAGCAATTACCCCTGATGGTCCGCGCGGTCCGTATCATTCAATCGCCGATGGGATCGTGCTCCTAGCGCAAAAAACAGACGCACCGATTATCTTTTTTGAGGCGATTTTTGAAAATGCGTGGCGACTGAGAAGCTGGGATAAATTCGCGATTCCAAAGCCCTTCTCGACCATTGCACTCATCGCGCACGACCCGTTTTGGCTTCACAATCTAACCTTAGAGCAATCTAAAGAGCTCATCGCAGAGAAGATGGATTGCACTCCAAAAAATCGCCACAAAGACGCACAAGGCGAGGAATCGTGAAGCAAGGATTACTAGAGTGAAATTTAAAATCTTTGCCATCGCGACGCTGTTTTTGGCGATATGCGCACTCTATCTCTATTTCAATCCCTCCTATGTGCTCGCCATAAAAGCGCGCTACAACCTCACTAAAGGAGATTTTAAGGAAGCTAGATACCTCGCAGAGGAATCGCTCCTCCTTGACCCATATAATCGCTTCGCTATGAAAGTTTTAGCCCAAGCAAAGCGCAAGGAGATGTGGCGGGGCTTTTTGCGCGAAATAGATGAGCGTAAACGCGAAATCGAGCAATCGCTCACAGAGCGTATGAATATCGAGCAAAAAAGGCGGTTGGAGTGGCTTAGCAAGATGAGTTTGGAGCAGCTTGATTCCATCGGAGAATCGCCGCTAGAGTATCAAAAAGAGCGCGCGAAACTTCAGGCATGGTTCTCGCAGCTTGCGTATGAGCTTGCAACATTGGCACAACCTTAAGCAAATATATTTTAAGATGAGTGAGAATATCTAGGGAGGGATTTTTTGGGGCTTTTTTCAAATATTCGGCGTGCGATTCGGGAACTTTTCTCCACGTATATTATCGGTGTGAATGTCGATTACCGCAACTGCTATGTGCGCGTCAAAGTGAGCAAGGGGGGGCAGGTTACACACGATGAATTGCACGAGTTTAAAACCGTGCAGGGCGATGTCCCCATTGAGGTGGCAAAATTCGTTAGGGGACTGCGCAAGAAAAATCCCTTCACCTATGTAGCAACGATTAGCCACTCAATCCAGCAAGGGGCGATTGGGACGGTGAAAGAGAGGGATTTTATCCGCTTTGGGATCTTTGCGCGCGATGTTAAGACAGTGGGCGTGCAAAAAATGTGGAGTGCCTACATCGCTAAAGAAGGGGTAGCGGAATCGAGGCGGAAATTTGCCAAAAGTCAGGGCATAGACTTCCTCTTCTCGCCATTTTTGGTTCTTCATCAGGCACTCAAAGGGCGGCTTGATTCAAAAAAACGCCTCTATATCTTGCAACAACGCTCCGATCTCACGCTGGCGGTCATGAATAAGGATCGGCTCTATTTTGGTGGATTCTTTGTCCTTGAGAGCGAGTTGGAGGAAGATTCCCGAGGAGATGGGCTCAAGGAGAGCGACAAAAGCTCTTCGACCAATATCACCAACGCGCTTGAAATGCTCGACAATGAGCTGGGCGAAATCGGCGCGCTCGAGGAGCTTGATGATCACATAATACTAGAGGATTTTGAGGAGCACAGCGCGCCCCTCCCGCAGAATGATGAGAAAAGCTCGCTTGATGATTTTGCGCGGATTCTTGACATTGAAAAGTTTATCCGCAACTCGCTCGCGGAATTCTACAAAAATGAGATTTATGAGAGTGATTTTATTGATGAGATTATTATTTTGGACACTTACGGAATCTCGAGTGCTGCGCTCGCTCATCTCAAAAATACCCTGCTCATTGATGTTAGGTCTATCCCGCTAGAGATGACCGCCACGATCATTGCTCTTGCCGAGGCGGAGCTCTCTCAAGAAAAATCACGGGAGTCGCGCTGATGTATAGTTTTACTACCCCCCAGCCAAAGCAGATTTTCCTAAAACTTACACGCATTTGGCTTTTATATTCTTCGCTTACCTTTTTGACCTTTTCACTTTTTGTCTCATTTTTGCAATTTCAGCGCAGCTTCATGATCCACAGTGCTGTTGAAAACACAATGAACCGCCAGTCACTACTAAAAGAGAGCGAGGATGTGCGCGAGAAAATTGAGAAGATAAAATTTGAAAAAGAGTTCGCCGAAGATTTAAAAGCGCAAAATACGCTACTTTCTGAGAGTGTGAAAAATCTCTTTGAGCTTGTCCCCGACCAAATTACGCTTGATTCCATCGAAATTAAGCATGATATGCTCACAATTAAAGGAATCACACCCTCAAAAGAACTCTATCGATTCCTGCTTGAAGTGCCCTTACGATCGATCTTTCACGATTCCCGTGCGGACTTTTATCCACTATCTAATGGCTGGTTTAGCTTCGTATCCGTAAGTCGCGCGCAGGAGGAACATCATGACAAAACAGCTCAGTGAAATTCTCGAAGAGATCGACTGGGTGCGCAACACTCTGTGGTTTTTCCTCTACATCATAGGAGTATTCGTCCTTTTTATGGGCTGGGTCGTGCCTGAGCTTGATGAGTTTCGTCGCTCCAATATCGAGTATCGCAAATCAAATTTCCTCTACAAAGAGGCGCAAAAAGAGCTTACTGCGCGCAAAAATGAGCTTGATACTTTCAAAAGCGAGAACGTCGCGCTCCTTGCAGCTTTAGGGGAATCGAACAATCAGAAGCTAATTACCAAGGCATTTGCGGGGCTTTTTGAAGAGTTTGCCATTCATGATAATTCTCTAAACCCCAACAAGCAGGGCTTTAGAGTTGCGGGATATACGCTAGAGGGCAAAAGCGCGAATTCTGCGCTCATCTATCGCCTCATTCAAGAGGTCGGGCGTATCGGGTGTGTCGCAAAGGTGAATTTTCCCATCTTAATTGCACGAGATAAGAAAGATTCCCTGCATTTTAAAGTGGATCTTGAAGTCTATACCGAATCTCTACCCGCTAGCCAAAAATCTAGCGAATCTAGCGACGCACAATAAGGGCGCACTTTCGCAGGAATCCTTGCCACTCTCATGCGCTCGCGCTCCTTTTTGGGAATCTGCGCGCGCGAAAATGGGGCGATAAAAATCTCATTTGGATTGCAATCAATGGCAAATTTGTCCGCTAAAATTGATGAGAACTGACATCTGAGCAGCTCAGCACGCTGCTTTTGGCTCATCACATAGCCAAGAGATTTTAAAGAAAGATCGATGAAGTGCAAATTCCGCGCATTTTCCTGTTGTTTTGGGAAATAAAACAATAAGCCAATTTGCGTGCGAATATCCTCGCCATAAAGCCACTCGCGCTCCTTGTGAAGAAAGCGAAAGCTTGAGCGGATTCCCCGTGCGGATTCCCGCAACAATGCCTCGCTTAGCGGTCGAATCCGATTCCTAAAATGGCGGGAATCGCGATTGCTCATATCTTCAAAATAGCGTATTTTGCGCTTATGCAAATAATCATAAAGAATCGCCTTATCCACTTCGCCCAAAGGGCGCACAATCTCATAGCCCTTACGTTGCTCTTTTAAGGAAAATCCAAGCAGCGTCCCTAGCGCGCTACCCTGCGCCAAACGCATCAAAAGCCACTCCAAGCGATCACCCAAATGGTGCGCGAGCAACAGCCGCTCATACCCCTCTTGCGCAATCACGTGCTCAAAAAAGGTGTATCGCTCCAGACGGGCACGGTGTTCAAAATTCGCCCTAGGAAGCGCGCGCGAAGCCACAAAACAACGCTTCTCATAACGCGCGGCAAGCTCCCTCGCATACGCCTCTTCCTCATTTGATTGCGCTCTAGTTTGATAGTTAAAAAGCGCGATGTCAAAGGGGATTTTGCACTCCAAAAGCAAAAAAAACAGCGCAGTGGAATCAACCCCAGCGGAGAATCCAAGAAGGTTTTTACCCTTTTGCAACTCCTCAAGATACGCCAGCCTAATGGGAGAATCCATGCTCTTTCACGCCTCCTTTGGTAGATTCCGCACTTTTTAAGATTCTTAGCCCACAAATACAGGGCAGAAGCCGCAAAATGCGCGCCTTTATATTTTAAATTGCTTTAGATTCTCGCAGCGATGAATTACCCTTGGTCAAAGTCGCAAGTAGCTGTTTGCCCGCCACCTCGCTCACTTTGGCATAATAGTGCCCGGGCGCGGGCGAAGTGCCTAGCAAACTATCATTAATCAAAATCTCGCCATCGACCTCAGGAGCCCAGCGCAAATCGCGCGCAGTGTAGAAAAACTCATGCTCGCGCGATTCCCCCTCCAAAATCACGGGAATCTCGCGCCCTATCATCGCTTGGAGCGAGCTTTTATGCTGTCTTTGCACGATTTTATCAATGCGCTTTAGCCGCGCATTGATAACCTTTTGACTAAGCTTATTTTCCATGTCATAGGCATGAGTCCCCTCCTCATCGGAGTAGGCAAAGAGATTGATCCGATCAAAGCCAAAATCTTCTACAAACTCACAAAGCTCGTCAAACTCCGCTTCACTCTCACACGGATGTCCGATAATGAGCGTCGTGCGTAAAAATGCGTTAGGCAAGCTTTGCATGAGCGAGAGTAGCTCCTTATGTTTGGCTTGATTCGCGCCCCGTCGCATGCGCTTAAGCATCGCTTCAGAAATATGCTGGATCGGCATATCAAAGTAATTCTGCACCACGCGCGAGCGCGCAATCGCTTCAAGAAGCTTTGTCGTCGTGCTTGAAGGGTAGAGATAGAGAATGCGCGCGGTGGCGATTCCTTCAAATTCATCTAACGCCTCCACAAGGCGCATTAGCCCCTCGCTCTCGCCCTGATCTTTAAGGTAGGAGCTAGAATCCTGTGCCACAAAAGAGAAATCACGAAACCCTTGAACGATGAGATTCCTGAGCTCTTTTAGGGTCGATTCCAGCGTGCGGGAGTGAAGCTTGCCCTTAAATGTGGGAATCGCGCAAAAGCTACAACGCTGATTGCACCCCTCGCTAAGCTTCACATAAGCATGCACGCTAGAGCCCGTAATCACACGCCTGTGCTCTTCGCTCGCCAAAAAAACGCGATGAGAGTGCAACGAAACTTGCTCCCTAATCATCTCATCGATACGATCATAATCCCCCACACCTGTAATGATATCAATCTCGGGAATCTCGCTTTTTAGCTCCTCTTTGTATCGCTCGCTTAAACAGCCACTCGCTACGAGAATCGCACCTTTTTTACGCTCTTGCAACGCCTCAAAAAGCACTCCGAGACTCTCCTTTTTAGCCGCCTCAATGAAGCCACAAGTATTCACGATAATCACATCAGCCTCGCTTAGTTCCTGCGTGAGAGCATATTCTTGCAGTCGCCCGAGCATAACCTCGCTATCTACGAGATTCTTCGTGCAACCAAGCGAAATGAGATGGAGCTTTGGCTTCATGGGAATCCTAAGGAAAATCTAAAAGTGCAAGTATAGCATACGCCCCGCAAGAGACCTGCGAAGCGGTGCTGTGAAGATTCGAGAGACTTAAATGTAGCCCGCAACAGAGGCAAAAATGTAGCCAAACATGCAAGAGACAAAAACGCCCAAAAGCCCCGGGATAATGAAGCTGTGGTTGATGACATATTTGCCGATTTTTGTCGTGCCACTGCGGTCAAACTGGATCGCCGCCAAGTCGCTTGGATAGGTAGGCAAAATATAATAACCATAGCACGCAGGGGCAAACGCCAAAATCACGCCCGGAGAGACGCCGATTCCTAGAGCCAAAGGGACAAATGCCGCTAGAGCCGCCGCTTGGGAATTGACAAATTTTGAAATCAAAAGCAACATCACCGCATACGTCCATGGATTCTCCTGCACCACGCTTCCTAGCGCGCTCTTAATCATGGGCGTATGCACAGCAAACATCGTATCTGCCATCCATGAGATACCAAACACCGCTACAAGCGCAATCATACCGCTTCGGAAAATCTCATTTTTGCTGATTTTGCTCGCATCGGTTTTGGTAAAAATAATAATCAATGAGCCCGCCAAAAGCATGAATAGCTGGATCGTATCCACCATGCTAAGGGGCTTTAGCTTGCCCTTGACTTCCCACGCCGGGCGTAATTCAGGATACGCACCAAGGATCGCCACCACCGCAATCGCCCCGAGGAAAATCCACATCGCAACCCAATTTGAGCGCGGAAGCGTCTTGCCAAGAAGTGTAGCGGTATCGCCATAGACATAGTGCTTCTGCTCAGGGTCTTTGATTCTCGCTTGAAACTCCTCATCTTTATCTAAATCTTTACCTCTAAACCAACTAAAAATACCGACGCAAAGCACGCCGATGAGCGTTGAAGGAATCGTAATGCTCAAAAGATCCAAATAGCCATCAAAGCCCGCGAGCTTACTCTGTGCATTGAGCAGATATGCAGTCAGCGAGACTACCGCGACGGACACGGGACTGGCGATGATTCCCATCTGCGAAGCGACCGAGCTCGCCGCCATAGGTCGCTCGGGTCTAATGTTATTCTTAATCGCGATATCATAAATGATCGGAAGCATGGTATAAACGACGTGCCCCGTGCCGCAGAGAATCGTCAAAAAGCAGGTAACAAAAGGCGCAAGAATGCTGACATATTGCGGATTTCTGCGCAAAAGCCTTTCGGCAATCTGCAACATCACATCTAGTCCGCCACTCGCCTGCAAAGTCGCACTCGCGACCACGACCGCCAAAATCGTGAGCATAACGGCGATTGATGGCTTGCCCGGCTGCACCTCAAAGGCAAAAACCAACACTAAAAGCCCAATTCCGCCCAGAAGTCCGAGGGCGATTCCGCCCTTCTTTGCTCCATAAAAAAGACAAACCAAAACAATGGCTAATTGCAACGCAAACTGCGTGCCCTCGCCTAAACCTAGCAAGAATTCCATGTGCCCCCCAAATTTTAGATTTACCCAAGATGAATAATGCAAATTCGACCTTAGAGCTAAACAAATTATAGAGCTTTTTTCTTGCGTAGAAGTAAAAGCCAAAATCCGCTCTCTTTAATTATTAAAGGAAATTTTCACCCACGTGCGAGGATTTTTTCTCGTTTTGCGCGACTTAATGCGGAAAAAACAAGTTGATACGATTCCTCAATCATCTCTTTGAGCAATGCCTCGCAAACCAGCACATCATTGAGGCTGATGCTATTCCAATGACGCTTATTCATGTGATAAGCGGGCGTGATAAAGGGATAGATTTCACGATACGCGCAACAATCGTGTGGATGAGCCTTGAGATTGAGCCGTGCGCTCTCATCGCGCCACAAAAGCGCAAATATTTTGCCCTCGATTTTATAGGTCGCTATATCCTTGCCAAAAGGAAAACTAAGAATCGCGCCCGGCATTTTCGCTAACTGCACCTCAGCTTGTGCGAGGATTCCCGTATTTTCGCCCCTTTTCACACGCTCCATCTTCCCTCCATAAATCTTCTCTAATTTCTCGCAATTCCCGCGCTACACGCCAAATCCCATGGATTTTTCGCCATCAAAATTGCCCGAGAGCTCGCGCTTAATCTCCTCCTCAAAATCCTGAAGCAAAAAAATCGGCTCCTCTTTGGTCGCAACCTGATAGGCGGTATTTTTTACCACCAAATGGATCTGACCTCCTGTGAGTGCGTATTTTGCGAGCTTTTCAATCGAAAAATCGGCGTGGAATGTCGCATTTTTAGGGAGCATGCGCTTCCAAAGTTCCAAACGCTGCTCAAAATCGGGTTTTTTAAATTCGATTTTATAATTAAAACGCCGCGAAAACGCGCTATCAAAGCTCTCAATAAGGTTGGTCGTGGCGATTAAAATCCCTTCAAATTTCTCAATCTGCTCCAAAAATATATTTTGCATCTGATTGTGCATCTTTTCCGCACCACCAGCGAGCGCGGACGTGCGCTGGCTTAGGAATTGATCCGCCTCATCAAGGAGCAAAATCGGCTCATTGCCGCTCTTTTGCGCAAGCTCTTTATAGGTATCAAAAATCTTGCGCACGTTCTTCTCGCTCTCGCCCACATACATCGAGAGAATCTTCGAGCAATCAAAACTAAGGACGGGCTTTTTGAGCGATTTTGCAAGCGAAAGTGCGCTCAGCGTCTTACCCGTCCCTGCCACGCCATAGAAGATGATTTTTGCATCGATTCCCTTGCGTTTATCCTTGATACCCCACGCTTTGAGGCGACTTATCACGCGGGAATCGACCTGCTTTAGCAGATACTCGAGCGTCTTGCGAGTATTTTCGTGCAAAACCACATCATCTAGCGTGCTCTTTGGCTCGATAAACTCAAAAATATCCTGTGTTTTAATAAGCGATTCAAGCTTGATTTTCTGATGTTTTTTCTTCTTTTGCGGGTAAATAATCTTGTGTAAAATCTCCTCAGGGATAAAAAACGTCCGTGAGATTCCCCCAAAAGGCGTGAGAATCTCATCATAATCGACCAGCCCACCTTCCACGAGCTTGCTGCGCTCATCTAAAAGCGTGCGATTCCTAATCCGATCGGACTCATCTTCGCTCACCAAATCAATAAGGCTATTCATATCGCGTATTGCGTCGATTCCTCCGGCATACTCCTCCTTAAGGAGCGCGAGGAAGATAATCTGCTCTTTCTCTTCAAGCCCGCCCTCGCGAAAAAATCCCTCCAAGCCCACAGTCTCCTTATCTGTAAGCGCGACTCGTTCTTTAATACGCTCTTGCAGTAGCTTTAGCTTGTATTTTGCGAGGCTCTGGGAGGGGGAATTTTGCGTGTGATTGCGCCTGAGCGAATTAATCTGAGCGAGAAGATCGATACGCAAAAACTGATCTTTTAGGTATTCTAGATGATCCTTATACGCCACCACTTCAGGTAGCTGCAAAACAAGCTCGCCCTCCTCAAGGAGCTTCAAAAATGCAGGGCTAAGCGAAATGGGATTATTGAGTAGCTCAAGCATCGCCATATCGCCAAGCTTTAAGTGCAAAAGCGTGCTTTGGATCACCCAGCCAAGCTCGATGAGATTCCTGACATTTTTTAGGAATCCCACGTGCTCATACGCATGACATCGCTTCTTAAAAATGTGCGCGCAATCCTCATCAAAAAGCGCATTTAGCGCATCAATTACCGCTACATCTTCATTGCCACTTAGAAGCTCTTTAGTCATAAAGCGAAGCATTTCCGCCTCCTCGATGGAGCATTTTAAATGCGGAAAAATGGCACTTTTAGAAAGATCGGGTGCATAAATAAACTCAAAAAGATGTTCCAAGCTTAATCCTTTTTCACAGAATCATCATAGGGGTCAAGATGGATCGTCAGATTCCACCGCTTCTTAGAATCAAGCGCGCGAATCGCCGCTTCCACCTCATCGGAGGCTTCATGTGCGCTAAAAAGTGTAATCCCGCGCTCAAACACCAAATGCACCTCAACAAAGCGATCATCACCCGCCTCGCGAGTTTTTAGATCATGAAAAGCCTGCACGCTCTTGTGCGATCTAATCGCGTGAGCAATCTTCTCCACAAGCGCGCGAGGCATCGCCTTATCAAGCAAAATGGCAATCCCCTCGCGCACCAAAGAGAGCGCGCAGTAGGCAAGATATAGCCCCATAGCAATCCCAAGCAGCGAATCTAGCGCATGAAAATCAAACCACATCACACAAAGTAGCGAGAGTAGCACCGCGCCGTTACTCAAAAGATCGCTTTTGTAATGAAGCACGTCTGCTTTGATAATCATATTATCTGTTTTGCGCGCAATGTGAGCCAAAAAAACGACAAGAATCGACGTAATAAACAGTGAGATTCCCATCAAAATCACGCTGGGGAGGAGAAAAGTCACCTCTTCGCGCTCGTGCAATTTTTGGATCGCCTCATATACAATAAAACACCCAGAAAGCATAATCATCGCCCCTTCAACGACGCTCGCAAGGGCTTCAGCCTTGCCTCTGCCATAATTAAAAGTCTCATCAGCTCCCTTTTCGGAGTGCTGCAAAGCGAGATAATTAAAGAGCGAAATCGCTAAATCCAAAATCGAATCAATCGCTGAAGCAAGAATCGCCACCGAATTGCTCGCGATTCCCACAATGAGCTTAGTAATCGCCAAAAATACGGCACTCAAGCTCGCAATCAATATAGCACGTTTTTGAAGCGTCATAGGCAACTCTCCATGAGTATTGCTCCGATTCCCGTGCGTGAATCGATAAAAATTCGACCGAGCAATCCAACCCTCCATTTATAAAATTAACTTATTGTTAAAAGTTATTTAAAAATGTTTCGATACGATTCTTACGCATTCAATCTTAAATAAAAAGGAAAAATCATGAAGCTCTTAAAGCTCGTTTTCACAGGATTTGTTGCGCTCTCTTTCATGTCTAGCGTCGCGATGGCTGACCCTATTAAAGGTCAGAAATATTACCTAAAAACCATGTCTAAACAGACAGGCATAAAGGGAGATAAATTCGCAGCGCTCCATACTCAGGCAGAATGGGAGAAGCTTTTTGCAGACGATGGCGCAGGTTTCATTAAAGAGATGTCTGCGAAATTCCCCGCTTTGGCAGATTTCTTCAGCAGCGACAACTTCAAAACAAAGATCATGCCTGAACTCAAGGACTTCTGCATGCACTTCGCAAGTGATAGCGGTAACGTTCCCTCTTGTTAATCACGTGCTGGGCGCGGATTTCCGTGCTCAGTCCTTAATTTTTAGATACCTTTCTTGAATAAGTAGCTCCACAATATCCTTATAGACCGGCACTGCGGTGCGTGAAGCGAAATACTCTTCATTCACATCAGGCTCAAAGACGACCACGCCGATCGTGTAGCGTTTCGTGCCATCGCTTGCGAACCCAAAAAAGGAGCTGTTGTATTTCTTTACATATTTTCCGCCCTCGGCAATATGCGCCGTGCCCGTCTTACCCCCGACGATCACCCCCTCGACATTCGCACCCTTTCCCGTGCCTCGCGCCACCGTCTCGACAAGCAGATCACGCATTTTCTGCGCATTTTCCCTAGAAATGATCACCTCACTCGCCACGCGCTTGGGAATATAGCTCGCCGCGCGGGAATCGACCACCCGTTCCACCACATAAGGAGCGACCATCACACCATCGTTGGTTAGGACATTATACGCCTTTAGCATCTGCATGAAAGTCGCACGAAGCCCGTATCCATAGGACACGGTCGCCTTATACACTTCGCTTGAGAGCATCGAGACGCTAGGAATCGTCCCTTTGCGCTCATAGGGGAGGTCGATTCCCGTAGGGGAAGCAAAGCCAAAAAGCTCTAACCCCGCGTAATATTCGCTTGAGGAGAGAGGTTGAGCAAGCTTTGCCATTCCAATATTGCTAGAGTGAATGAGCACATCGCGAATACTCGATTCCTGCACCTTATAAGTATCCGTGATGATAAAATTGCGAATTTTGTATCGCCCATTATGCAGATTGATCGATTTCTCAAGCTGAATGAGGTTTTTCTCCAAAAGTAGCGAGAAAATCATAGGCTTAATAATACTCCCGGGCTCAAAAGAATACTCAATCGCCGAGCTGTTCAAAAAGGCATATTCGCGCTGCTTGATGGAGTTTGGATTAAAGCGACTCGTGCTTGCAAGTGCAAGAATCCTGCCACTCTGTGCTTCCATGATTCCTGCGACAATCTCACGCGCTTTGAGGCGCACATTCCCCTTATCGAGAATACGCTCGACCTTTTTTTGAAGCTTTAGAGGAATGCTCAAAACCACATTTAGCCCATCGCTCCGCTCGCTAAAAAGCGCGTCTTTATTGAGCAAAATATTAAAACCTATGTCGCGCATACCGTGCATCACACCATCGCTAAGGGGCTCTAAATGGTCATTGTAGGACTTCTCGATTCCCTTCACACCGCTCACGCGCGTAATGCGATCCTCGCTTTTGCGCACATATCCGAGCAGCGGCTCGAGCGAATTTCCATAGAGATAGTCGCGATTCTCGCCACTTTCTAAAATCGAAAGCCCATGCTTAAAAACCCGCCCATTTTCATCTTCATATTCACGAAAAACCCCATAATTATTGAGCTTGTGAGCAAGTTGCTTAAGATTTGCGGCACTCTTTGAGTCGATATTGTAAGAGAGGACGACATGCCCCTTTTTTCGCAGACGCTTCGCCACCTCGCCCTTAGGAATCCCGCTGTAAATCGCAAAGAGATTGATGAAAAGCTCGCGCTTATCAGGGTCAATATTGCGCGTATTGACAATCGCCTTGTAGAGCTTCTTGCTCGAAGCGAGCAGGAATCCGTCCTGACTGTAAATCGCTCCTCTAATCGCGCTCTCAACCTTTTTAGCTCGAAGTTCTGGAAGTTTGCGATCCGCAAGAATCGTGCGATAAACCGTCGCGAGGAATAGGATAAAACCTAGGAGCAAAAAGCCAAAGAGGACGACAATTTTCTTCGCTTTAGTGAATTGCTCCATTGATCAATTTGGATTAAATCTGCGTCCTAAGAATCTCTTTATAGGCGCTAATCGCCTTATTGCGCACCTCAAGCATAAGCTTCATACTGTTTTCCGCTCTGCCGATAGCGATCGCCGCTTGGTGCAGATCCTTAACCTGCCCGCTCGCCACATCTGCAAGGGCTTTTTCGCTACCTTTTTGGAGAACATTCACTTCATCAATAGAGTCTTTTAAATATTCTGCGAAGCTTTTCCCACCATGAGCTTGAGTGCCTTGCGCGGAGCTTGAGGTCGTGCTTTTTAAACCAAGACTTGAAACTTTATCAAACGCATTAATCTCTGCCATGACCTACTCCTTTATCTGAAATTAACCTTGCTGAAACATCGTAATCGCGCTGTTTGCCATATTCTTTGCACTTTGAAACGCAGAGACATTCGCCTGATACGCCCGCGTCGCCTCTACCAAATCGGCCATTTCCACAACGGGATTAATGTTTGGATAGGCGACATACCCTTCGCTATTGGCGTCAGGGTGCATGGGCTCATATTTCATGCGTGGCTGGGAATCATCGCGCACCACCTTATCCACATAGACGCTCATGATCGGTGGCTTAGGCTCAAGCCCCGGACGTTCCTCATCAAGTGGATCTTCGTATTTTAGCAAATTATTATCTTTTCCTAGCTTTTTATTGAGCACCTCATTAAAATCAAACGCCTTAAAAATCACTCCGCGCCTCCGATAAGGTCCCCCCTCATCGGTGCGCGTAGTGTTCGCATTCGCGATATTTGAAGAGATCATATTTACGCGGAATCGCTGTGCTGAAAGCCCATATCCGCTAATGTCAAAACTCGATAAGAACGCCATAACCTCTCCTTTAGCCTATTTTAGAGTGACCGACTCGATTCCAAAGCATAAGCAAAAATAGTTCCGTGCTTCTTGAGTGAAGCGGTCAGAGCCTGATACATCACGCTATTTTTTCCAAGCTCACTGGTTTCCACGTCAAGATCGACGCTGTTTCCATCATTGCGCGCCATGTGTCCATCGCGGAAAAATATCGTCCCTTTGCCACTCTCCTGCTCCAGCGGATCGAGGTGCATTGCGTTGGTTTTGCCAAGCTTTAGTTCTAGTGATTTTTTGTTAGAAAAGAGCTTTGCGCTCTCGCCTGCGAGCATCTCCTCAAAGCTCACATCTTTTGGGCGATACATCGGAGTATCGACGTTTGCAATGTTTGAGGAGATGAGATCCTGCCTAATTGAGCGATAATCCAATGCCTTATACGCAAGCTCTCGCGCTTCAGAATAGCTATAAATCACACTCATATTGACCTCTTTTTGGGTAAAACTACTCACAATAAAGCAATTTTCATTCCATTTTTATCTGAAAATAGTCACCCCAGAAAGCAAAAACAGATTACAAAGCTGTTAAAATAGACACAAAAATTTTTATGGATTCTGCTTTATGGCTGATAGATTTCTCTTCCTTTTTGCTACGCTTGCCATCACAGTTGGCGTCTTGTTTTCCTACTCGCTATCAACCTATGCGACGCTATTTTACGGGTATGGACAATTTCATTTTTTTATTCGCCAGCTCATCGCGGGAATCCTAGGAATCTACCTCATGTGGCAGCTCTCACGCGCCGATCCTGAAAGGCTTGTCGTGAGGCTTGGATTTAGCTTGCTCTTTTTCTTTATGTTTTTGATGTTCATCATGCACTATCTGCCCGAAAACATGGCAAGCAGCGCGGGGGGCGCAAAAAGATGGATACGACTGCCCTTTCTCTCCCTTACGCCTGTGGAGTTTTTCAAGGTGGGCTTCGTCCTCTTTTTGGCATGGAGCTTCACACGCAAATTTTCGCACTCCGCCAAAACCTCGCTTCTTAATGAGCTGAAAATCTTCGCGCCCTATGCGGCATTTTTCATCTTTACCGTTTTTTTGATTGCCATTTTGCAAAACGACTTCGGGCAAATTTTCCTCCTAGGAATCACACTCGCACTCATGGTGGTCTTTGCCGGGAGCAGCGTTCGCCTCTTTATCTCGCTCCTCTTTGGCGCGCTCATGCTCGCTTTTGTCGTCATTGCAAGTAGTGATCATCGTATTTTGCGTATCAAGCTTTGGTGGGCAAATGCCCAAAATTACGTGCTTTCATTTCTACCAGAGGAGATCGCCATGCCTCTTCGTATCGATAATCTCCCCGAGCCCTATCAGATTCACCACTCGCTAAACTCCATACAACACGGTGGAATGCTCGGCGAGGGGCTAGGCAACGGGCTTATTAAGCTCGGATTCCTAAGCGAGGTGCATACTGACATCGTGCTTGCGGGAATCGCCGAGGAGTTGGGCTTTGTTGGGATATTTCTTTGCACGTTTCTCTTTTGCGCGATCATCTATCGGATTTTTAAAATCGCCAACCGAAGCCAAAGCAACGTCTTTTACCTCTTCTGCGTGGGAATCGGCACGCTCCTTGCCTTCTCCTTTATCATTAATGCCTACGGAATCACGGGAATTACGCCCATAAAGGGAATTGCCGTGCCCTTTTACAGCTACGGCGGAAGCTCGCTTATTGCAAATTCCATCGCCATTGGCATGATTTTAAGCATTAGCAAAAAGGCAAAAATGTAGCGCGATTCCCGCGTCTAGCGCGCAAATCCGCACGGGTTAGCTAGAGCTTAATATTTTTCCATTTTCCGCGCTTAAAAAAGCTCCAAAATACCCACGCTCTAAAAAATGTCTCAAGGCTAATGAGCGCGTAAATCCACCACAGAGCGTAGCCATTATGCGCGATCAGCGCGGCGGGCAAAATTCGCAAACTCCATATTGATAGCAAATTGATAAGTAGCGTCGAGCGCGTCGCGCCCGCACCTCTTAGCGCACCATCAAGGACAAACACCACAGATAGGGGAATCTGCGAAAACCCAAGCGCGAAAAGATAGAGCGCGCCCATTTTAATTGTCATCTCATCGCTAATAAAAAGCCACATCAGCCCCTCAGGAATCGCAATCATCACAAGCCCCAAGATTCCCATAAATATCGCGCCCAAAATCATCGTGTGAAGGACGTATTTAATCCCCTCTTCAGGCTCTTTCGCGCCAAGACTCTGCCCCATGAGCGTCATGGACGCGACCATAAAGCCAAAGCCCGGCATAAAGGCAAAGCCCTCGATTCTTGAGGCGATTTGATAGCCTGCTAGCTCGGGCGTGCCATAGAGCGCGATGAGTTTTGTTGTTACAAGTAACGAAATAATCGTGCAGGCGCGCTCGATTCCGCTAGGAAATCCGACCTTAAAAGCACGCTTCACATAAGAGAGCTCAAGTCTCCTGCTCCACGAGATCGCGCGACGATTATTCGAGAGGAGGTAGATGAGGATTAGCACCTCCATGATTCCCACGCCAAGCGTAGAAAGTGCCGCTCCGGCCACGCCAAGAGCGGGGAATCCAAACGCTCCGAAGATAAAAATGTAATTCAAGATGACATTCAAAAGCGCGGAGATTCCCTTAATCTGAAAGGGCGTTTTCGTATCGCCGCACGCCGAGAGCGAGGCGGTCATCACGACACGCAGGCAAAATATCGGCACGATGTAGATGAGCACATTTAGATATTGCGCTCCAAGCTCGCTTGCGCGCGCACTCGTGCCGATAAATGCGAAAAAACTCTCGTGCGTATAAAATGCCGCGAAAAACAGCGGGAATCCAAACAGCAATGCAGCCAAAGATATGGAGCTGAGGGCTCTATTCGCGCTCTCTAAATCCTTCGCGCCAAAAAAGCGCGAAACAAGGGCGTTCGTCCCGACAAAAAAGACCGTGCTGAAGATGTAAATGAGCATAAAATAATTAAGCCCCACGCCCAGAGCCACGCTCGCTTCCACGCAAAGCCTACCCACCATCAGTAAATCAATAGCAATGATAATGATGTCAAGAAGTGAATTGAGCCCCGCAGGGATCGCGATGGCGAGGATTGCGCGGGTGCGCTTTTTATCGATATTCAATCGAGGAATCGCTTCAGTAATCCGCCATAGGAATCAATCCTCCTGTCGCGTAAAAAGGGCCACATCCGACGCACCTCTTCAGAGCGCGCGCGATCAATCTCTATGATAATGACCTCCTCTTCATCCACGCTCCCAAGCGCGAGCGGCTCACCCTGCGCGCCAAAGGCAAAGCTCTGCCCCCAGAAGCGGATTCCTGCCGTTACACCGCTAGGATCATGCTCAAATCCGACACGATTGACCGCCACTACGGGCAAGCCATTTGCCACGGCATGACCGCGCTGCACGGCAATCCACGCCTCTTTCTGACGCTCTTTCTCCTCTTTGCTATCAGTATCAAACCAGCCAATCGCCGTGGGATAGATGAGAATCTCCGCGCCCTTTAACGCCATAAGCCTCGCCGCCTCAGGATACCACTGATCCCAACAGATTAAAACGCCAAGATTCCCCACTGACGTCCTGATGGGCTCAAATCCAAGATCACCGGGAGTGAAGTAAAATTTCTCATAAAAGCCCGGATCATCGGGAATATGCATTTTGCGGTATCTCCCCGCGATAGTGCCATCTTTTTCAAAGACTACAGCGGTGTTGTGATAAAGCCCCGCGCTTCGCCTCTCAAAAAACGACCCCACCAGCACGATTCCCACCTCTTTGGCTAATGCACTGAAGATTCCCACGTCGCGTTCATAATTCGCGCCATAATCAAAAAACTGCACCTCTTCGCTTTGGCAAAAATATTCGCTCGTATGCAACTCCTGCATTATCACGAGCTCCGCACCCTGCGCACCCGCCTCCGTGACCAGCTCGCGACTGCGCGCAATCGTCGCCTCACGCCCCCCGTGATATGCCTGCTGAATGAGTGCCACTTTCATCGTGCGCTTCTAGTAGGTCTCATCTTCGTATTCGCTGCTTGGGTCGCTGTAATCATCATCGTCATATTTATGGCGTTCATACCCATCTTCATCATCAAAATCCTCGTCATACTCCTCGTCATACCCCTGCTCTTCATCATCGTAAGCCCACATTTTCTCTGTTTGCATTTCTACTCCTTGTTTAAGATTTTTTTTATCGTTTCACTCGCGAGCAAAAGCCCAAAACTGCCCGTAACTGCGCTAAAACTCCCGAGCTCCTTACATGCGGGAGGCTCTGGGCTAAAAATCACCTTAAAATCCCCGCAAAATTGCTCCTTTTTGAGCGATTCCCGAAATTTCCGCGCGAATCGATCCCCATAACTCTTCCACACGGAATCAAGCTTGATTTGGAGCGGATCAAGCTTTTTTGCGCTCCCCATGGAGCTGATGAGCTTAGGATACGCCCGCTTTGCCAAGGCCACCTTTGCGCTAATATCATCAATCGCGTCGATTACCACATCAAAGCCACCTAAATCAAAGTCGCTCAAAAATTCCTCATTCACGCGCTCACATACCGCTGCAATTCCCCCATATAAGCGTGCGAGTGCTTCTACTTTGCGCTCACCTAGGGCTTCTGAGCCGATCTGACGATTTTGATTGCTTAGCTCAAAAGAGTCGTAATCTACAATCGTAATCTCGCCAACTCCCGTGCGATAGAGGGAATCAAGCGCAAAACCACCCACGCCGCCCACGCCAAAAATGACTACCTTAGCGCGCTGTAATTTCGCAAAATCCTCGCCAAAAAGTGCGCGTGAGCGCGCAAAACGATCCTCTAAATCCACGATTCCAGCCTCGCAATCTCCTCGTAGCTCGTGAGATCAAGCTTGATGGGCGTGATGGACACATAGCCCGCCATGACCGCCTTAAAGTCCGATTCCCGCGCATTGTTACGCTCATTCCACGCAAGCGGGTGCAGCCCAAGCCAGTAGTGCTCCTCGCCACGGGGATTGCGGTGCACGTGAGCGTCATTCCCATAAAGCCGATAGCCCATCTCCGTGATTTTGTAGCCCTTGCACTCACTCACGCCAATTTGCGGGATATTGACATTAAGCAGCTGCCGACCCTCTAGCGGGAATCCGCCCTCAAATACCTTGAGCACAAGCTCGCGAACTACCTTTTTTGCGAGCGCAAAATCAAAACCAAAGTGATCTTTGCCCTTTAAAACCTGCGAAAAAGCAATGCTGGGAATCCCGTGAATCGCCCCCTCCATCGCACCGCTTACCGTGCCCGAATAGGTAATATCCTCGCCCATATTTGAGCCTAGATTAATCCCGCTAAGCACCAAATCGGGGGGCGTTTTCTCATCATACAGAGCATTTAGCGCAAGATAGATACAATCCGTGGGCGTGCCATCGCTTAGCTTATAAACATCATCATCGAGCTTTATGAAACGTAGCGGGCTTGTGAGCGTCAGACCGTGTCCGCAGGCGGATTTCTCACTTGCCGGAGCGACGATTGTAAGCTGAGCAATATCGCCCAACGCCTCTTTGAGAGCCAAAAGAGCGGGAGAATCAAAGCCATCGTCGTTCGTGATTAAAATTCGCTTCACTGAGCTCTCCTTCATTTTAGATTTTAAAGTGCGCTTCCAAAAGCTCCAAAAGCAAAGAGGAAAGCTCCACGGGAAGATCGTCTATCAGGGCTTTTGCCTCCTCTTTGAGGGAGACAAACTCACCTCGCGCGCCCTCTAAACCTAGAAGATTCACATAGCTGTTTTTGAGGCTATCTTTTTGCGTGCTTTTCCCCGCCTCTTCCTCGCTCCACGTCGCGTCAATCATGTCATCTTGCACTTGGAAAAGTAGCCCGAGCGTAAGCCCGATTTTTTGGAGCGATTCCTGCGTAATTTTGGGCAAATCCGAGATGATTGCGCCCATTTTTAGCGCAGCAGCCATGAGCTTGCCCGTCTTATGAATGTGCAGGAATCTGAGCTCTTCTAATGAAAGCTTCTGATCCTCAAAGTGGCAATCAAGAGCCTGTCCAAGCACCATTCCCCCTGCTCCGCCCGCACTTGAGAGCTCGCTAACAAGGGCGATTCTCACATCGCTTCGCAAGGGTGCGTTTGCAAGCAGATAAAAAGCATGCGTATTGAGCGCATCGCCCGCTAAAATCGCGCTACTCTCATCATACTTGACATGCAGCGTCGCACAAGATCGCCGAAGCGTGGCATTATCCATCGCGGGCAGATCATCATGAATAAGCGAATAGGTATGCAAAATCTCTAGTGCCAACGCAGGAAAATAGGCATTTTGCAACAGTAGTGGGGCGCACGTCTGCACGACACTAAGCAACAATCTCGGGCGCAGTCGCTTCCCTCCATTTTCTACCATTTCCCACAAATAATCATCATAATAGGGGTGAAAGCTCCCAAATTTCGGGGCATTCGCGAATAAGAATCGCTCAAAATCCTCCATCACCGCCTCGATTCCCGAGGTTTTGCCATGCGGTGCGTCTGCTACCACGACGTGCGCTCCATCTCGCTAGAAAGTTTATTGATTTGAAGGAAAAATTGAAAATCTCCGCGACGCACGAGCCAGCTCATCGCTCCATGTGCTTGCCGCGCTAAAAGCACCCAACCCTCATCGCCAAGGGGCATATCCATGCCATTAATGCGCAAAATCTGATCGCCCATTTTGAGATTTTCCATACCCTTAAGCGGCACTTCATTCATCTCAAGCAGCCGCCAATCCGAAGAGAATTTCACACGAAATCGCTCCGTGAAATTATCAGGAAGCAGCATACCCCCCGTGCGTTTTTGCACCAAAACATTAAACACCTCAACGCTATCGCCACGCTTCACACTCACGCGCGCATGGGAATTAGGCGCGAGCGTATAGACGTAATTATTCAGTTGCTCGACTGAGGAGATTTTCTGATTATTAATGCTTATAAACTCATCATCAATGCGAAATTTATTATTGGGCGCAAATGGGTCAAATAGCGCGACAATGGGCTTTTGAGTGCTAGGACTTTGTCCTTTTGCAAAACGCACGCCCAAATCGCCATAAAGCGCACCCTTTTGCTCTAAGAATCGCTTAATATATCCACTCTCAATGAAGCGATTCCCGCCGATTCCAAGCCCGTAAAATTGATAGCAAATGCTACTGATTACGGAGTTTGGCGGCGTTTTTTGGCTAAATTGCGCATAAGAGAGTAGCGCGCTCATTCGCTTAGTAATTTTCCCCTCTTTAAAGCCCTTCACGCTTCCTACACCAAGCCCATCTTCTATCGCTTCAGACGTAAGGTCGCGAAGCTCTAGAGGGACTTTTGGAGCTTTTGCCTCAAGAAGATACAAGCCGATGAAGGGGTCAGATTTGAGGATTTTATGGCTTTTGGGTGGCGTTTTAGAATAGTGAAGCAACCGTCGCTTATCAATCGCAATCCCGTAGGAATCGCCCACCTTCTCGACTGAAAGTGCGATACGCTCGCCACATCGAGAAAAATCATAACCCCACAACGTGCCACAAAAAAGCAATGCAAAAAGTAGATTTTTCATGGTCGATTCCCAAGATTAAAAGGGTTGATCCCGCCCAGCATGCCCAAAGTCGTGTTTTTCTTGTTCTCTTCGACACTTTTATAGACGTCATTAATCGCGCTAATAAGGAGAATCTGCAACGATTCCTTATCTTCAAGTAGGGAATCATCAATCAGCACATCAAGCAATTCACCTGCACCGCTCATACTCACACTCACAAGCCCGCCACCACTTTTTGCATGGAAAACAGTGCTCTGATTCCTCTCCTCTAGCTCTTTTGCCTTGCTTTGCATTTCATTTAGCATTTCGCCTAATTTACTTGGATCAAACATCATTTAAACCTCGTGCTTAATTTCAAGAATCGTATTGTTTTCATCGACTAAAACCACATTAGGACGGTAGTTTTCAAGCTCGCTCTCATCATATTGTGCATAAGCAATAATAATAATAACATCGCCTACCGCGACCTTGCGTGCCGCCGCGCCATTGATACACAGCGCGCCGCTACCGCGCTCACCCTTGATAACATACGTGCTGAAACGCTCGCCATTATTCACATCAAGGATCTCAACTTTCTGCCCCGCTCGGATTTTAGCCGCCTCTATAAGCTCCTCATCGATGGTTATCGAGCCGACATAGTTGAGATTTGCGTCCATGACACGCGCACGATGAATCTTGCTGTAGAGCATATCAAATTTCATTTGCCACTACCTCTTCAAAGGGTTTGGCGAAAATTTTATCATATTTCGCGCGTTAGGCACGAAATTCAAGGGGCGAGAGAAAAGGCGTAGCTAGCGCAATGGAGCTTGGTATGTAACTCACAAGACGCGATAAAAAGGGATTTTGAATCATCATGGAGCCACTTAACACAACGGAGTGTAGAGTAAAATTCTCGCTCATATCGCCGATGAGCTTCCCGAAAAACTCCGCATAGCTATCAATAATACCGAAACTAAGCGTCTCATCGTCGATTCCCGCGAGTTTGAAGCTCATGCAAGAGCGCAGCACGCGCAAGTAATCAAGCTCGATATTTCCGCTTTCACCGCGCCTAAGCACAAAATCAATGCGAGGTCCTTTGCTCCCGAGGAATCCCTGCGCGCCCCTTAGCACCGCCTCATGCAGCGCAGGCAAATCAAACTCGCCACCCAAAGCGGAAAAAAATCCCGCCATCGCAATCCAATCGCTGAGATTCCCGCTATTTTGCTTAGGCGAGGCACTTTTGATACGCTGCACAATCTCCGGAAATTGAGCAGAAAAATTCTCAACCAAACGCTGCGCCCTCTCATCACTTTGGGCGATTTGTTCAAAAATGAGCGCGGGATTAAGCTCGCACGCAAAATTCATAACGCGCCGTGTTTCACCCTCTTTTAAGAGCCAAAATTGCGTTGGATTATGCTCGCTTACATGAAGCGCGAGGGTATTTTGAAGCGAATATTCCGCACAAAGCCGCTCCAAAAGCTCCGCATAACTCCCCACGGGCTGCTCCCCTTGACGCCCAAGCACCACGACTCTAGGCGTCACGCACGCAAAAAGGGGCAAAAGCAACGCATGCACGGGATAATCCATCGCATACGTTTTCACTCTTTTCTCTTTTTCTTTTTGTCGCGCTTCGCTTTGTACGAAAAAGGGCGCAAATACGACCATTTCAACCTCTAAAAGTGCCAAAAAATGAGCCAAAATAACAAGTGGCACATCATAGGGCAATCGCACATTCACGCTCGCCTGTGCACGCAAAAAAGGGGCAAACTGCTCGGCAAAAATCCCCTTAAACGCGAGCTTAACGCAAGGCTTCTCCCATGTTGCAAGAATCTCAAGCTCTTCTTTTGTAACGCGAAAAATCGTCTCGACGTTCGCCACATCTAAGGGCATGAAATAGAGCTCATTTTGGTAAATACGGGGTAATTTCGATACCTCGCGCGCTAGAATAATCCTGCCTAAGCGAGAATCAAGCTCTACTGACTCTCCCTCTTTAATCGCCAAAGCAAGTGCCCTGAATGCGTCATAAAGCTCCAGAGAATCGACCGATTCTCCTGCAAGGGTAAAATGAAGGTCGCAAGGAAGCTTTGGAGCGTAGCACGATTCCTTGATGGATTGCA
>JBQMYQ010000015.1:0-37107 GCA_052173415.1 Wolinella sp. | reverse complement strand
ACTTAGAGGGCGTAACTCACTAGCGACTGCACGCAGATTCTCAAGACTTTCGATGACGCAAGGTCCGCTAATTAAAATCATCTCTCCTCCTCTTTGACTAACATAAATTCGTGCCTATTAAAATCATAGCTAAAGACTTCACCTGTCGCAATAATGTAATACCAGCCATAGACGCTGAGCTCTCCTGCTTCATAGCGTTCGCTTACTCTCGGATAGGTGAAAAGATTCTCAAGCTGTTTTTCAATATTAAACTGTTCGGTCATCCACAGACGCTTAGTGAGAGTGTCCGGTTCAAGAGCGAGCACCTTGCGCTTTGCAGGTTCCAAAAGTTCGAGCCATTTTTTGACATGGGGCGTTTTATGAAGCTTTGATTCCTCCAAATAGAGTGCGGAGCACCCGCCGCAATTGGAATGCCCGCAGATGATGACATTGCGCACGTTTAGGACATTGAGTGCGTATTCTACCGCAGAAGTGGTCGCGAGAAACTCCTCGGCTTTACGGTAAGGAGGCACGACATTAGCGATGTTACGCACGACAAAAAGCTCGCCCGGCAGCGTGTTTGTGATGAGATTGGGCACGACGCGGGAATCTGCACACCCCACAAAAAGCGTGTGAGGCTCTTGTTTGTGCTCTAAGCTCTCAAAAAGCTCCCTATGTTCCTTAAAATCCTCTTCTCTAAATTTCACCGCTCCTTCAAAGAGTGCCCTCAACGCCTGCTCCTAAATAATCATTCCAGTGATATTTCGGGCGGATCGCTCTTTCTGATTGAGAAGAAATGTAGCTCCACGCGCCGATTCCTCGCTTTGCCCTCATCAGTGCTGTTGGTCGCAATGGGGTTAAATTCGCCATTGCCCCCGGCAGAAATGCGCGCAGGATTAATCCGCTCATCGATGAGCAGATTCGCGACATTCACACCCCGCGCGATGGATAGCTCCCAATTGTCCGCGAAATTCGCCCCTGCGCGTAGCGGGTCATTGTCGGTATGTCCGATGACTTTGAGATGAATATCTGTGGGGAGTTTGTTAATCTCAAGTGCAGCGCGTTTTAGGAAGAGTATCCCCTCTTTGTTTGTGATTTGGGCACTCCCGCTATCAAAGAGCAATTCACTGGGAATCCGAACGACAAAGCCATCTTCTGCCTCCTCCATCGTAACAGCTGGACCATCGCTGACTTTCTTGATTTCGCTATATTCGGTAATCATATTGGCAAAGGCATTGATCGCCTCGGGCGTATCGACATTTTGCTTAATTGGAAGTGCTTGGAATCGCTGCGGAGGCATAATCTCAGTAAGTCTGCCCATCTCCAAAACCCCGAGCGCACCTTGAATAGATCCGATCGCTCGGTCGATCTTTTCTGTCTCAAATGTCGCCATGGAGAGCAGAAGAATAAAAAAAGTGAGCAAGAGACTCATAAGATCGCCAAAAGTGCCAAGCCACAGAGGAAGTCCCTTTTTACAATCACATGGCGGGCATTTTCTTGCCATGCAGTGCTCCTATTTTTTTGTAGGATTATAGCTTATGAGATGTAAAGCCATGCCAAAATGTTTTGCGCGATTAAAACAAAAGTGCAAAAGTGGGGAATCGACCCCTCCAAAAGAGGAGGAGCACGATTACTGTTTGAGGTTGATGAGTGTGTTTAGGATCTGATCGGAGGTCGTAACCGTCTTGGAGTTGGCTTGGAATCCTCTCTGAATGATGATGAGGTTCGTGAGCGCGCGGCTAAGATCGACGTTACTTGCTTCAAGACGCTCAGGGATAATCTGCCCCCTGCCACCAGTATTTGGTGTGCCGATGGTCGGCTCGCCTGAGTTTCCGGTTTGCGTGTAGAGGTTTGAGCCCTGCGCTTGCAGACCCGAGTTGTTCGTAAAGGACGCGAGCGCGACTTGAGCGAGTGCGAGACTCTTGCCGTTGCTAAACTTCCCGATAAGCACGCCATCGGTGTTAAAGCGCTTATCTTGAAGTGTGCCTGACTGATAGCCATTTTGATCGATTTTATCGGTCGCACTCTCTTCATCGGTGCTGGTTAGTCCCTTGAATGTGCCCGATTCTCCGAAGTTCAGGTTGATTCTTTGGAGTTGTTTTGATCCGTTGTTCGGATTAAACTGAATCGTTGAAGGAGTCATGCCCGTAAGAGCTCCCGTCTCGCCAAAGGTAACTCGTCCGCCCTCAAGGTAGTTTGGACGTTCGGCTGATCCATTGACAAATGTGCCCGGCTCTGGCACGTGGAGAGAGAAGCTCCACTCCCGTGGTCCCGTCTTCCTAAAGGTAATTGTTAGCGTATGCTTGTTTCCTAAGCTATCAACAATATCAATGGTCGTAGCAAGCTTGCCCGCCATAAATGGTCCAGAAGCAGTGGGCGAGCCTCCCTCAGCGAGGACTCCCGTATTTAGCCCCTGCATGACGGTTTTGAAGATGACGTTGCTCG
This sequence comes from Wolinella sp., assembly GCA_052173415.1. Classification (GTDB taxonomy): domain Bacteria; phylum Campylobacterota; class Campylobacteria; order Campylobacterales; family Helicobacteraceae; genus Wolinella. The sequence continues at coordinate 34,683 of JBQMYQ010000015.1, read as the reverse complement.
TAACATCTCGATCATAATAGCTACTGACGGTGATTCCGAGATTATCTTTTGTGGCGTTTCCATCTTCTTGGTTTTGGATCTCAAACATTCCGCCCTTACTCATCGTTACCTTGACCGTCGCAGCAGAATCCTTGACGATTCCTCCATGTTTGACACGGTTGGCATCTTGTTGCATGAGCGCGCGCAGATCCTCGGTCGTCCTAAAGAGACCAGAAGCGGAATCCGCCTTGCTCGCGCGAGTATAGCTATATTTATAAGCAGTGATGTTGTTATCGGCTTGACTAAAGTTCGCAAACGCCCCTGTGCCTGTGCCCGTAATCATGATGTTTTTCTTTTTCGCGTTTCCATCCATGCTATTGTCATTGACCAGCCGTAGAGCACCTGCCTCAGCGAAGGCTTCGATTCCCGTCTCGCCACGTTTTGCATTGATGGCATTTTGCGCCGCGACGAGTGTGCTGATTCCCGTAGTTGCGGAATCGTTTCGGAAAGTGATTTTTGTGCCATTGAGAGTGATTTCTGAAACGGCATTGGTGTTGGCAACATTCTTTTTCACAACTGATTGCTTATAGCTTACCCATACGCCTTGCCCCTCACGCAATCGCATCGCATCGCCCGCGCCATTAAAGAGCGCGCCAATATCTTCAGCTTTTTCGATCCTGCGTCCCGAGCTATCATACCTAGGCACAAGCCCATCAGAGGCAGTCGCACTCGTGGAATCAAGCGCATGCGCACAATCGAGATTTTTGGTTTTATCGCCTGAAGTGAGTTTCGCATCAAGCGTTACATTTGATGTAGCTTTCGCAGGAATCGTGAGCCTAGGATCGATATTGATTCCCCGAATGGGTCTAGTCGTATCCACGACGTTTCGCAATGCTTCGTCGCTGCAGCATGAATCACAATTACTCGCAAGATCCTTGACCCAACCTTGCACAATCTGCCCCTCGTTATTGACGAGATTCCCTTTTGCATCAAATGTGAATGCACCATTACGTGTATAGGCATGTGTGCGCCCTCCATCTCCACTCACAACAAAGAATCCATCTCCACCGATTCCAAGATCGGTAATACTTCCAGTCTCGGTCATCGAGCCTTGTGAGAAGATTTTAGTCGTGGAATTGACTGTCGCACCAAGACCTACGGAGTAGTCATTCTGACCGCCCAAACCTCCATAGGGAGGGGTAGCGATGTGGTTGATTTGAGAGAGCATATCCGCAAAATTTGCCCTTGAATATTTAAAGCCCATCGTATTGACGTTGGAGATATTGTGTCCCTCTACATCAAGCCCCACTTGATGTACTTGCATTCCACTTACGCCTGACCACATTGACCTAAGCATGTTTGTTCCTTTGTTTCGAGTTAAAATTGTTCGGCTATTCCAAGCAAATAGTGTTCCAATCTTGAGGTAAAAAGCTGAGGAAAATGAAGAAAGATGAGGCGGGATTTTTTATGCGCTGGAATCTGTTCTATTTTGCAAGAATCGAGGATTACCCATTTTTTGGTGCGATTCCTGCAATTTTTTGCCGATTCCTAAAACTTAATCGCCAAAAATCAAATCACATCCGAGGAAATTTCGCCCCGTTTGTTTGCACGCTTCAAAAACAGAATAGCCTCCGGAAGCAGGATCAAGGACGAGATCTCCCTCTTCTGTGGTAGATAAAATGAGCTGCTTTTGTAGTGTAAGGGGTTTTGAGTGTGTGTGCGGCTTGCTCTCTAGTTTTTCGCTCCACACATCGGGGATATTGTGCAGCTTCCACGTGGATTTTGCTTTTTGCGGGCGTTTTTGCACGATGACTAGATATTCGCTACGTCGTCTAGTGCGATAGCCCATGCCGATTTTTTGCTTATCCCACGTAATCATATCGACGATTGAGAGGCTGGGCGTGGAGCTAAACCACCCTTTCACGCCCTCAAGCAGATGAAATTTATCCACCCATAAAAACAGATAACCGCTAGACATAAGGACGCGCTCGATTCCTGTGATAAACCGCCTAATTACATCTTCGTCCATCTGCGGTAAATTCGAGCGTTGCGCTCCGCGGAGCTTGCCCTCGTTGCCATACGCCATTTTGTCCAAAACCCCACGATATTGCGGGTCGAAAAAGGCAACTTTGACGCTCTGTTCGGGCAATAAAATAAGAAAGTCCAGCCCATTCATCTTGTTTTTGCGATTTGCTAGATTCCTACAATGATCCACAGCTATTCCCCTCGCAAAAACAATTAAAGAAAATTATCGTTTTAGCCCGATTGCCTCTTTTATGAGCTCATCGCCCGTAGTAAAGGCTTTGGCATTGAATGAATATCCGCGCTGAAGCACGATGAGTTGCGTGAGTGCCGCGCCAATATCGACGTTGCTTGTCTCGATCATTTTGTGCAACACTTTGCCAAATTTCAATTCACCCGCCTCATCCCACGGGACGATCGGATTCCCGCTCGGAGAGGTCGGCTGCCCGCCGTTATAGCTTGTAGAGGTCATCTGGAATAGATTCCCGCCCACCTTTTGCAACCCTTGATCGTTAATGAATGACGCAAGCCCTACGCGCCCCATGACCTCATGGCGACCATTGGTAAAAGAGAGCATAATGCGCCCATGCGCATCAATACGCACTCCTTTAAGCCTCCCTGCCGCGTTACCATCTTGACTTCCCTCTTTGACACTCGATTCCGCGTAAGTGAAGTTGGTCGAAGTTTTTCCATTAAGGCTATTGATCGGATCATAATTAATTGTCCGTCCATCAAATGCCAAATTTACGCTATTTGCCGACGCGACGCCGTTATTAAAGGTAACTTCATGCACCGTGGGAGCTGCGCTGACCATGGTTTTGCCCTGATGATCATAGATTGCACTTTGCACTTCCCATCGCTCGCCCACGCCATTGACCCCCGCGTCGCGCAGATAATAGGTGGATTGCAAGAGATATTTTGTCCCATCTTTGCTATACACATTCACGCCACTTCGATAAGTAGGCACATAAAGTCCCGTCGTATTTAAAAGCCCATTGTTAATTTTGCTCCAATTCGCTGGATCGCTCGCGGGATTTGATGAGCCCTCGCTTCCTTTGCGACGATAGAGCGTGCCGTTGAGATTGACGACATCATTGATTGCGTAATTTTTGCCATTCTCATACGTAGAAATCGCCCCTTTTTTACTCTCGCCAATCTCTTGCCAATCCGCAGGCGAAAGCGCGGGATCGGAGTTGCCCGCTGCGGCGATTCGCTTATAGACTTTGCCATTAGATTGAATAAAGCTATCCGTCTCATAGACGCTCGCTGTGTTGTATTCCTCCAGCGCGCTTGTATCCACTCGCTCCCAATTTGCGCTATCGGTGTGCGGATCGGAATTCCCCACCGTTGCTTTGCGGCGGTAGATGATATTATCTGCTAGGACGTAGCTTCCAATCGGATAATTCGCCGCGTTTTTGTCATACGGGTTTGTAACGCCACTTTTGTAATCACTCGTCGAGCCACCGATTCCCAGCTTTTGCGCTAGTTTTCCAGTCGCGCTAAACTCCATATCATGGAGCGTCGTATTGCGCAGATTCATCACACATCCCGTTGGATTCCCCAAGTGATCGCGCTGCACATCAAAGGTGAGCCCCGTCTTTTTCTCAATGAGTTTTTTAAGCTCTCCTAGGGTCTTAAAGCCATTCTCTCCCGTGCCACCATAGGTAAAAGTATCAGAGATTACCTTGCCTGAGGCGAGCTTTCTTGTGATGGTAATATCCTTGTGGATGTTCGCCTCTAGGAGCTTTTGATCCGCATTCATAAGGGCATTGACATCTTGTGAAAGGAATGCGTCCATATCAAACGTGCCATCAGTCTTGCGGAAAACCGTATCCACGCCTGTGCCTTTGCTCGTTTTATTCAGATTGACCGCGACTCCCGCACGGGTCGTAGCGGTAGGCTGATAGTAGAGATCCTCGGGAATCTTAAGCGGAGTGAGCTTTGTCCCTGCAAGAGCCGCTTTGTCCGCCTCAGGATTTTGCGTAGCGTTAAAGACGTTATTGGGAGAGACCTTGCCTAAATCAATCCCATAGAGATAATTCCCATTCGCATCGACTAAATGACCCTCCGCGTTTCGGGTAAATCCCCCATCTCGTGTGAAGTAATTTTTCTGAACTTGCCCAAATTTTGGATTTTTTAGGTCAAATTCGCCATTTTTTTGTGTCCCGACAACAAACCAACCCTTACCTGAATACGCCATATCAAATTCGCTCTCAGTCTGTTTGTAGCTTCCATTTTTTGTGCTAATGGCGTTGCTAGACATCGTAACCCCGTGTCCAAGGTCGCTCGTAACCGATGAGCGTGGATTAGTGTAGCCCCTATTTTTGTTAAAAAGCGTTTCAAATTCCGGGATATTCGCGCGATAGCCCGTCGTATTGACGTTTGCGATGTTATTTGAAGTAGAGTCGATTCCCACCTGATGGGTAAGAATCCCACTCAGACCGTTATAGAGCGTCATATTCATGGTTTAAGCCTTAGCCTTATCATAGACCTGAACCACATTCCCAAGCGGCGCTGTGAGCTGATTCCCCAGTCTCAAATGGGGAAGTCCATTCTGATAGATGAGGCTCTGCACCTCACCTCGACCAAGATAAGTCGTCTTATATTTATTCGTGCTGGAATCGAAGTTGTATTCCGCCACGATCCGATAAGACCCAGCAGGAACATTCGCACCATTATTGTCTTTAGCGTCCCACTCAAGGGGCACATAGCCTTTCGCTCCATTTTTTGAATTAAGTGGCATCTCTCGAACTAGCTCGTTTTTTGAGTTATATATTTTAATTTTGGGCGTCCCTTTGCTCGCATCGATTTTCTCATCAAAATAGAGATCAAATTTCACTTTGTCATTATTTTTGATGTTGATTCCCGTGAGATTTGTCTCAGCGATTTTCCCGATCATACCTACGGAGTTATATCCCGATAGGTGCGTGAGGAGATTGGTCGCTGCTGAAGTTTTTTTAAGCGATTCATCAATTTTTGTGAGAGCCTTGCCTAGATTCCCTTGCAATTCCGTGAGCTTGGTATTTGTATCACTCATAGTTTTCATCGCATTAGTCATGCTTGCAAGCGTCTTTTTCATCTCTTCTTGTTGCTCAAGCTGAGTGAGCATAGCAGTCTGCTCCAAAATCTTCTCCGTCTCCATAGGCGCGGTCGGATCCTGGTGCTTTAGCTGCTCCAAAAAAAGCCTCATGAAAGCGTCTTTATCAAGCTTTGACTGCTGTTTGAGCGTCTCGCCGATTTTGCTTTTGTCCGGCTCTTTAGTTTTGTCGGTCTCTTTAGGCTTCTCCGTATTTTGGTTGGAATCCTTTGGATTTGTCCCTTTGTTTGTATTCGCTGGGCTTGTGGTGTTGTTTGTTGAACCGGTCGAACCTACTGATGCTGGCATTTTCCCCTCCTATGCGTATTTGGGTAAGATAATTTCCATCTGACTTAGAGGCGAGGAATCTTCAGATTCCGCACCACCGAGCGCATTGGCTTTGTAAGTGGACAAGCCATTTTTGTTCCTTTTTTCTTGCTCCCGATTCCCCGAATGCTGGAATCCGCCCCCAAAAGAGCTTCCCTCACCCCCACTCCCATCGCTAAAGCTCATCGAAACATCGTTAAATCCAGCATTTGCAAGCTGCTGTTTAAATTCTGCGTGATTATTCATAAAAAGTGCAATCGCTTGAGGATTTGAGAGAACCTGCACGAGCAAGCCTTGCCCTCTTTGTGTGATTGTAAGCTCCACGCTACCGAGATTTTCGGGATTAAGCTCAATGGAGAGCTTCGTAAGCGGAGGCTTATAGTTTTGCACTTCATCTTTAAGTGTAGCGGTGAAATTTCGAAGCGTTTCCTTGGCTCTCGCACTTTTTAAAGCCAGCTCACCTTTAGGGTCGTTAGTCGTGCCAGAAAGTCCTTTTGGCTCGTTTGGAGCGGTGTTTTCAGGCTTTTTTGCTCCCAGCTCACTTGCCTCGCCATTTTTGCTTTTTTGCCCCTCTTTAGCCTCACTGGGCGCAAATTCATTCAAAAGCTCCCTAAAAGGCTCGCTTGACTCTTCATGAGGCGCATCTAATGCGCTTTGCGCGCCCTGAAGTGCGATATTTTCTTTTGGTGCAAGCGAAGCAGGAGTGTGCTTTTGATCTTTGGCTTGAACTTGGGGCGATTCCTCGGGTTTTGCGCCCTTTGTCCGAGACTCTTCGAGGCTAAGAGCCTTTTTGCCCGCAGAAACCGCGCTAGATTCCCCAAGCTTTGCACGTTTTTGCTTTTTTGTAAATTGTAAGATTCCTGCGAGATTGTGCGGAGTTTTTGGCTCAATATTCTCCGCACAATCCACTTCTTTGGGCGATTCCATCAGCTTTACAGCGGACTCTTTTTCATGATTGTGCGCAATTTTTGGCTCTGCACGGGCTGTTTCTTGCTCCTGTTTTTTGGGCGCGATGGGCAGAGCGGGTGTTTTATGGGTCGCTTGTGTTGCCTTTTTTGGCGTTTGTAGCGCACTTTTTTGGGAATCCTCAGGGGAATCCTGCACAATTTTTGACTCTATAATCTTCTCTTTTGCAATATTCGGGTTTTTAGTAGTGCCCTTGGGTTCTGCCATGTTTTTTGCATTTTTTTCTGTGGGGATTTTTGCACCAGATTCCTCAAAATGCGCGATTTCTAGCTCAGGATTTTGCACTTGTGGCTTGATAATTTCTTCTGCTACATTTGGCGTTTTTGCCTTTGTAAGAATCGCCTGTGCTTCTTTCTGTATCTCCTTGCTCATGGGATTTTCCGCAGTTTTAACGCTCTCTTTTATGGTGTGAGATTTTGCATCTAAAAGAGGATTTTTAAGCGTCTCTTTGGGCTCTTTAGCGGGAATCTCTGCCTCTTTTTCTGCTTTTTGCGCCCCTTGTGCCACCCCGTCCAAAGAGTGCTTCAAGAGGGGCTTTGCAGGTTTTTTGGCAAGTTCTTTTTGGCTTGTTTGCGTGATTTGTTCAGTTTCCACCTTGATAGACACGGGGTTGAGCTTAGAATCGCTTGCAAGCTTAAAAAGGTCGGAAACCTTGCGATTCCCCACTTTTGTCCCTTTTGAATCTTCCTTTATCAATGGAATCTTCTGATTAGAGAGAGTGTTTTTCTCCAAGGTGCTTTTGGCTTCAAAAATAAGTGATTTTAGCGCCCTCTCAGTGCCCGCGAGTCCCTTTTTTGAAGGGGCTTGTAAGCGCACAAGTAGCGGGGAATCGCCCTCTTTTTGTATCTTTTTTTGCTCGATAAGTTTCCCTTCCAAAAGGGGCGTGCTTAACTTTTTAGCATCGCTTATTTTTCCCTTTTGCGTCCCCACTCCAAAGAGCGAGCTAAATAGCGATTTCCCGCTTTTTGCTCCATTTTCAAGTGCGCTGATTGCGTCTTTGAAAAGCGAAGTAAAGAGCTCGCCCTCTTCGGCGCTGCTACTGCTTGATGAGCCTATTTTGTGGGAATCAGAACCTTTTGAGAGGCTTTGAATGAGATTATAAAGCATAGAAACTCGCCTTTTTGGGATACATTTTTGAGCCATTTCAAGCAATATTCGTTCCGCTTTGAAAGCGATTCCCCTTTTGATGATTTTTGCCTGTGTTTAATTTTTAATTAGATAGTATCCCGCCTAAAATTCACACAATAATTTGGGTTAGGGAATCTATGCAAAACATACGAAATATTGCCGTAATTGCGCACGTCGATCACGGCAAGACGACTCTTGTAGATGGACTTTTGAGGCAGTCGGGCACGTTTGCAGAACACGAGAATATCGCTGAGCGCGTGATGGATAACAACGCTATTGAGAAGGAGCGAGGCATTACGATCCTCTCAAAAAACACGGCGATTCTCTACAAAGGACACAAAATTAATATCATCGACACGCCCGGGCACGCGGATTTTGGGGGTGAGGTCGAGCGCGTGTTGAAGATGATTGATGGCGTGCTGCTACTTGTAGATGCGCAAGAGGGCGTCATGCCCCAGACGAAGTTCGTCGTCAAAAAAGCCCTTGCAATCGGGCTTAAGCCCATTGTTGTCATCAATAAAATCGATAAAAGTGGGGCGGATCCCGAGCGCGTGATTAATGAAGTTTTCGACCTTTTCGTCGCGATGGACGCGAATGAAGAGCAGCTTGATTTCCCCGTGATTTACGCGTCTGCGCGCAATGGTTATGCGCTAAAAGAGCTAAATGATGAGGCACGCAGCCTTGAGCCGCTTTTTGATGCGATTCTCGCGCATGTGCCCGAGCCAAGCGGCAGCGTGGAGAATCCACTGCAAATCCAAGTTTTTACGCTTGATTACGATAATTATGTAGGTAAAATCGGCGTGGCGCGGATATTTAACGGAATCGTAAAAAAGGGGCAGAGCGTGCTCCTAATCCAAGCCGATGGTGAAAAAATCCAAGGCAAAATCACCAAGCTCATCGGATTCCACGGGTTGGCGCGAATGGAGGTCGAGCAAGCGCAAGCAGGCGATATTGTGGCGATTGCGGGATTTCACTCAATCAACGTGGGCGATTCCCTAGTCGATCCGAATAATCCGATTCCTCTCGATCCCATGCACCTTGAAGAGCCCACGATGTCGGTCTATTTTGCCGTCAATGATTCCCCGTTTGCGGGCACGGAGGGCAAGCACGTCACGGCAAATAAGCTAAAAGAGCGGCTTTTAAAAGAGATGCAGACGAATATTGCGATGAAAATGCAGGAGATGGGCGAGGGCAAATTCAAAATTTCGGGGCGCGGAGAGCTTCAGATTACGATTTTGGCGGAGAATTTGCGGCGCGAGGATTTTGAATTTAGCATTTCACGCCCTGAGGTCATCACCAAAGAGGAGGACGGGGTGCGGCTTGAACCTTTTGAAAATCTCGTGATTGACGCGCCGCAAGATTGCTCGGGCGGGATTATTGAGAAGCTCGGGCGACGAGGTGCAATCATGCACGCGATGAATCCCATGGGCGAAGGTTACACGCGGTTGGAATTTGAGATCCCTGCGCGTGGACTCATCGGCTATCGTGGCGAATTTTTGACCGATACCAAGGGCGAGGGCGTGATGAATCACTCCTTTTTGGATTTTAGACCTGCAAGCGGAAGCGTGGAGAGTCGAAGCAACGGTGCGCTTGTTTCGATGGAAAACGGCGAAGCGACGGGATTTTCGCTCTTTAACATTCAAGAGCGCGGAGTCCTGTTTATTAAGCCTCAGACCAAAGTCTATATCGGAATGATTATCGGCGAGCACTCGCGCGATAACGATTTGGACGTAAATCCCATCAAAGCCAAGAATCTTACCAACATGCGCTCAAGCGGAAGCGAAGAGGCGATTAAACTCACGCCTCCGCGTGAATTGACACTTGAACGCGCGCTTGAGTGGATAGAAGATGACGAGATCTTAGAAGTGACTCCGCACAACATCAGAATCAGAAAAAAATACCTAGACCCAACCCTTCGCAGACGCTATGCAAGGCAGTCTTAGGTCGGATTCCCGCAACTTTGAGATTTTGAAGCGAGATTCCCATTTCTAGCGGGAATCCGTGCATACTTGAGAGTTTAAATGTGTCAAGGAGATGTTTTGCTTACAGTGATTAAACGAAGCGGTCGAGTGGAAGCGCTCGATGTAACAAAAATTCAGAAATTCACCCATAGCGCGGTTTTAGGGCTGGATAATGTCAGTCAGAGCGAGCTTGAAGTCGATGCGAAGATTCAGTTTCGCGACAAGATTACCACGGAGGAGATCCAGCAGACACTCATCAAAACTGCCGTGGATAAAATCGACGTAGATGCGCCGCACTGGAGCTTTGTCGCGGCTAGACTGTTCCTTTATGACCTCTATCACAAAGCCAACCATTTTACGGGTTATGGAAAGCTTAAAGATTACTTTGAGCGGGGTGAGCAGGAGGGGCGCATTATTAGGGGATTAAAAGAGAAGTTTGACCTTGATTTTTTGGACTCTAAAATTGTCCCTGAGCGCGATTTGCAATTTAGCTATTTGGGCATTAAAACCCTCTATGATCGCTATTTGATTAAGGATAAGAACAACAACCCCATCGAGCTTCCGCAACACATGTTCATGGCGATTGCAATGTTTTTGGCGCAAAATGAGAGTAATCCTAACGAATGGGCGGTGAAGTTTTATGACCTTTTGAGTCGTTTTGAAGTCATGGCGGCGACCCCGACCCTCAGCAACGCCCGCACTCCGCGTCATCAGCTAAGCTCATGCTACATCGGCAGCACGCCCGATAATATCGAGGGAATCTTCGATGGCTACAAAGAGATGGCGCTGCTTTCAAAATATGGTGGGGGAATCGGCTGGGATTACAGCAAAGTGCGCGGACTTGGGAGCTTCATCGATGGGCACAAAAATGCCGCAGGGGGTGTCGTGCCCTTTATGAAAATCACGAATGATATTGCGATTGCCGTTGATCAGCTCGGCACGAGAAAGGGCGCAATCAGCGTCTATTTGGAGCCATGGCATACGGATATTTTTGACTTTATCGATTTGAAAAAAAATAGTGGCGAGGAGCGCAGGCGCGCACATGACCTATTCCCTGCGCTGTGGATTCCCGACCTGTTCATGAAGCGTGTGGAGGAGGATTCTTGCTGGACGCTCCTTGATCCGCATGAGTGCAATGATCTTACGGATCTGCATGGAGAGGCGTTTGAGGCGCGCTATATTGAGTATGAAAATATGGAGGGAATCATCAAGGAGAGTGTTCGCGCCAAAGAGCTTTGGAAGCGGATTTTGACGAGCTACTTTGAGATAGGCTCGCCCTTTTTGTGCTTCAAAGATAATGCTAATCGCGCCAATCCTAATGCCCACGCGGGAATCATACGCAGTAGCAACCTCTGCACCGAAATATTTCAAAATACCGAGCCCAATCATTACGTGATTAGAGTGGAGTATGAAGATGGGGAATCTGAGCTCTACGAGGAGCAGCAGATGCTTACGACCGATGTAGGTGTGGAGAAGAGGGCGAATAAAATCAGCTCGATGGATTGCCTCAAGGGCAGGCAGGTTTTCATAGCCGAACGGGTAGCGCAAGAGGGCAAGACAGCGGTGTGTAATCTTGCGAGCATTAATCTCTCAAAAATCAACACACCTGAGGAGATTGCGCGGGTTGTGCCTATTGCGGTGCGTATGCTTGATAATGTAATTGATCTGAATTTCTACCCCAACCGCAAAGTGAAAAAGACGAATTTAGAGACGCGTGCGATTGGGCTTGGGGTCATGGGTGAGGCACAAATGCTCGCGGAATCGGGAATCGCATGGGGCACACAGGCACATCTTGAGCGTATCGATTCCCTCATGGAGCAGGTGAGTTATCACGCGATTAAGGCAAGTAGTGAGCTGGGAAAAGAGAAGGGAATCTACCCACGTTTTGAGGGCTCGAACTGGTCAAAGGGGATTTTTCCTATTGATGTGGCCAATAGCGAGGCGAAGAAGCTTGTGGATCGGGGCGGGCTTTTTGGCACGGATTGTGATTGGGATTGCTTGCGCGCGCAAGTGAAAACGCAGGGTATGCGAAATGGCTATCTCATGGCGATTGCGCCCACGAGCTCCATCAGTATCCTCGTGGGGACGACACAGACAATCGAGCCTATTTATAAGCGCAAGTGGTTTGAGGAGAATCTAAGCGGGCTCATTCCCGTCGTCGCGCCCGGGCTCAATCTCCAGACGTGGAATTTCTATCAATCTGCTTATGATTTGGATCAAAATCTCCTCATTAAAGCCGCGGCGATCCGTCAGAAGTGGATCGATCAGGGGCAGAGCACGAATGTTTTCATGTCGCTTGAGCGGGCGAGTGGCAAATACCTCAATGAGATTTACATGAATGCGTGGAGATTGGGGCTCAAATCGACCTACTATCTGCGCAGTCAAAGTCCGCAAGCCGAGGAGACGATGGATCGAAGCATTGAGTGCGAGGGGTGTCAGTAGTTTGAGACTTTGACCTGATTCCCGCTCTTTATAAAAAGCGACAAAAAGCGGGAATCGCGCTCAAATAACCGGTCAAAGTCCGCTAAGTTTCGTCTCTTTTGGCTATTCCCGCCCGTGATTTGCGCAATTAACCTTAAGGAGTAGAGCTTGAAGAGACTGATTATTATTGACACGTTTGGATTTTTTTTTCGTAGTTACTTCGCGCTCCCTCCGCTAAAAAGCCCGAATAATTTTCCTGTGGGGCTGCTCATGGGCTTTGCGAATTTCATCATTCAGTTGCACAAAGAGCACCGAAGCGATTACGTTATTTTCGCGCTGGATAGCAAAGAGGAGGGAATCCGCAAGAAAATTGACGCAAACTACAAAGCCCAACGCCCCCTCGCGCCCGATGATCTTTTGAAGCAGATTCCCGTGGCGATTGAGTGGATTGAGAAGATGGGCTTTAAGAGCATTTCCGTCGCGGGCTATGAGGCAGATGATGTGATTGCTTCGATTAATCGCCTCGCTAGCGCAAAAGAGCTCAGCGTGCGCATTATTAGCCACGATAAGGATCTCTACCAGCTCATCAATGAGAATACGCACCTCTTTGACCCGCTCAAAAAAAAGGAGATTAAAGCGGCGCAATGCCTCGAGAAATACGGCGTTTCGCCCGAGCAGTTTATCGATTATCAGAGCATTGTGGGCGATAGCGCGGATAATGTCCCGGGGGTTCGGGGAATCGGCGCAAAAGGCGCACAAAAGCTTATTACGCAGTTTGGAAGCCTCGATACGATTTATGAGCATTTGGAGCGCGTCGATTCCCTGCGGATTAGGGAGCTCTTGGAGATTGGGCGCGAAGATGCGTATCGCAGTCGCGAATTGGTGCGTTTGCGCGAGAATTTGATTGCTGATTTGGAGCTTGAATCTTGCCGCTTCCCCGCGCTCAATCCTCTGCTATCCATTAGCGATGAGTTGCTTGATTTTGGTCTCAAGCGCGTGCTAGAGAAACTCAAAAAAGAAGATGGTTATCTTAGTGCTACTGCTGCGCCCAAAAAAGCTCCGATTCCCGCGAAGGATACGAGCTTTATCCGTAATGTCGAGCTCGTGAGCAAGAGGGAGCGTCTAGAGGAGCTACTCGCGAACATTACGCCACAGAGCGTGGTCGCGTTTGACACGGAGACCGATTCGCTTGATACGCGGTGCGCGAAGCTTGTGGGATTTTCCTTTTGTCTTGAGGGCAAGGTGGGCTATTATGTCCCCATCGCGCATAACTATTTAGGCGTCGACGAGCAGCTCGGAATCGAAGATGCGAAGTGGGCAATCAAGCGGATTTTCGGTGCTTATGTCATCGGGCACAATCTGAAATTTGACTTTGAGATTTTGCACCAAAATCTAGGAATCCTGCCCACAAATTCCTTTGGCGATAGCATGATTTTGGCGTGGCTTATTGATTCTAGCTCGCCTGTGGGCTTGGATTTTCAGATGAAGCGGTGGTTTTCGCACGAGATGATTGCCTTTGATGAGATGGTGCGAAAGGGTGAGACCTTTGCGCAAGTGAATTTGCAAGAGGCGGCAAAATACGCAGGAGAGGACGCACTAGCGACGTATCTGCTCTATTTTAAGCTCATAGAAGAGCTTAAAAAACGCGATTGCGAGCACCTTTTGGAGCTTGCAAAGGAGCTGGAATTTCCCTTTATTCACGTGCTTGTTTCGATGGAAGAGCGGGGAATCAAGGTCGATACGGAGTTTTTCGGCGCGTTGTTTAAGGAGGTGAATCAGCGTATCGGCGATCTGAGTAGCGAGATTTACGCTCATGCGGGGGGAGAGTTTAATCTAAATTCTCCACAACAGCTCGGAATCGTCCTCTTTGAGACGCTCGCACTTCCCTCAAGCAAGAAGACTCGCACGGGATATAGCACCAATGAAACGGTTCTAAACTCGCTCCTAGGCGCACATCCTATTATCGAGCCGCTACTAGAATATCGCGAGCTTTTTAAGCTAAAAAGCACCTACATCGAGCCGCTTATGCGCCTGGCGAGCACGCAAGAGGATCATCGCGTTTATACGTCGTTTTTACAGACAGGGACATCAACAGGGCGGCTAAGCTCCAAAAATCCCAATCTCCAAAATATCCCTGTGAAGACGGAGGTGGGCAGGCAGATACGTCAGGGCTTCATCGCGAGCGAGGGGAATCTGCTCATTAGCCTTGATTATTCGCAAATTGAGCTACGTTTGCTTGCGCACTTTTCGCAAGATCCCGCCCTTGTGGCAGCTTTTAAAGAGGGGGCGGATATACATTTTGAGACGGCGAGGAGGATTTTTGGCAAGGAGCGCGCGCAAGAACATCGGGGAATCGCCAAAAGTATTAACTTCGGACTTATCTATGGCATGGGCGCGCGCAAGCTCTCTGAGACGCTAAAAATCACCCCAAAAGAGGCGAAAGGCTATATCGATAGCTATTTTGCCTCCTTTCCTACGGTGAAGTCGTTTTTAAAATCCAAAGAGGATTACGCGCTTTTGCATGGCTATGCGCAGACGCTTTTGGGGCGGAGACGATATTTTGATTTTGAGGGCGCGGCAGAATATCAAAAGGCAGCCTATTTGCGCGAGGCGGTCAATAGCATATTTCAGGGCAGTGCGGCGGATTTAATCAAGCTTGCCATGGCAGAAATTAGGGAGCGATTCTCGCACGAGGAGTCGCTATGGCTACTGCTACAAGTGCATGATGAATTAATTTTTGAAGCTCCGCGCGCACTTGCAGAGGATTACGCAAAAAACCTCGCAAAGGTCATGGAAGGAATCTATCCGCTTGATGTGCCCCTAAAATGCGGAATCGCACTGGGTGAGCACTGGGGCGCACTGAAATAAAATCGCATAAAATCGTATTTTAGAGTTATTTTTTTATTATAATCTCATAAAAACTGTGGCAATATGAGCTCAGGTGTTAAAACTATCAAAGAGGAGGAGGGTCATAGACATGCCTATTAGTTGGCTTAAAGGGGCGTTTTTAGTCGCTGTGATGAGCGTGACTCTGCATGCGAGCGTGGGGAGCGTGAGTATGCTAAATGGGACAGCCGAGCTTGAACGTAGCGGGAAGCGCGTCGCTATACAGATTGGGAGCAAGATTGAGGAGCAAGATACCGTAAAAACGGGCGAGAATTCCAAACTTCAGCTTACTTTTGATGATCAGACGGTGATTACGCTTGGGAGTGGTAGCGTGCTTAGAGTGCATGAATTTCTTGCTTCTTCTTCAAGTCCAAAGATGGATATCTCTATTGTCAAGGGGAGTTTTAGGGCGATTACGGGGAAAATCGGAAAAATCGCTCCGCAGAACTTCCGCCTAGAGACAAGAACCGCAAGTATAGGAATCCGTGGCACGACCATTGATGGGAAAATCGGCGAGGAGCATGATACGATCCGTTGCCTCAATGGCTCTATTGCTGTGAGTGCGCTTGCGTTTCCAAAGCTTGAGCCGGTGATTGTTGCCGCGGGGGAATATACTCTCGTAACGCCTGTAAATGTCCCTACGCCTCCCCTGCCCATTCCCGCGAATGAGGTTTCGGAATTTTATGGGACAGATCGGAGTGTAGAGGATGCTGATAATACAAGTAGCACCGCAATGGCTTCAGGAAGCTCTCAGGATTCCCGGGATTCCAAGATAGCAAGTAAAACCAAAGCAGGTAGCGAGGCTCAAGAGCAAAATAGCGCGCTTAGCTCAAGTAGCAGCTTTGAAACTATCGGAGATGCATATGAAGATGATGGAGCTAGTCTGCAGGATAACCACATAAGCGGAGAGGGTAGGCTGGCTGATGGTAGCAGAGTCGAGCTAAAGCGCGCGCGTCAAAAAGGAAAATATATTGATTTGCAATATGGCATGGCTAGCGGGGGTTCCGGGCGCATTGGGGTTCTCGCATACTCTTTCCATGGGTATCGAGCGATCAAAGAGGGACGACCGTTGCCTTATTATATGATTGATATTCCGGAGCAGGGGATATTTGCATATGGGGGAATCATAAATGAATTACACACACCATCGGGTGCGCCGATTCCATTGGGCGCACGTCGCCTACATTCGCTTCTTAATCGCGATTCCTCAATGGTGGGCTATGTCAAAACAGATTCGACGGGCAATGGGACGTTTATGGCTATACAGGGACGCGGGCAGGGGATCACTAAGATCGTAATCGGTAAGATTACAAATGGCACAGAACTTGAGGGAAACATGGTCATGCCTTCTACCCGCTCTAATAATCACGTCTATGGTCTCGGAGGCTCTTCGATTAGCGGGGGAGTTGGTCAAGGCTTCACGGGGAAAATCTATGGCACGCCTGATTCGTTCGCACTTTTTGGGACGGCAGATCCCAATCAGATCACATCGCCTAATCATACTTTCGCAATGGCGAACGACGGAGCTACGCGGCTTCCTGCCCAAGACAGCGGAACGCTAACGTTAGATGGGCTTGCTACATCAAGGAGTAGCACTTCGGGTGGCGCAAGTCGGACGTATATTGGCAATAAGGTATCTCTAGGCATAAGTCGTGGGAATCCAAATGAAAGCTCTCGAACAAAAATTGAATTTGAGCAACACGATTCCAGTGATCCTAAAATTACTCACGATTTTCGTCAAGGCAATTACAAGATCGCTCATATCAATGATCAAACCTTTGGTATGACTAATGGTGATTCATGGCTAGTCACAGCTCCTGATGAGGGCGGTCCGGCGAGTGACTACGTATCATGGGGCTACTGGGCGGCTAAACATCACACTCCTGATGGCACTCAGATGCTTCTCCCTGGAGACATCAATTATTGGGTCGCAGGTAAAAATCACGGTGATGCGACGCAACATCTTATAGGGCTCTTGCCCGGTTCCAATCAGCGATACGCATACCAAAGTAATAGCGTCATGGGAAGTATCCGTGAGGGTGCGAGCGTGAAAGATATTGCTAGAGGAAGCGTGCGCTTTGCCTTTGATTTTGGGGGTGGAAGCGCAAGTCTCGTCTCTTCGGATAGCTATTTGCGCTTTGCTACGGCTACAGGACCTGAGTGGAATGTCTCTGTAAATGGCGGGGTTGTGGAGGCGCTCTCAGGAGGCTTCTCTGCTACTCTTGATGGAGGTGCAGGGAGTGCCAAGGGAAAATTCTATGGCGCAGAGGCTAATGCAATCGGCGGGACATTCAACGTTACACGCGGGAATCAAGAAGCTACAGGAGTCTTCAAGGCACCACGAATTTAATCATTCCTAACAAAATTCCTCGCTCCTAAGCACGCCGCCGGCAAGAGGGAGCGAGGTGGAATTTTGCACAAAAGAACAAGTGCACGTAAGGTCAAAGAAACAAAGCCTCTCTCAAGTCTCAAGGTTTTGAAATCTCCTTTTTTTGTGTTTTTCTTTCTCAAAAAAGATCTATTTTGGCTCGGATTCCCCCTACGATTCCTCGTAAAGCTTGAGAAAAGGCGGAGCTACAAAAACAAATTCAAAACACGCCCTATTTTGCGCATTTAGGCTTTGAGATGAATATGCTCCTCTTTTTGCAACAGCGTTAAAAATTCCTGCGTAATTTCGCTACGCACCTGCATAATGTCTCGATAGGGCGAGAGAAACCACATCTGCATGCGGATTGCTTGATTGTCATTGGCGATGACGAAGTGGATCTGTGGGCTGAAATCCATATTCCGCCGCAAGTCATATTTCTCGCGCAGGGCTTTGTATTGCTTCCTGCCAAGCTCGATGTAGCGTTCGGTGCGCTCCAAAATCACCTTCATCGCAAGCTCTTTGGCGCGTGCAAGGTCGCTTGTGGGCTCGATGTCAATCTCAATGAGATCATAGAGCGTCTTTAGGCTCTCTAGCGTGTAGTTAAAAATCGGGTGATTAAACACGTAATGATTGGGGATCATCACAATCCGTCCCGCGCGCTTGAGCTCGCTTGCAGTGGTGTGATTGATCCCCTCGTATAGAACGATTTTGGTCGCCGTGATTGCGATAATATCGCCGATTATTGGGTGCGTCTCGTGGTGAATGAGGATACGATCCCCCACTTTCATTAGCCCTGAGAAGCTCAAATAGAGCCAGCCTGCGAAGTTTTGCACTAGCTCTTTAAGTGAGACGGCGATTCCTGCTCCGAGGAATCCTAGCAGTGTGATGGCGTGCAAAATGTTGCTGGAAAAAGAGAAGAGGAGGATGATAATCACACTCACCAAAAAGAGAATATTCATTGTCTTGAGCAGGCGGAAACGTCGCTCGTCATCATGAATATGGCGCGTGATGAAACGGCGCGTGAAGTAGATAAATAGCGACGCGCTCAGCAAAATCGCAATGGTAAGCTGAACCTTGGGAAGCTCGTTGTTGCGGTATTCTTCGGCACTTTTATGAATGAGATTCTCATAGAGTTTGAGCCGATCGCCTAGCCCATTGATAATATCTTTTGAGCTTTCAAGGTAGAGAATATCTCCTTGAACCTTGCTTGCAAACTGCTCAATCTGCGTGCGCTCATGGTCGTTTTCTGCGATTCCTAGAAGTGCGCTCGCCTGCTCATGCCACATTTTTAGGTAGTCTAACGCCTCTTCGTAGTCATTTTTGACGCTCGCATAGAGCTTTTGATATTTGCGTAGTTCGCTCTCATAACTTCCCGTGAGGTAAGTAAAGAGGTTGATTTGGTGCGAAGCCTGAGTGCTTGGGATACGCATAATATCGGCAAAGCTCTTCTCTGAAGCACTGTAAATCTCAAGTTTTGAGCGGAGCGCATCAAGTCTCAGCTCGCTCTCTATACGGGTTTTGACGCTCAGATTCCTCGATTTTAGTCTCTGTTGCACGCTCTCGATTTCAAAAAGGATCTCTTGATAATTTTTGATATTTTTATAGGCACTAAGCCAAATGTTTTTCTCATCAAGATAGTTCTCCTGAAGCAGGGCAAGCCGCTTACTCGCGCTAACTTCGCTCGCCCAAAGCCCTGAAAAGAGCACGAGAAAAAGCAGGAATCGCCACATTAGAGGCTCTTAAAATGTTTTTGCGCAAGGAGAGTGATTTTTTGATACACCTCCTCAAAATCGATTCCATACACACGGGAATCGGCGATGGTCGTGATGAAGTTGGTATCGCTATTGTAGCGAGGGACAAGGTGCAGGTGCAGGTGCTTTGGAATCCCTGCGCCGGCACTTTGGCGGATATTGATACCAAAATTGACTCCATGCGCACCAAATTCCTCCAAAAGCGCAATCCCTGCGCGTGTAAGGCGGTTTAGATGGAGCCACGATTCCTCTGAAAGCAACGTCGGGGAATCGACATGCACATGCGGAATAATCATGAAATGCCCGGGTGTGTAAGGGAATTTATTCATCAAGGCAAAAGCCACATCATCACGATAAAAGAGGTGGTGCTTCTCATCATCGCCGCTTTGGCTTAGATGGCAAAAGACGCAATCTGCGGTCGATTCCTCGCCAAAATAGGCACTACGCCACGGCGCATAGAGATGTTCCACGATTCGCTCCTTTAGATATAGCTGGGCGCATCGTTTGCAAAAAGGATCAGATCGCCCTCTCTAGTCGCTGCTTTGAGCACCTCTTCAAGCGCACCTTTTTCTTTTACGATTAGCTTTTGAGGCTTTTTGATGAGCAATGAGAGCATTTTTAGGTTGAGCTCGCCCGTAAGGATCGCAATATCAAACGTCCTATCAATGGCTTTTGCAATCTCCTCATTAGCCTGCTCGCTACTCTCCACAAGCCCGGGCGTAACGATGACTTTACGCCCCTGATAGAGCGAAGCGAGGCGAATAGCCTCAAGCATGCCCTCAAGATTCCCATTAAAGCTGTCATCTAAAATAAGCTTGCCATTTGCCTCAATCTTTTGCAAGCGATGAGGAATGGGCTTGATTCGCGCAACCTGTCGCTGGATTTTATCAAGCGCGATTCCCATAGTGTGTGCAAGCATGATGACAGCCGAGAGATTGATGACATTAAATGCGCCCAAAACCTCGGTCTCAAAAGGGTAAAACTCTCCTCTCATAAAAAGCTCAAAGGAAGTCCCCTCAAGTGTGGCTTTAATATTGCGCGTCTTTGTCGGAAACGCCGTAGCCCCGACCCCCTCATAGGGCAGATTCCCCTCGTAACAAAAGAGCTTACGCAGGCGTGGCGATGAGGTGGCGAGCTCGAATTTTGTTTTGCGGATTGTTTCAATATCTTTGAAATATTCTATATGCGCCTCACCGATTTTGCCGATAATCCCATAATGGTGCTCCAAAAGCGCGCCAATCTCCCTGATATCGCCCGGCTCACGCGCACCCGCTTCAGCGATATAGACATCACATAGAGGTGAGAGATCTTTATTAATATCTGCGACGATTCCCGCAAAGGTATTGACGCTGCGCGGGGAGGCATGGACTTTGAAAGTGCCCTCCAAAATTTGAGCGAGGAAATTTTTTAAGCTTGTTTTGCCATAGCTGCCTGTGATTGCGATGATGATGAGTCCGCTCATTGAGGCGAGCTTTTCTTTAGCTGCGCGTGCGTAGCGATTTAGGAGCACCTTTTCGAGAATATGAGTGATAGGGAGCGCAAAGAGTATCGGAGAGAGCAGGAGTACCTTATAGCATTCGTTTTGCACACACAAAAGCTCGCCAAAGACGACAAAGCCGACATAAACGATGAAAAATCGCCTCACACGTCCCGTGAAGACAAGCGGCTTATCGAGTTTCCGTGCCCAGATTACGATTCCAGGCAAATGAGCGACATAGAGGTAGATATAAAAATACTCCCCAAGCACAAAGAAAAATAGTAGCGGCATGAAAAAATAGAAAATATGCCATCGCCATTTGTGGTGCTTGAAGAGCACTCTTGCGAGCTTGTAGCTATACCATTGCAGGTTGGTTAGGAGATAATAGCCAAGCGAGAGGAGAAAAAGCCAGCGCGAGATAGCTTTAAAGAGTTCTAATGTTTCCAATGTTATACCGCTCCTTAGTAGAGTATCTCAAAGCTTTTAAAGTTTTGCAAGAGGGAATCGTGGGAATCGTAGCGTGATTCCTCGATATTTTGGACACAAGCAAGCTCGGAGCCCTCGCGCAACCTAGCCAAAAACGCCTCTTTGTTTGCCTCACTAAGAAGTGCGAAAAGCTCCACGCTGCCATCGGGGAGATTGCGCACCGTGCCCTTGATTGCTAGCTCTTGCGCGCATTTTTGGGCGAATTTACGATAGCCCACCCCTTGCACTTTTCCGATTATTTTAAAACAATACAGATTTAATGCGATTCCCTTAACAATAATTCTCTCAATTTCTGCTCCTTGTTTTAGGAAAAAGAAGTGATCTCCTTTGAGGATAAAAAGCGAGCTTTTTGGGATCAAAGAGGCGATTTTCTGCCCTGATGACAGAGGTGTAGCGCGATCTTCCTCGCCCCAAAAAATGGTGGCAGATCCATTGAAATTCATAAAACATTCCGTAAAATCTTCATCGACAACATTCTTAAATGTTTCATACATATTTTGTGGCATGTTTGTAACATCTTTTGAACGCAAAAAGCGCGCAACTGCTCCGATTCCCAAGAATCGAGCCAATTTTGCAAGAGCGATTTTTAGACGCGTGCTAAGCGATTTTTTAGGCACGATTCCCGCACTGCTTAGGAGCGCGAGTTTTTGAGGTGCGAGCAGTGTGGCAATCTTGCCCCCAAAGCTATGCGCGATAATAAAATCGCCCTTGCTTCCTAGTGCATCAAGAAAGGCACGCACGATTCCCGCGTAGTCTTGCGTGCGGAGCGTTTCGCTATTTGGGCTTTTGCCAAAGCCCGGCAGATCAAGATAAATATGCCTAAAACCCGCAAAATACGCCCCAAAAGCGTGCTTCATGAGCTCTTTGTTGCTTCCCCAACCGTGCAAAAAGAGCACCTCGCGCGTCTGTTCGTGATGATAAACCTCATAAGAGAGTGTGAATTTGTGCCCTTGATACACGATCTCTTTTTGTGCCACTATTTGCCTTTGGCGTGTTGGATTTGATGAATATAGTGATAATCTATGGGAATCTCGCGTGCGCTAGGGAGGGCGTGAGCGAGCGACTCAAGGAGTGCAGGGAAGTCCTCAAATAGGTAGTTTGCGAGGCTTCCGGGAATCGGATTAATCTCATTTAAAAAAACCTCGCCCTCTAGGACAAAAAAGTCGCAGCGGATAATGCTCCCCTCAAAAGTACCCTCATAAAGCTTCCTAAATGCCTCTTTGAGGTGGTTAAGAAGCGCACTGGAGATAGGGGCTTTTTCGCGCTCTTTGGTATCTGAGAAGTCAAGATATTTCTTCTCAAAGTCCAAGAAATCGCCCTTTTTAGGCTCTTCTGCGATGGAGAAGTGATACTCATCGTGGATTTTGCAACCAGCAAGATTGTATTCCTTGATTCCCGCAATAAAGGGCTCGATCAGTGCGCCCTCGTCAAACTCATACGCCACATCAAGCGCGTAGGCAAGCTCGCTCTGATTTTTCACCACACTTACGCCAATAGAGCTCCCAAGCCGCAGTGGTTTCACAATCATGGGGAACTCTTTCCCTAGCTCGCGTCGCTCTTTTAGCGAGGCGATGAGATAGGGGAGTGTTTTGATTCCGCGCTCTTTTGCATAGAGCTTTGTGAGGTGCTTATTAAAGCTCAAAACGCTTGCTTCAAGTCGCGGTCCAATGACGGGAATTGCGAAAAATTCAAAGATTCCCGCGAGCTTCCCATCTTCGCCATCACCTCCATGAATGAGATTGATATAAACATCGGCGAGCAACCTCTTTTCGCCTAAAAATCCTTTGACGCATAAGCCACCTTTTTTGATTTCCACGCGCGGATTGCTCTTATACGCACCGCTGCTGAAGTGCTTTACGTTCATTTTCTGTGCGGGAATCAAATAGAAATCACGCACCGCGTCAATAAAAATAAATTCCTTGAGATTTGGGAGGAGCTTCTTTAGCGTGATTGCGCTAACAATGCTAATCTCGTGCTCATAACTGACACCGCCAAAAATAACTGCAAAATTCAAAGGCGCACCTTTAATATGGGGTTTTGAGGATTTTTAAGGGTTGCATTGTAACAATCTTTTATTAAAACTTATGAATAAATTATGAATCATTGGATCATTTGGAGCTTTTTTAATGCTTCTTTGATGATCTCTTGCGTCGTGGTGGCGCGGATTCCCTGCAGAGCTTTTTGAATTGCGTCGTTTTTAAAGCCTAGTGATTCGAGCGCAAGGAGCGATTCTTGCATTGCGCTGTTTTGCACAGGGGAGGAATCGCGCACAGAAAGCGAGAATCCTGCGAGCTCAACAAGAATTCTCCCCGCACTTTTGGGACCGATTCCCGGCACACGCTGGAGTGATTTGATGTCGTTGCTTTGGATAATTTGCGTAAAAGTCGCGGGAGAGTAGGTCGAGAGGATCGCGAGCGCAGCCTTTGGACCTACGCCATTAATCTTAATGAGCGTGTCAAAAATGCGCTTTTCCTCCTCATCAGCAAATCCATAAAGTGACCACGCGTCTTCTCGGATAATGTGCGTAATCAACAGCCTAGCGGGAGAATCCTTAATCGCAATACTGCTATTAATGGAAGTAAAAACTTCATATGTAACACCCGCGACCTCCAGCCAGACGCGCGTGGGCTCTTTGCGCTCGATATTTCCTTTGAGGGCGACAATCATGAGTTTCCTTTTTGTGAGATGATCGATTCTTGTGCTTCATCGAGCTTTAATAGTCCATAATGCTGAGCGCTTTTGGGGGCTAAAAAGAGCTCTTTTTCGGGTAGAAGGAGCTTGTAGCGCACCTCATTATAGCCCTTCCAGCCTCCTCTTGCGTGGATATACGCGTGCAGTGTGGGCTCTTGCAATACAGCGAGCTCTTGAAGTAGGGACTTTTGGTTGTTTTGCAGCTTTGCGATCTCATCTCGGCGCATTTGTATCTGCTTTAGAATGCGAATATAGTTTTTGAGCTCCTCATTCATGTGGGCGGGGACTTCTTTGCCGGAGATTTTGTAAGAATTGATGCTCTGTTTAATCCCGCTCGCTGCGCTTTTAAGTGAGCGAACCTCTTGAATCTCCTTGCTAAAAAAAGAGCCGGCTCTATTTTTTAGCGTCTCCTTAAGTGCTTTTATGTCGCTCAAAATCGCCTCAATGCGAGCAGTCTGCTTGGGGCTAGCCAAAGGCGTGAGGGTGAATTTATTATCTTCGCCCGCAAGATGAGCGATCTCAATCTTTTGCGAAGCGTAGGCGTGGAGATTGGAGTAGAGCTGGTCGATGTAAATCTCCTGCGCATAGATTTTACCCCCATACGCATGGGCGATTTTTACTTTTTTCGCACGCACGATTCCCACCTCAAGGCGCGCAATATTGACCTCATCGCCCTCTGCGTAACCCTTGTGCACCTCGATATAAATCTCATCGGCGAACACTTTGGAATTTTGATGAGTCTGCCCCTTAATCGTAGCAGTGTGGGCGCGCACCTCAGAGGCACTCCCGATATTTCCCGCGATCTCTACGGTGTCCGCTTCGATTCTTGCGCCATCGCCCAAAGCCTCTTTGAGGCTGTGATTTTCCGTCACCCGCACGGAAGTGTGCATCTCCAAATCGCTCACTAGCGAGCCGGTGGTGCCGATTCCCACGTTGCTCACTTCGATCTTCTGCACCACGGAGAGGCGACTATTCTCATACACGACATAGCCCGCCTCTTGGGCTTTGTAGTCGATTTTCTCATCATTTTCAATCGCTTCGATTCCCGAGATCATTTGCAGAGGGTTATCAAGCGAACCTGTAGGGTCTTTTTGCGGGACGTAACCCCCAAAACAATCGCGCCCTGCCTCACCTTTTTGAGGCTTCAAAAAGGTCGCTAGGAGGGTATCTTTCTGCACGGAAGGATATTTTCCGCTAAGTGCAGGATCTTTTTGGAAATGCAAAATTAACGATGCTTCCACGCACCGCCGCCCCTCTCCTAGCCCTTGGGTGAGCAAAATCTCGCAATCCTCACTAAGCTCCTCTTGTGTGTGCAGTTTTTTTAAAAGCTCCGCAAGTCGCTCCTTTTCTTGCTCCTCGTGATGAAAGAGGACTCCTAAGCTTGCTTTCTCCCCGCGCACGCATGCGAAGAGCTCTTCAAGAAATGGCGCGGTGTAGGCTATTTTCGAGCCTTTCAAAAGGGTAAAAAACAGTTCTCTAAAATCCTCGCTCAAGCGCAGCGAGAAGCGAAAGCTTCGCCTCTTTTTCGCCTCAATGGTAAGTGCGAAACGCTGGCGAATCTCCACATCTTCGCGCAATAGAAACGATTTGTTATCCAAAAAGCCCACATCGCCCTGCATGACCTCCTCAAAATTGGGCGATTCCTTTGTTTTGAGAAAATAAAAAACCTCTTTGATGCGTATTTCCAAAAGATTGGGATCGACCCCACGCGCATTAGCGATATGCGCCAGCTCCTTCCCCGGAGACTCGCAATCAGCGATGAAGTGCGGTTCAAATGTAAGCGGTTTTGCGACTTGCTCCATCGTTGCCCTTAGGATTTTTAATGCTTCTTTGGATAAAATGCCTAAAAACAGGACTTTATCGGCACCTTAAAGCACTTTTTATTCCTCCATTTTACCCTAAAGAGCAAAACATGCTAAGGCAGGCGTTTTTAACCAACAGTAGCGGGATTTTATTCTCAAGAATCGCCGGATTCCTACGCGATGTGATGATGGCATCGACGCTTGGAGCTTCTATTTATAGCGACATATTTTTCGTAGCTTTTAAGATTCCCAACCTATTTCGCCGACTTTTTGGCGAGGGGGCGTTTAATCAAGCCTTCCTCCCAAGCTTCATTGCCGCACGCTACAAAGGGGCTTTTTCCTTGCAAGTGGGGGCGATATTTCTAGGAATCTTGACGCTACTTTCGCTCCTAGTGACCCTTTTTGCCCCTTATGTGACTAAGCTACTTGCCTTTGGCTTTAGCGACGAGCTCATCGCTTTGGCCGCGCCTTTGGTGGCGATTAATTTTTGGTATTTGTGGCTTGTGTTTGTGGTTACTTTTTTAGGCGCGATTCTCCAGTATAAGCGGCGTTTTGGCGCATTTGCCTACTCTACGATTCTTCTAAATCTCTCCATGATTGTCGCGCTTTATTTTGCCAAAGATCGGGAATCTTACGAAATCGTCGTGTGGCTTAGCTGGGGCGTTTTGGCTGGAGGTGTGCTCCAAATCGCGCTCCATCTGCCCTCATTTTTCCGTGCGGGATTTGGCAAAATGTTTCGCGCAGGGTGGAAGCACTACCGCACCCATGCTGCACAAAGACGCGAATCGGTTGCGAGATTTTTCAGGCAATTCCTCCCTGCGATGTTAGGTAGCTCCAGTGCGCAAATTGCAAGCTTTATTGATACACTGCTCGCTTCATTTTTGAGTAGCGGCGCAATCTCTTACCTCTACTATGCGAATCGCATTTTTCAGCTTCCGCTCGCAATCTTTGCAATCGCCGTATCCACCGCACTTTTCCCGACCATTGCGCGCGTAATCAAACAGCAAAAAAGCGATGAAGCTCTGCGCTACCTTAAGCGCGCATTTTGGTTTTTGCTCTACACGCTCGCTTTTGCCGCCATCGGGGGAATCTTGCTGAGAAACGAGATTATTTGGCTGCTTTTTGAGCGAGGCGAATTTGAGAGGAGCGACACGCTTAAAAGCGCGCAGGTTCTGGCGATGTATATGATTGGGCTGCTTCCTTTTGGCTTGGCAAAGATTTTTTCATTGTGGCTTTATGCGCACGCCAAACAAGGCCTAGCGGCAAAAATTTCGGCAAAATCGCTCCTTTTTAGCACGATTCTTGCTCTAGGATTAATGCAATTTTTGGGCGCAAGTGGACTAGCTTTGGCGAGCTCTTTGGGTGGATTCCTGCTCTTTTTTTGGACGATTAGGGCATTTGGAGTGCGCGAGTTTTGGGATATAATCCGCAATAAAAAGGGATTTATGTGGCTTTGTGTGGGAATCGTGCTTGAAGTGGCATTGATTTTGGGCACGAGGGAATATTTAAATTGGAGTATTAATTAAAATGATTAAGATTTTTGATAGTATTAAGCGCGAAAAAGTGGAATTTGTCCCTATAAAAGAGGGCGAAGTGAGCATTTATGTTTGCGGACCGACGGTGTATGATGACGCCCATTTGGGGCACGCTAGAAGCGCGCTTGTATTTGATCTTTTGCGACGTTTGCTTGAGTTTGAGGGATACAAGGTCACGTTTGTGCGCAATTTCACGGACATTGATGACAAAATCATCAAAAAAAGCCTTGAGAGTGGTGAGGGAATCGACGCACTCACGGAGCGGTATATCGCTTCATATCTCCATGATATGGACGCTCTTGGGGTGAGACGCCCCGACCTTGAGCCACGTGCTACGGAGAATCTTGAGAGTATTTGGGCGATGATTCGCTCCCTTTTAGAGAGGGGAATCGCCTATCAAACCTCGCGCGGGGATATTTATCTTGATGTGTGCAAGGACGCTGTTTATGGCGAACTAAGCGGGCGAGGCGAGGATTTAGAGCAGGTAAGTAGGGTAGAAAATAGCGAGGAGAAGCACGATCCGAGGGATTTTGCATTGTGGAAAAGCTACAAAGGCGCGAGTGATGTGGGGTATGATTCGCCCTTTGGACGCGGGCGACCCGGGTGGCACATCGAGTGCAGCGCGATGATTGAGCGACATTTGGCTAATCACGCCGCGCCTTACGCGATTGACATTCATGCGGGTGGCTCGGATTTGCTCTTTCCTCATCACGAGAATGAAGCTTCTCAAACGCGCTGTGCGACGGGGCGAGAGCTAGCGAAATATTGGCTGCACAATGGATTTGTTACGATTAATGGCGAGAAGATGAGCAAGTCGCTTGGGAATAGCTTTTTTGTCAAAGACGCGCTCAGAGCGTATGATGGCGAAGTTTTGCGCTTTTATCTTTTGGGCACACACTATCGTTTGGGGCTGAATTTCTCCAAAGAGGATCTGCTTAGCCTCAAAAAGCGTCTGGATCGCCTCTATCGCCTCAAAAAGCGGCTTGGGAGCGTAGCGAGCACGGAGGCAAATGCGGAATTTGTGGAGCGATTCCTCGAGGGGCTCAGAGATGATCTGAATATTTCTAAGGCGTTGAGTGCAGTTGATGAGATGATTGCGCTCTCAAACGAGGAGCTCGATTCCCGCCCTAAAGATGCTGCGCTTAAAGGGCAAATCCGCGGGAATCTTAGCGTCATTGAGGCGATTTTGGGAATCGGGGCAAAAGAGGCGGTGGAGTATTTTCAAATGGGCGTCAGCCTCGCGCAAAAAGCGGAGATTGAGGCAAAAATTATGGAACGAACCGAGGCAAAAAAGAGCAAGGATTTTGCTAGAGCGGATCAAATTCGCGAGGAGCTCGTAAACGCGGGAATCGCGCTTTTGGATACGCCTAATGGCACGATATGGGAGAAGCTCTCTTGAGGTTTTAGATTTGAGAGATTGGGGCGCGATTTTTAACTGTTTTTTAAACACAAAGGGGTAAAATTGCCCTCTTATTTTTCGCCCCAAAGCGCGTTGAAGCGGGGAAAGTGATTTACAATTAATATATGAAGGAGCTAATATGAAAAAAGGTATCCACCCGGAATATATCCCATGTAAGGTAACATGTGTTACGAGCGGACAGGAGTTTGAAGTGCTCAGCACAAAGCCAGAATTGCGCATTGACATCTCCTCTTTTTGCCATCCATTCTACACGGGATCAGATAAAGTAGTCGATACGGCTGGACGTGTAGAGAAATTTAAACAAAAATACAATATGAAATAAAATTGCTAACTTTTCTCCCTACCCCGATTGGGAATCTTCAAGACATTACTCTACGGAGCTTGGAGGTTCTTAAGCGCGCTGAAGTCGTGATTTGCGAGGACACGCGGGTAAGCAAGCGGCTTATCCATCTGCTCACGCAAAAAGGGCTTCTGTCTCACAAAGAATACCGTTACTTTTCGCTTCATTCTCATAATTCAGAGCAGTTCCTGTCTCGGGTTTCTGCGGATTTTTTCCTCCAAGAGGTCGTCTATATGAGCGATGCGGGTATGCCTTGTGTGAGCGACCCGGGTGCGGTGCTCGTGGAATACGCACAACAGCATGGGATTATCTACACCGTGTTGCCGGGTGCGAATGCCCTTTTGACGCTTTTTGCCGCAAGCGGTAGCAAGAACAGTCAATTTTTCTTTTACGGATTTTTACCGCATAAGAGCAAAGAGCGAGCAAGCGAGCTTTTGAGGATTTTGGCGATGAGGTGCGATGTGATTTTATACGAATCGCCCCATCGACTGGGAATGCTTTTGGAAGAGCTAAGTGCTCTTGCGCCAAATCGGGAGATTTTCCTTGCAAAAGAGCTGACAAAAATGCATGAGAAGCTCTATCGTGGAAGTGCCGAGGTGCTCAAAGCGCGCTTGGCAGAGGATTCCCACAAGGGGGAGTGGTCGATTCTTGTCTATAAGCGTGGGCACGCAAAAGAGCCGATCCTTACGCTAGGAGAGCTTGCGACACTTGAGATTCCGCCAAAGATTCGTGCGAAGATTCTTGCGAAGATGAGTGGCAGGAGCATCAAGGAGTGCTATGAGGAATCGCGTGGCTTTAACGTCTAAAAATTAAGGCACAAGGGATTAAAATTACTCAATGATTGCGTATGGAAAACAGGTCTTTCTTTATATTTTGCGCCATCACAAAGAGCTGATTAAGGGCGTTTACCTTTCCAAAGAGATTGAAAAAGAGCTCTTTAAAGAGCTCTTGCGCACGGGAGTTACACCTGTGAGAATCGATCCCAAAAAAGCGCAAGGCATGGCAAAGGGCGGGAATCATCAGGGATTCTTGCTTGAGATTGGCGATATTTCGCCCCTTAATCTCAAGGAGATGAAACGCTTTGATCGCCTTTTGGTGCTTCATGGCGTGAGTGATACTGGGAATATCGGCGGGATTTTTCGCACGGCGTATGCTCTGGGAATCGAGGGGATCATTCTTACAAATCTTGCCTCTTTTTCGATTGAAGGCGCGCTACGCACTAGCAGTGGGGCGCTTTTGGATCTCCCATTTAGCGTGGTGAAAAATCCGCTTGATCTC
The DNA here is from genome assembly GCA_052173415.1 of Wolinella sp. Taxonomy (GTDB): domain Bacteria; phylum Campylobacterota; class Campylobacteria; order Campylobacterales; family Helicobacteraceae; genus Wolinella. The sequence goes on along the minus strand of JBQMYQ010000015.1, from coordinate 4,769 downwards.
ATTAATGAGCTCAAAGGGGCGGGTTTTATGCTTTATGGAGCGAGTAATGGGGCGGGGATTCCCGCGGGGGAGTTTGCACCTAGGCGTGCGCTTTTTATGGGGAGTGAGGGAGAAGGTTTGGGGAGAAAGGTTAAAATGAAAATGGACGCACTTTTGGGAATTAGAATGGATCGAACATTTGATTCGCTTAATGTCGGCGCAGCCACAGCAATACTTATAGATAGGATGAGGTAATGGAAGAGGCACTAACAAAACTTAAAGAGATTGGATATAGGGAGATCGGTGAGAAGACGCACATCGCGCACAACAGGGTGCTTGCGATTTTGGATAAGCAATATGGGAGCTTTGATAGGACGACTGCGCTTGGATTTGTTCGTATTTTAGAGCGCGAATATGAGGTAGATTTGAGCGAGTGGGTGCAGGAGTTTGAGAACTATCGCGCCACACAAAATAGTGCACAATCGCCCCAAAACGCGGAGGGCAAAAGTATTGACGTTGATTTTAAATACGCTACTTCAATGTCAAAATATCTAGAAAAGACGTGGTTGCGCCGATTCTTGATGTTGCTTTTATTCCTTGTAGTTGGCTTTGCGGGCTATTATGTCTATCAGCAGCATTTTAAAAGCTTCAGCCACATTCTGCCCCCCTCAACGGGAATCAATCCCGAACTCTCTAGTGCCACAGATAGTTTGGAAGCGGCTCGCGCATTGTATGATGGCACTTCCTCTGCGCAGGAGATTCCCGCAGTGCAGGGGAATCTCGCGGAGAATGGCGAGGAGACGAATGTAAAAAATAGCGTGTCTGTGGAGATTCCCACGCCTAATGTAGAAGCAGGAGGATCGCCACTCGCATCAGAAACTACACAGGAATCCACGCCTTCAGAGAGCCAAGAGGGGGGTAATGAGCGGGGCATTTCCCTCCATATTGAGCATCGCATGTGGCTAGGGATCATCTATCTTGATCGGCGTGAGAGGATTACTGATACGGTGCTAGGCGATTACAAGATTGATACGACGAGGAATCAGCTCATTTTGACGGGGCATGGGGTCTTTGCTCTAACGAATAACGGCAAAACGCGTCAATACAATGGCGGCTCGCCCATGCGCTTCAAATATGATGTCAAAAAAGGGCTCTCCATGATTACGCTTGAGGAGTTTATGGCGCAAAATGGAGGCAGAGAGTGGTGAAGCGAGCCTTAGCGGGGCTATTTTTCTCTATTTCTCTGCTCCATGCGGATCTTTTGGAGCAAAAGATTGCAAACCTAATTGATTCCCATACATACGAACGCAACAAGCGATTTATCGAGCTTTTGTTCGCAAAAAGGGATGAGTTTTTTAATCGCGGGCGTTTGGATTTCGCCAAAGTGACCCAACGCCTCAAGGAAAATGGCTTACTTAGCCTCACTTTTGCCGCACCTAAGGAGCTTTCCATCTCTTTTAAGACTTCGAGTTCGGCACTGTTTTTTGCCAAGTCGCTTTCCTCATCGCTCCAGAGTTTGGGCTATTACTATTTCGCCCCCAAAAAGGCGGAATATCAAGGGGGGATCTTCACTCTAGGTATTGCGATGACAACAGAGCATGCGATTGATCCGACGCTACTCATTCGAGAGTTTGAGAAGCGCGGCTATTTGGTGGCGGACATGAAGCGCGAGCGAGAGGATCGCTGGAGCTATCTACTGGAGCTTGTTTCACCCAAGATTCCTGAAGCACAGCCACTTGCTCCGCGTGTGCAGAGTGAAGTGGTGCATCCAAGTGGCGAGTATTGGCTGGATTTGCGCGAGCATTCCGGCATGCTTGTGTTTGAGCCTGCCATGGCGGGCGTGCATATCTATCCTGTGGTGACGCTTTTTGACTCCTCTTTGCGCATTGTCTCCACCCATACGCCCACGGAGCGCAATCACAACTTCAGCGTGAGTGTGCCTTATGGTGTTCGTTTCGTGCGTCTAAGTGATCTCTACTCCCCTGCGAATATCAAGAGCGGAATCAAAGTGCAACTGCTCCCATAAGGTTAATGTAAGGAATCGGTGATGTTTGATGAGATTCAGTTTGATAAGATAAAAAGATTGCCAAAGTATGTATTTGCTGCTATTAATGAGATTAAGCTTGAAATGCGGCGCAATGGTGAAGATGTGATTGATTTTAGCATGGGGAATCCAGACGGAGCGACTCCTGCGCACATTATCGACAAGCTCTGCGAAGCGGCGAGAAAGCCCAAGAATCATGGCTATTCTGCAAGCAAGGGAATCTACAAATTGCGCCTTGCAGTGTGCAACTGGTATAAGCGACAATACAATGTCGATCTTGACCCCGAGAACGAAGCATGCGCCGTCATGGGCTCAAAAGAGGGATACGTTCATTTGGTGCAGGCGATTGCCGATTTTGGCGATAGTGCGGTGGTTGCTGAGCCCGTGTATCCGATCCACTATTACGCTTTTATTATCGTGGGCGCGAGCGTGCATAAGTTTGGAATCCGCTGGAATGAACATTACGAGCTTGATGAGGATCACTATTTTGAGAACCTGAAGCGCGTGTTGCGCGAGAGCATGCCAAAGCCAAAATTCGTTGTCGTGAATTTTCCGCACAACCCCACTACCGTCGTGGTGCAAAAGAGCTTTTATGAGCGGCTTGTGGCTTTGGCTAAAGAGGAGCGTTTTTACGTCATTAGCGATATTGCTTATGCAGATTTGAGCTTTGATGGCTACAAAACCCCCTCGATTCTCGAAGTAGAGGGGGCGAAAGATGTCGCTGTGGAGAGCTACACGCTCTCAAAAAGCTACAACATGGCGGGCTGGCGTGTGGGCTTTATCGTGGGGAATCAAAAGCTCATCGGGGCGTTGCAGAAGATTAAGAGCTGGATTGATTATGGCATGTATGCGCCTATTCAAATCGCCGCGACCATCGCGCTTGATGGACCTCAAGAGTGCGTAGGCGAGATATGCGACAAATATGAAAAGCGCATGGAAGTTTTGATTAAGAGCTTTGCTGAGGCGGGCTGGAAGATGAAAAAGCCTCAAGCGTCGATGTTTATTTGGGCGGAGATTCCCGCGTGCACTCGGCATTTGGGTAGCCTTGAGTTTAGCAAGCTACTTTTGCGCGAGGCAAAGGTGGCGGTCAGTCCGGGAGTGGGATTTGGCGAGCATGGCGAGGGTTATGTGAGAATCGCACTCATTGAAAACGAGAAGCGGATTCGCCAAGCCGCGCGCAATGTGAAGCAATTCTTAAAAAGCTTTGAGGTGGCGCGATGATTAAAGTGGGAATCATCGGCGTAGGCACGGTGGGGAGCAGCGTTGCGCTGGGGCTGGAGAAGAATCGCGATGTGATTGCCGCGCGCGCGGGCGAAGAGATCGTGGTGACCAAAGGCGTGGTTAAGGATCTTTCGCACACCCGTGCGGGCGTAAAGATTCCCATCACGACGAATGTTGATGACATTTTGGAAGACCCTGAGATCGATATTGTCGTGGAGCTTATGGGAGGCGTTGGATTCCCCTATGAGGTGGTGAAAAAGGCTCTTTTAAAGGGCAAAAGCGTCGTGACGGCAAACAAGGCGATGCTCGCCTATCATCGATATGATTTGCAGGAGATTGCAGGCGCGATTCCCATCGGATTTGAGGCGAGTGTCGCAGGCGGGATTCCCATCATCAAGGCACTTCGCGATGGGCTTGGAGCTAATCACATCAGATCCATTCGAGGGATCATGAATGGCACGTGTAATTTTATCTTGACCAAAATGGTGCAAGAGGGCGTGGAGTATGAGGCGGTGCTCAAAGAGGCGCAAACGCTCGGATATGCCGAAGCAGATCCGACTTTTGATGTGGGCGGATTTGATGCGGCGCACAAGCTCTTAATCCTCGCTTCTATCGCGTATGGGATTGACGCGAAGCCTGAAGAGATCCTAATTGAGGGAATCGGAGCGATTTCACAAGATGAGATTGCTTTTGCAAAGGAGTTTGGCTATGCGCTCAAGCTCTTAGGAATCGCAAAAAAAGATGGCGATGAGGTGGAGCTACGCGTCCATCCTGCGTTTGTTTCAAACAGCGAGATGATCAGCAAGGTCGATGGCGTGATGAATGGCATTAGTGTCATCGGCGATCTCGTCGGCGAGACAATGTATTATGGCGCGGGTGCGGGGGGTGATGCCACGGCGAGCGCGGTGATTTCGGATTTAATCGAGATTGCGCGGGTGAAGGGTGCGCCCATGCTTGGCTTTAAAAAGCCCATGGAGAGCGGGCTTAAGCTAAAAAAGAGCGAGGACATACGCTCGCGCTATTATCTGAAAATCGAAGTCAAAGACGCTCCGGGCGTGCTCGCGAAAATCGCTAATTTGCTCGGCGAGCAGGGCATATCCATTAGCACGCTTTTGCAAAAAAACTTCTCTTGTGGTGCGAAAATCCTCCTCTCCACGCACACATGTAGCGAGCACGAGATTAAGCACGCAATCAAGGAGCTCGCAGGGCTTGAGGTCGTGCTGAGTGAGCCCACAATGGTGAGAATCGAGGCGTGAGTCGCGCAAAAGGGAATAACGCTGAGGAGCTCGGCGCGCGATTCCTAGAGAAGCTCGGATTTAAGATTATTGAGCGCAATTTTTATGCACCTTTTGGTGAGATTGACATCATCGCGCAAAAAGGCGGCGTTTTGCACTTTGTTGAGGTGAAGAGTCGAGGCAAGGAGCACAGTTTTGAGCCTATTTACAACATCACGCCGCTCAAGCTCTCGCGCATCATCAAAAGCGCGCATTTTTATCTGAAGCAAAAGAGAATTTCGTCGCCTTTT
>JBQMYQ010000014.1:0-37330 GCA_052173415.1 Wolinella sp. | reverse complement strand
AGAGCCGCGTGAGCTTTTGCGTGCAAACTACCAAATCATCGAGATGAGCAATCCTAATCAGTGCTGTGGTTTTGGGGGTGTGACGCTCCAGACGGAGCGTTTTGCCCTTGCAGAGAAAGTGGGAAGTGCGAAGAGCGAGATGATTAGGGAGAGTGGCGCACAGGTGGTGAGTGCAGAGTGCAGCGCGTGCCGTATGCAGCTTACAAATGCCCTCATGCAGGCGAATGTGGAGGTTGATTTTGCCCATCCGCTTGAGCTCATTGCCGATGCGCTAAGGAGTGCAAAGATAATGCGGGAATCGCAAGAATCTTAGGTGCGCGTGGCTCTTATTATAGCGCGGATTCCTGCATTTTGTTTTTCAGTGCGATTACGCTGATTCTCATATCGGGAATCGGAGCTAAAAGGTATCTTATGTCCTCAAGCTCTGCACGAAAGCTTCATAAATTTTCTCAAGCTCTTCGCCTTGATTGTCGAGATCCGACGGAGGGCAGCCGTTTTTAATCGCATGCTCCAGCAGGGCGACGCGCTTTAGCAGGTAGATGAAAAGCTGCTTGTCAATATCGGGAATCTTAGAGAGGTCACTTTGATCTTTGCTGCGTCCTTTTTCAATAACTCGCGCGGGAATCCCCACTGCTGTGGAGTTTGACGGGACATCGCGCACGACGACGGAGTTTGCCCCGATTTTGGAATTCGCTCCGATGGTGATGTTGCCTAAAATCTTCGCACCTGCGCCGATAATTACGCCCGTTTCTATCGTGGGGTGGCGTTTGACCTTCTCAAGGCTCACGCCACCTAGGCTCACGCCCTGATAAATCGTCACATCATCGCCTATCTCAGCGGTTTCCCCGATGACTACGCCGATTCCATGATCGATGAAGACACGCCTGCCGATTTTCGCGCCCGGGTGAATGTCGATATTAGTAATTAGCTGACTAAAAGCCATGAGGAATCGTGCAAGAATGCGCCATTTGCGAATATAAAGCGCGTGAGCAAAACGATGAAAAAAGAGCGCGATGAGCCCCGGATAGCTAAAAAAGAGCTCGATTCTCGAGCCAATCGCGGGGTCGCGCTCAAAAATGACGGAAAAATCCTCCCTGAGAATCTTCAAAAACTGCATCATAATTTGCGCTCTCCATTGGTAATTGTGCGAAGATAGCCATTTTCGCTAAGCATGACATAGAGCTGCCCTAGCACCTCTTTACGGGTTTCATCGTCAATAAGGCTAGAATCTTCGATTTTTTGCTTCAATCGCCGCTCAATCTCCTTAGTATCGTAATCCAAATCATCAAGCACATCAAGAATCGTCTGTGCTTCAAGGAGATTTGTGATGAGATATTTGCCCTCTTCGTCAAATTTTACGCTAAATTCCGTCGGGTGCGTGAAAAGATTGTGCCGCATACCTAGCACCTCCTGATATGCACCCACGAGGAAAAATCCCAAAAAATACTCCTCGCTTGTCACATCAACATCGTGCAAAAAGAGTGGTCGCTTCACATCAAAGCCGATTTCGCCATCGCTATCGCACGTAATATCCCAAAGGCTCGCGGAGCGCGTGGGGCGTCTGTTGAGCCGATCTAAGGGCATTACGGGGAAGTGCTGAGTAAGCCCCCAGTAATCGGGCAAGCTTTGAAAAAAGGAGCAATTAAGCAGGTATCGCTCCTGCACTTGCTCTTGGATTCTTAAGATTTCACTGTGATTTTTGTGCTTAAGAATCTTTATGACCTTTTTAATAATGAGATGGACGAGAATCTCCGTATTGCTGCGATCTTGCAGGTCAATATAGCCAAGATCAAAGAGCGTTAGGAGCGATTCCATGTGATCGAGGCTGTCATGCAGATACTCGATGGCGTATTTTTCATTGACGGTATTGTAAAGCTCGTGTAGTTCTTCGATGAGCGGAGGATTTTTCTCTTTTAAATGGAGCGCGTGCTCGTCATACTCTTGAGAAAACAGCTCAAGCACAGGTGCGATCAAAAGTGCGTGGCTTGCGGCGATGTAGCGTCCTGATTCGATGTAAATATCCGGCTCGGGCTCTTTTTTGTTTTTTGCAATCTCTTTGAGTGAAAAGACCACGTCTCCCGCGAATTCATTAAGTGTATAGTTACGATTAGTTACACCCTCATGCTGCGTATATTCGACGGCCAATCCCCCGCCGATATTGACGCTTTTGAGATTTTTCGCCCCCATTTTACGCAGTTCCGCATAGATATTCCCCGCCTCGCGGATTGCTTTTTTGAGCGGAGAGATGTCGCTAATTTGCGATCCGATATGAAAGTGAATCATCGTGAATTTATGGAGCAGGCGATGTTCTTCTAGCATATGGATCGCCTCAAGAAGCTCAGTAGAGGTGAGCCCGAATTTGGAGTTAATCCCGCCACTTTTTGCCCAGATTCCTATACCGCTGCTATGCAGGCGGATACGCAGACCGATGTTGGGATAGGGCTCACCCATCTCCTTAGCGACTTCGATAATCGTCTCAAGCTCATTTAGTCCCTCAATCGTCAGCGTGATTTCATGCCCCATATTTGCGGCGATGAAGCCTAGAGAGATCATCTCCTTATCCTTAAAGCCATTGACCGTAATGGGCGAGCCGTTGTTAGTGTATGCCATCGCGATGATGAGCTCGGCTTTGCTCCCCGCCTCTAGCCCATAGCAACGATTTTTGGATAGCTCGACAAGGGGTAGGACGAAATTGGGAAACTGATTGACCTTCAGCGGGAAAACCGCCTTAAAGTGCCCTTTGTATTGGTATTGTTTGATGGAGTTTTCAAAGTGAGTGAAGATTTTATCAATCTGCTTTTTGACCAGGTGTGGGAATCGGAGCAGTAAAGGTCCGCGGTATCCATCTTCGCGCACTTTTTTGACAATATCGATGATCGCGGGTCTGCTTTGGTGATTGACTTTGACTTGACCATCTTCGATAATGAAGTCATTATCCGACCAAAAGTTGATTCCATAATCGACCATGACCTCTCCTAGGGGAATGTCGTATTGCAAGAGTGTGGATTATAGCACTTTTGTGTGTGATGAGCACGCCAAGGGGAGAGGCAATGGACAGGCGATATGTCGGGGCGGTCTGTTTTGTGATAGGATTCCCGCGCTTTTAAAGGAGAGGTGTGGGGCGGATTTGGTTATGATTTGCACTATTTGTGTGGAGGCGAGGTATGGTTGATGTCGATAATCAAACGCAAAATGCCATAGATACGACGCTCATAGAGGAGATTGCGGCATTTTTATCACCTAAAGACGTGGAGCTTTTGCTCGTGAATGATGAGCAAATCCATGCGCTAAATCTTGAGCATCGTGGCGTGGATTCCCCTACAGATGTGCTCTCTTTCCCGCTTGTTGCACCCTTAGAGCTTGGGGAGGAGGTGCAAATTCCACTCGGATCGATTGTGATTTGCGTAGATAAGGTGCGACAAGAAGCGCGGAATCGCGGGCATGAAGAGCGTTTTGAGCTGGCGCTTTTATTTATTCATGGAATGTTACATCTTTTAGGCTATGACCATGAGCGTGATAACGGCGAGCATAGGACAAAAGAGCGCGAGATTATTGAGCGTTTTGGCTTGCCTCTTAGCCTCATTGAGCGAAATGAAAGGGTGGATAATGCGTGAAAGTGTAGATCAGAAGCTAATTTCTGAGCTTGGAAAAATTTCTCTCTCCATGTTTCGTAAAAACTTTTTTGGCGTGTTTCACGGCTCCATTTCAGCGAAGCTCGGGGACAATCGATTCCTCATCAATAAACGTGACGCGATTTTTGATGAGATTAATAAGGAATCCCTCATTGCGCTTTATCATTCGCGAGATTACCGCTGGAAAGAGGCGAGCATCGATTCCCAGATTCATTCGAGTATCTACCAAAATATCAGTGAGGCGAAATATGTCGCCTACTGTTTGCCCCCATTTACGATGGCGTATGCGCTACGTTTTAATAAGATTGTCCCACAGGATTATTTTGGTGCGATGCTGTGTCGATCCATTGAAGTCTATAATCCGCGGGATTTTGAGACGTGGTATGAGCGCGCTGATGTGGAAATCTACCGCCACATGAAAGAGAAACGCCTTAAAGCGATGGTGATCCGCGGCTATGGCGTCTATCTGCTTGAGCGCGATATCAATCAGCTCGCCAAAGTGATGGCAGTCATTGAGAATAGTTGTCGCATTCTCTACTTCGCCGTGACGCTTGATGGCACGCACGGGGTGCAGAGCTGTGATATTCCCTATATGATTTAGCGATTATTTTCCCGCAAATGCGCAATCATATTCGTGATCGTTAAAGATTCCCGCACTTTGTAAGAATGCATAGAGTGTTACTGAGCCGACGAATTTAAATCCTCGATCCTTCATATCTTTGGCGAGTTCATCTGAAAGCTCATTTCGCGTCGGTGCATCTTTGTAATGCTTGATTGAGTGTTTGATGGGCGCCTTCCCGCGCCAAAAATATTCGCTAAGCGAGCCAAATTCCTTGATGATTCCTAGCGCAGCCCTTGCATTATTCCGCACGGAAAAGATTTTTGCGCGATTCCTAAGAACTTCACCCTGCGCAAGAATCGCCTCCAATGCTTCATCGCTTAGGTTTGCACAATACTCAAGGTCAAAATTTTTAAACGCCTTGCGATAGCCCTCGCGCTTGTGCAAAATCGTCTGCCAGCTTAATCCTGCCTGCTGCGTCTCAAGCGCGAGTAGCTCAAAAAGCTCGCGATTCCCATGGAGCGGCTTGCCCCATTCACTGTCGTGATAGGCGATATAGAGCGGGTCATTGAGCTTCACCCAGCCGCAACGTTTGCTATTATTCTCCACAGATTTCCTTGTTATATTTTTTTACGGGAATCATAGCAAAGCTAGGGTGGGACTTCTCGCTTTTTAAATTCACAAACATCGGAGTGGCATGCGATATATTATTTGGATTATGGCTTTTTGTAGCCTGCTTTTTGGGGCACAGAGGCATTTTACGTTTTATGAGTTGCTGGGCGAGGAATCGGGCAATCGCCTTTTGGTCATCGGCGGGGTGCATGGCGATGAGCCGGGGGGCTATTTTGCTCCAGCGATTCTCGCGCAGCATTATCGGATCAAAAAAGGCTCATTGTGGGTCGTGCCTAATCTCAATTTTGACAGCATTATTGAGAATCGGCGCGGAATCTATGGCGATATGAATCGCAAATTTGCCTCGATTAAAAAGAGCGATAAAGATTATCAAATAGTTAATGATATTAAAAAAATCATTACAGATAAGAGTGTCGATTTTGTGATTAATCTTCACGATGGGCATGGCTTTTATCGTCAGAAATGGCAAAACTCCATCTTTAATCCGCGCGCATGGGGACAGGCTTATATTATCGATCAGAAGGGAATTGATGAGGTAAAATTTGGGAATCTTGATGAGATTACGCTCCAGATGACTAATAATCTCAATCAAAATCTCCACAAAGATTATCATTCATTTAATATTAAAAATACTGAAACAAAATTTAAAGATGAAGAGATGCGCATGTCGCTTACGTTTTTTGCGATCACTCATCTAAAGCCTGCGCTTGCGATTGAGACGAGCAAAAACATTAGCGAGCTCGATCAGAAGGTCTATTATCAGCTTCAGTCCATCGAGGAGCTGATGAAGATTATGGGAATCGCCTTTGAGCGCGATTTTGAGCTAAAAGTGAGCGAGGTTCATCGCCTGCTCGCGCAATATGGAGACGTGCGGATTAATGAAAACATTATCCTGCCTCTTAGCGATATTCGTCCTGTTTTGCGCTATATCCCGCTGCTCCCCTCAGGCAATCGTTTTGAATTTTCCCATCCGCTCGGAACCTTTAAGCGCGTGGGTGATCATTATGAGATGATTGTGGGGAATCGCGTGCTTAGCAGATTTTATCCGCAGCGTTTTGGTAGCACACAATGCAGGGTAAAAAGTGCCGAACTTGCGGTCGATGGCACAGTGCAAAGCTATCCTTTTGGCGCACAGGTCGAGGTTGGGGAGCGATTCCTTGTGCGCGCGCAGGAGGGAATCCGCGTGAATGTGATCGGGCTTGTGGATAAAAATCACGCTTCACAAGATGAAATCGAGGTGCGGCGCGAGATGATTCTCCCGCGATTCTCAGTTGATAAGAGAGCGCGCACTTATCGTGTGGAATTTTATGAGGGCGAGGCATTTTGCGGCATGATTACTACGCATTTTGCGAAATAACCGGGAAATAATAAGGAGCAGATGATGCAGATAATCAACACAGAAGATTTTGAAAAATTTGTGAGTGAATTTCGCACGCACGCGGGATTTCGTGCGCCCCTTGGATTTGGGATATGTCGCGTTGATTTGGGCGCGGAGGGCAAGGTGCTACAAGCGACCTATCCGATTCTTAACTGGAGCGGGGAGAATCTCGGTTCATTCGCGGTTTTTAGCGATTCTAGCGCGCTAGGTAAGTCTCTAAGCAGAAGCGAATCTGAAGAGATTGTGGGAATCACGCCCGAATTTATAGAGCGAGCCCTTGAGCTTTATGCGCCCTTTGTGGCCCAGACGCTGGCAGATTCCTCCAAACACAAAAATATTCAAGTGCTCTTAGAGCTTGTCGAGGCGCAAAAGCAGGGGCGGCTTTTGGATTCCCGCGGTGAGTGCCTTTATCGCTTTGTGGCGATTTATTGCGACGCGAAATGCGAAAGTGTCGAGAGCGGATATATGAAGTTGCTCGCCCTCTCTCTAGGCAAAGCTCCGCTACGAAGTCTCATGCTTGATGGGATTTTTGGATTGCTTCAGAATGTCGCGTGGAGCGGGAATCGACCCTATGAGCTTGCATGGTTGCGTGAAAATGAGATCCGCCTAAAAATGCGAGGCGAATATCCCGCGATTGATTATGTGGATAAATTCCCGCGCTATTTGATGCAAGTGATCCCTCAAGCGGATAATATTCGCCTCCTTGATACGGCGAAGACGCGATTTGGAGCGTATTTGGGCAAGGGTGGATATACGCAAATGCCCGGAGCGAGCTATATCAATTTTAACGCCGGAGTTTTGGGCGCGTGCATGAATGAAGGACGTATCAGCTCCTCAGTAATTATCGATGAGGGGAGCGATGTGGGCGGTGGAGCGAGTATTTTGGGCGTGCTAAGTGGCGGGAATAGTGAGCCCATCAGTATCGGGAAAAATTGCCTTCTTGGGGTAAATAGCTCGACGGGAATTAGCCTTGGTGATGGTTGTATCGTCGATGGTGGGATTGCGGTGCTGGCGGGGACGGTGTTTAAAATTAGCTCTGAAGAGGCGCGTAAAATCGCAGAGATTAATCCTGATTTTCTCACTAACGAGAGCGGGCTATATAAGGGGCGCGAACTCTCCAAAAAGCACGGAATCCACTTCCGACAAGACTCCAAAAGCGGCGCAATGATTGCTTTTAGAAGCAATAAAAAAATCGAGCTAAACGCCGCGTTGCACTAGGGCACTAGGAATCGCGTATGAAAATGGTGCAAAATACTATGCCACAGCGACTCTTTAGACGGGAATCTGAGCGGATTTTGTGCAAATTTTTGGTGCGTAATTAATGCCTAAAAATAGCGCACTTTCCGGGCTCTATGCGATTAGCGAGCAGGGGTGGCATGAGCGTCCTGTGTGCGAAGTGGAGCAGTTGGTGCGCGAGGCATTTTTGGGCGGTGTGAAGATTTTTCAGCTGCGCCAAAAGAGCGTGAGCGATGAGGAGCTTTTGCCTTTGGCGCGATTTTTACGCAGGTTGTGCCATGAATTTGGCATGCTTTTTATCATAAATGATCGTCTAAAACTTGCGCAAGAAGTGCGGGCTGATGGGGTGCATTTAGGGCGTGAAGATACGGGAATCGCGCATGCACGCAAGCTTTTGCCCAGCGCAATCATAGGAATCTCCTGCTATGGCGATATAAAGCGCGCGCGCGAAATGGAAGAGCAGGGGGCGGATTATGTCGCATTTGGTGCGTGTTTTGCCTCAAGCAGCAAGCCTAGCGCGCAGGTAATTGGCACGGGAATCTTTAGGGAGAAGCTGTCGATTCCTCGGTGTGGGATTGGTGGAATTAGTGCGGAGAATGCCCATCTGCTTAGATCTAGCGAGATGATTGCTGTGATTTCAGCCTTATGGAGCGGAGGGGCAAAGGAGGTGCAAGCAAGGGCGCGAGCGATTTTATATGCATGGCGTGGGGAATCTGAGAACTAAAGCATGATAATTTTAAAGCTATTTAACAAAATTTTATGGCTTTTAAAAAGTGGGGAATCGCTTTAGATTCCCCACGGGTAGGCGATCCCCATAAATAAGCATATCTCATCTGCGAGAATCGGAGCGTCGGCGGTAAAGAGCGATTCCTATACCTATGAAAATTAAGGAGCATGCGCAAGATTGCATGAGATTTAGGCGTTCATCAAGCAAAAGATAGGCAAAGAGGAGCGAAAAAATCGGAATAAGATTGACAAAGCCCGCTACGATACTTGCGCTAATTTTGCCTAGTGCGTAGTTATACAGACCATATCCACCGAAGCTCACGGCGATTCCCAAATAGAAAATCGCACCCAGCGCGCCTAAATGAAGCTCCATTCGTCCTGCATTTGGGGATAAAAACACAAGAAATGCGAAAAATATCGCTCCTGCGAAGGATTGGAATCCCGTGAGGAATAGGGCATTGTAGCGGCTACTTAGGTGCTTTACGATGATGGTGAAAAACGCAGCGCAAAGGACTGCGATAAATTCGAGCAGATTCCCAAGGAGTGGATTGGGTGCGTAGTCATTCCCGCTTGAAGAGAGGCTAAGCCAGCAAGCTCCGAGCATTGCAAGCAGGAATCCTGCAATCATCTGCTTTTTGATACGCTCGCCCAAAAACAAAAAGGCAAAAAGTGCCACAAGCACGGGCAACATCGAAGAGATCATGCCCGCTTGCGAAGCGGTGGTGTTCTCGATAGCTTTGGACTCGAAAATAAAATAGAGGCATGGCTCAAAAAGTGCCATAGCTAGGAGCATACCACTATCTTGTGAGCGAAAGGCGCGCAGATTCATTTTGGGAATAAAAGGCGCGAAAGCGAGCGTGGCGATGAGTAATCGTCCAAAGATAACCCACGTGGAATCGTAGCTCATGAAGGCGTATTTGAGCGCGATAAAGCTACTACCCCAAAAGATCATAGCGAGTATCAGCGCGATATAGGGAACAAACGCAGGGTGCATGCGGGAATCCTTCCAAAGTCAATGAGAGGGCAAAAGCATGATTTTTGCTCGCGAGATTTTAGCAACTTTGAGCGAAATATTTAGCAAGAAACGGGCGTGAAAACATAAGGCGCGTTAAAATGGTATCATTGTGGCTTTTGAGCGCGGTGAAATGTAGCAAAAAGCCTTGGGTAAGAGCACCAAAATGGGGGCGCGATTCCCACAGAAGAACTAAAGGAGTATTCTTATGAGAGTAGTGAATTTTAAGAGACAGATTGTTATTGCCTTTTTGTTATCTCTGTCTCTACCCTTGCATGGCGCGCCTTTTGAGCGGTTGATCTATCTAGTCGATCGGCACGATAGCTATGAGCAGCTCTCGCGCAATATCGACTCTTTTGATGTGATTGCTCCTCAGGTTTTCTCTTTTGGGAGTGATGGCGTGCTCTATGGTGAGGTTGATGAGCGCATTATTAAGCTTGCTCAAAAGCACCAAAAAAAGCTTATGCCTCTTGTGAAAAACGAGGGATTTGATAAGGAAAAAGTGCAGCGATTCCTCAAAGATGAAGAGGCAAAGAAGCGACTTATCAATGCGCTTGCAGAGGTTGGGAAGCGATATGGATTTGCTGGGTGGCAGTTGGATTTTGAGCATTTAGGGACAGGGAATCGCGCGCTTTATAGTGATTTGGTTAAGAGAATGCATTCGCACCTGAGAAAGTATCGTATGCAGCTCTCCATCGCTGTGATTCCCGCACGGGGCGAGGAGGCGCGCAGTGTTTATGGCGCGCGATTTTATGCGAATTGGATTGCTTCGTATGATTTTAAAACTTTGGCAAAACATAGCGATTTTTTAAGCGTCATGGCTTACGATCAGCATACGGGCAAGACGCCTCCTGGGGCGGTCGCGAGCTATCCTTGGGTGGAGCGGATCATAAAGGAGATGCTAAAAGAGGTCTCTAGGGACAAAATTTCTCTAGGAATCCCGCTCTATTCGCGGCTCTGGTATGCGGGGAATCGGGGAGATTCTCTTGGTTCGCAGGCGCGTTCGATGAGCTATGTGGCGGCAAGAGATTGGATTTTACGCAGGGGAATTACGCCCATTTATAGCGAATCGGAGCGCATTTGGTGGGGGTTTGGCGAGCATGGAGGCATAAGAGAATATCTCTTTTTAGAGGAGGTCGATTCCTTTGCAGAGAAAATTGAGCTTGCAAAACGCTACAAACTCCGAGGAGTTTCGCTATGGAGATTAGGGCAGGAAGATGCGCGGATTTATGAAAAACTACAAAAATAAGTTATAAGATCTTTATCTTTTCATTATATTTAGGGAGAGGAAGTTTGGCTAAACCAACACCAACACAGATAGAGAAGTTTTTCGAAGGGGAGCAGATTATCGTCTCAAAGACCGATACCAAAGGGATCATTACGTATGGGAATGATGTTTTTATCCGCCTTTCAGGCTATTCAGAGGAGGAGCTTTTAGGTGCGCCTCATAATATCATTCGCCACCCAGATATGCCAAGGGTCGTATTCAAGCTCCTGTGGGACACGGTTGGGGCGGGGAAAGAGATTTTTGCCTATGTGAAAAATCTCTCAAAAGAGGGGCATTTTTATTGGGTGCTCGCGAATGTTACCCCCTCTTATAATTCTGATGGGAAGGTAATTGGCTATCACTCGGTGCGCAGGAGACCTCGCCGTGAGGCACTTGAGGTAATTGCTCCGATCTACAAAGAGCTCCTCAAGGCGGAATCCAATGGAGGCATGAAGGAGAGCGGGAGAGTGATTGGCGAGTTTTTAGCGAGTAAAAATATGAGTTACGAGGAGTTTATCCTCTCCATTTAGGGGGGGGGCAATGTGATCGTGTGTGACAAAATTGTAGCTAAAATTGAGTGCATTTCGTGGGTATGCTTTAAGCCTTGAAGGTGATGTCTGCTTTTTTAAAAACGAGGAAAAAGGAGGGGATTTTGGATGGTAACAAAATCCAAAAAGCAAGGAATCTAAAGTGCTAAAAGGCACTTTGGTGAAATCTTCAGAGGGGGAGCTTGGATAGGAGCGATAGATTTACCCTAAAAAAGAGGACACCAAATATTCTGATGCCCCCACTGCGCAAGGCAGATTCCCAAACAACCCTTGGGTTGAGCGATTGTGAAAGCGTTTAAGAGGCGCGCTTTTGCACAATCGAGAAAATCATGCAAACCACTCTTTGATTTTGTCAAAAACGCGCTCAAAGCCTTTCTCGTGGCATTTTCCCTCGATTCCAAAGGAGTGATTGAGCTTCTCTAGGAGTTCGCGCTGTTCTTCATTGATTTTACTTGGGAATATGATTTTGACTTGTGCGATGAGATTTCCACGCCTAGCGGAATGCACATCCTTGATTCCCTCATTTTTAAAAATAAATTGCTCTTTATCTTTAGTGTTCGCAGGGATTCTTAGCTCAAGCTCTCCGTGGAGTGAGGGGACTTTGAGTGTCGTGCCTAGGGGAATCGTCGTGAAAAACAGCGGCACTTGGATATAAATATCATTATGATTCCTGATGAAATGCTCATCTTCATCGACCTGCACCACGAGATAGAGATCGCCTCGCTCGCCATTTTTGCCTATGTTTCCTTTCTTGCTCACGCGGATTTGATTATCCGTGTCGATTCCCTCAGGGATAGACACTTCGATGTGCTCGCTCTTCTCACTGTAGCCCTTGCCCGCGCATTCTGGGCATTTCTCCTTAATTTTTTTGCCCTTGCCACCGCACGCAGGGCAGGTTTGCGCAAAGGTCATAAACCCTTGACGGATATAGACTTGTCCGCGTCCGCTACATTCGGAGCAGACTTCGACCTTGCCATCTTTTGCGCCACTTCCCTTGCACTCTTTGCAACCCTCTTTGTAGCGCACGTTAATCTCTTTTTTGCAGCCAAAAACCGCCTCTTTAAAATTTAAATTTAAATTAATTGCAAGATCTAATCCATATGGCTCACTGTTTCTGCTTCGATTCCCCTGTGAGAATCGCCCACCAAAAACGCCCTCAAAAATCGACCCCAAATCGCCAAAAATATCCTCAAAATCACGCCCGGAAAATCCGCTGTATCCTTGGCTCTCAAGCCCTTTTTTGCCGTATCGATCATAGAGCTGACGTTTGCCCTCATCACTCAGCACCTGATAGGCTTCATTGACGCGCTTAAACATCTCTTCAGCTTCACTGCTCCCCTCGTTGCGGTCGGGGTGGTATTTCATCGCCATTTTTCGGTAGGCCTTTTTGAGCTCCTCACCGCTTGCGTTGCGCTCCACTTCTAAAATTTCGTAATAGTCAAACTCTTCCAAATCATTTCCTCTAAATTTGCACTCTAAAAGTGCGTAAAATTCCTATTTTCAGGCGTTTAAACCGTGGATTTTATCAAAAGAAAATTTATGACGCGTTAAAAAAATCTTGGCTATATTCCACCCCATGAAAAAGGGAATGGAATCGTTTTTGACCCTCGTGGAATCGCTAGAATCGCTCCCTTCTATTGGGCGCAAATCAGCTCTGAGGCTTGGCTATTTTTTGAGTGTTGAAGATAAATTTGCTGCGCTCAAAATTGCCCATGCGCTTGAAGAGGCAGTGCTCAAAGTCAAGCGATGTGAGCGATGTGGCGCATTGTGCGAAGATGAGGTGTGTGAAGTTTGCAGTGATGAACAGCGTCTCAACGGGCAGCTTTGCGTCGTGCAGCATCCGCGGGATATGTTGATTTTGGAGGAATCGGGGCACTTTTTGGGGCGATATTTTGTGGTCGATTCCCTTGAAGAGTGCGATTTTAACGCACTCAGGAAGCGTATCGAAAAAGAGGGAATCAAAGAGGTGATTTTTGCTTTTTCCCCCTCTGTTTTGAGCGATTCCCTTGTGTTGTATATTGAGGATAAGCTTCAAGATCTCGCGCTCTCTTTTTCGAGGATCGCTCAAGGTGTCCCTACGGGTGTGAGTCTCGAAAATGTCGATCAGCTTTCGCTCACCCGTGCATTTGATGCGCGCATAAGGCTGTGAAATGAGCCTTTATGCGAACACTTCTCATCTTCAAAAAAGCTTAAAATTAAGAAGATTTAAGCAGGAATCATGGTAATATCAGCCCAGTCTGAGCAGGATACCAGCGAGGACAAGCAACAACAAGAAAGGAATATTCCATGAAAAAAATTGCTCTTGGATTAGTTTTGGCCACTGCGAGCCTGATGGCGGCTGATGGCGCAGCTCTTTACAAAAAATGCGTCGCCTGCCACGGGCTCAAAGCAGAAAAGGCTGCTATGAATAAAAGTGAGGTAATTGCAGGCTGGGATAAAGCGCGGCTCGTTGCGGATCTCAAGGCTTACAAGGCAGGCACGCTCAACCGAAAGGGTATGGGTGGGCTTATGAAAGGTCAAATGGCATCTTACAGCGATGCAGATATTGAGGTGCTTGCCGAATATATCGCAGGTCTTAAGTAAATTCCCAAAAGTGCTCGGAGTCCTCGATTCCGGGCGCGTCTCCCGTTTCTTCTTTTAGCTTAAGTTTTGGATAGAAAATGGCAGAAATACATCTTAGCTCCCGTGCGTTTTTTCATAATGTTGATTTTTTAAAGACGCGAATCCCCGCTAGTTGCGAGCTTGGCGCGGTGATTAAAGATAATGCCTATGGGCATGGGCTACTAGAGATGGCGCATTTGTGCGAACGCGCGGGAATCCGCCACGCTTTTGTGAAAAATAGTGCCGAGGCGGTGCAGGTTAGCCCCTATTTTGCGGAGGTTAGCGCGCTTTATGGCGATATAGAGAGTTGGTTGCCCGGTAATATCCATTTGGTGGTGCATTCGCTGGAGCAAATTGCGCAGATTCCGCAGAATCGGAGTGTTGAGCTAAAAGTAGATACGGGAATGTATCGTAACGGAATCGCGATGGATGAGCTGTATCAGGCGTTAGAGCTACTTAGGAATCGGGGAATCGCGTTGCGGGGCGTGATGGCGCATAATGGTTATGGAGATGATTTTGGTAGCGAGTTTTTCACGCAATGCGGGCGTTTTGAGGAGGTTCGGGGAATCGTGCTTGAATATGTCTCCCGCCATGCTTTGGCGATTCCTAGATTTCATTCGCTGAGCTCTAGCGGCGTGCTAAGAAGTGCAAAAGAGGGGATCAAAGATGACCTTGTGCGCATAGGAATCGCGCTATATGGATATCTGTGCGCCGATTCCCGTGTGGTGAGCGGGGTGGATTTGCGCCCGGTGCTTTCGCTATGGGCCAAGAAAATCGCGACCAAAAAACTCGAGCAAGGCTCTAGGATAGGCTATTGTGGTGTGAGCGTGCTGGAGAGTGAAGCCTGTGTATCGACTTATGATGTGGGCTATGGAGATGGATTCCCACGATTAAGGGAGGGGCAGAGCCTTAAGAGTGCGGAGGGTGAGCAGATTTTGCCCCGTGTGTCGATGGATTGCATGAGCGTGCTTAGCGAGCGTGAGGAGCTCTGCTTGATGAATGATGCGCGCTATGTTGCGGAGTGTTTTGGGACGATCCCTTACGAGATTTTGGCGCAACTCTCGCCATTTTTGCCTAGAGTAGTGAAGGAGTAGCTTCTCTTGCGATCATGCTCTAAAATCTGCAAAAACAGAGCACATTAGAGCCTTTTATCTAACAAAACAGCGGGGAATCTGTCTGTCCCCTGCTTGTTATATTTTTCCCTTTAATTCTTCAGGGTGCGTGCAGTAGCGAAGAGCGTTCTCGCGGGTAATAATGCCTCTTTTGTAGTAGCTCTCCAGCACTTGCACTTGCGTTTGCATTCCCGAAACCCCCTGTCCGATCATCATCTGTGAAGGGATTTGGTGAATTTTATTTTCCCGAATAAGATTCCCGATGGCCGGGATTCCTATCAAAATCTCTGGGATACATACGCGTCCACCACCGACTTTAGGGACTAGGCTCTGTGAGATGATCCCCTCAAGCACGACGGAGAGTTGCGAACGCACTTGGGCTTGCTTCTCGCCCTCAAAGACGCTGACAATTCGATTCACCGTTTGGGCAGATGAGTTGGTGTGGAGCGTGCCAAAGACGAGGTGTCCCGTTTCTGCGGCGTTAATCGCTGCGCCGATGGTTTCTGGATCGCGCATCTCACCTGCATAGATGATGTCAGGATCTTCTCTGAGCGCTGCTTTTAGGGCGTTGGCATAGCTTTTTGTATCCTCGCCGACGGTGCGGTAGGAGAAGAGAGATTTCGCGTTTTGATGCACGAATTCCACAGGATCTTCAATACAAAGTATATGTTTAGAAAATGTGTGGTTAATCTCATTGAGCATCGCAGCTACGGTTGTTGTTTTGCCACTACCCGTAGGACCTGTAACAAGGATTAGCCCTTTTTCACGGCGGACTAGCTCCTTGTAAATGGGCGGGGAGTCTAAATCCTCAAGGCTAGGAATATTCGTAGGAATCGTCCTAAAAGTAGCACCGATTGTGCCCATAGAGATGTAATAATTGACCCTAAAGCGTCCAAATTCAGGAATCGTTACGGCAAAATCAAGCTCTTTTGTCTCTTCAAAGACGCGTTTTTGCTCCTCAGTCAGAATGCTATAGCAGATGTCTTCTGAGATTTTTTGTGTTACAGGAGGTAGATCAAGCTTCACAAGCTGCCCATCAATACGGATTTGTGGCTCGCTACCCACGAGCAAGTGAAGGTCTGAAGCTTTGTGTGCAAGAGTGGTTCTTAAAAGAACCTTAATATCAAGAGTATCCATAAGCGGGCAAGATTCCTTTCTTTTTAAGGTTTAACAATATGTCGCGAAGTGATTGTGTGAGAGAGTTTATACTCCCAGCCGGGTGGCGTAACCGTGCCTATAAGATCAAGACGATAGATTGCACCATGGGCACTAATATCATCGCTAAGCTGTGTGGCATGGATTTTGAAACGATATCCCCCGTCAAAAACGCGCTCATTTAGCATGCGGCTGTTAGTTGCGCTACTATTTTGAAGCTCAAGAATCGCAAGCTCTAGCGCGCTTTTTTCATAGAGTCTGAGCTGTATTTTTGTATGCTCTGCGACGCTTGTGCTGTATGCGTTTGTGGAGAAATTAAACGAGAATGCAAGAAGCGTAGAGATGGCTAATAACACAAGGATTGCATAAATGATCCCAAATCCCTGCCGTTTCATTGAATCACCGCACTTTCTTTGCAAAAACCTGTCGCACAAATACCTCTAGTGTCTTGTTCTTTGCAACCCAAGATTGCAAATAGCTGCCTATCTTTCATGCACAAGCGTATACGCAAGATACTTCCCTCGCCCTCAAACCAAAATTTCAGATCTTTGACGTGATGAGCCATGAAATAGTGTTCCGAACCAGGTTCATTTGTTAAGTAATGTATGTAGCCTTTATGAAAAACCAGATCACCACTGAGGTCAAGCGAGAAAGAGTATGGCGCATTAGGATCGACCATGTGGGTAATCTCATGGAGCTCTTTTGCACGGTCTGATGGGGATTGGGGTGTGGTAGTGAGACGATTTGTCCCCGTGGTCGTTTTGATTGTTTGTAGGCGTTTCTTATGATCAACAAGGTTACGAGCAGAGGGCAAAAAAAGTACTTCAGCTCCGCTACTTGTGCTGTTTCGAGGTAGATCCAGCCTTGATCCCAGCGTAGTAATTTCAAGATCACCCGGAGTGGTCGAACTTGCACCCGATTCCTCAAGCTTGACTACTCCGCTAAAGCGCGGTGTATTGCCTGTGCCATCGAAGCTTCCATAATAGTTATCCATATCCTTGCTTACCCACGTGATCAGTATATCCGAGTCTATGTTCCCGTCATCTTCATTCCGTAGGTAGATTGATTCCCACAGGGCGTGCTCTAAATATTGACTCATGAGGGTTAAAACGCGGTGTGTCTCAAGCTCTAAGCGTGCAAAAGAGCGTTGCAAAATGTAATTTTCCGTGATTTTATGCACCGCTTGAGATCCCGCTACGCCTATGACTCCTAGGATCACGACAGTAAATACCAACTCAACCATTGTAAAAGCGTTACGAATGTTTCTCATCTCATAGATCCTTAGATGCAATCGCATCGGTGCCGATATTCGTAGCGTAGTAATGATAGCGTGCAAGGAGTTTGCCAGAGGAGGAATCTAGCAACTCAATGGTAATCTTTTTCGTATTGGTTGTCCCGTTTGCGACATCATTAAGCGTGGAGGAATCGACATATTTTGCACCAGCTTTCAATGTGAATTTATCTTCGCTCGCAGAGTATTCTTTGATTGCCTCGCTGTATTGCGCGAAATTAATCGTCTCCAGCGAGCTGCCCGCGATGGCTTTTGCCTTTATACTGTCTTGCGAGCAGACGCGACTACCCTTAAAATTGCGCGCAAACATGCCCTCACGACGAAGGAATCCAAAGCCCCCTACATCTTTGCAGTCATAGGCATTTTCGTCGGTATCAAGGACGTAATAGAGATCTGAGGCATTCATATCTTCCCTATTCGCACTATCCCATGGCTTTATTCTGATAATTTGCATAAGCGCGAGTGCATGATAGTAGCCCTGCACATTATGGCTACTTCTGAGCAGATGATTGCTCTGAGCAACAACCACAGGAATCGTGAGAATAGCAAATCCTACAATCACGATTGCGAACACAAGCTCAATCATCGTGAAAGAATGACGTGAAAATCCCATAAATCTGACCTCCTTACGGATAGTTAGAGTGAAAATTCTATTGAAGTATACTCATTTCCCTTCGTGTTTTAGTCGAATTATTGAAAAAATTATTATAGAATATTTCTTATTTTTCATGGATTTTGCCGTAGCGATTCTTTACAAGAGCGTTGTTTACGGCGCGAAAGGGGTTTTTGTGCTGAAAAAGAAACACAAGGAAGTGGAGACATTATTTTTTAACTCTAAAAATTCGATTTTTTACGATCTTTTAGGGAATCAGATTGATGAGCCCCCTTCTTCGGCACGGATAGTGAGCGCGATTCCCTCATTATCCGTGCTTCACACGATTGCAGAAGTCCCGCGGAATGTCGATCCGGCAATCCTCGAAGAGACACTTATGGAGATGGCTTACACGCAGTTAAGCCTCAATCTCGAAGATGAATATATGATGCAGTTCCAAAAGCGAAACAACTCTTATGACGTGAATCGTGACGAATACGATGTCTATTTGCTTCCTCATGATGCAATTTCGGAACGTTTCTCTTCATATATGGAGCGGCATTCTTACGTAGATTGCCTCATTCCCTACCATTTTATCCCGCAGATTCTCTACAAGCTTGGGTTCATCTCTCCTAAAGGGGCGCAGATTTTTGTCTATGTCGGCGATGATGATGCCTTTTTCTTGCTTTTTCTTGAAGGTGAGATGATCTATTTTAAATCCCTTGAGCACAAGATCGGGAATCTGCACGAGATGTTTGATACGCGAAGTGGGCTAGATCTCACGTATGGAGATTTTACCAACTACCTAGCGGGAATCGCCAGCGATCAAGAGAGCCACAAGGGGAATTTAGAGTATATTTATCGCGTGCTTTATGAGGAGATTGAAGAGACCCTCTCGTTTGTGCGCAGGCTCCATCAAGATGTTCGTTTGGATCTGATGTATCTTGATTCCTCTGCAAGAATCGCAATGGATTTTTATCACTATCTTGAAGAGATGACGAAGATACCTTGCAAAGCGGCATATACGATTCCCATAGGTTTTGAAACCAAGCGTGAAAATTACCTCGCTTCGCTGGCGATCCTCTATGCAAAAGCCATAGAACAGGGCGAGAGTCTGCCAAATTTCACGATCTACAAGCGTCCTTTGCCTCTGCTCCAGCGAGATGGTGGGCGGTTTTTGGCTGCGGGTGCTGCCGCTTTGATTCTTTCACTTGCTTATCCCGCTTATGAGCTTTTTTACTGGTTAAAGCTTGACCATGAGATTGAGGTTTATACACAGGAGAGGATCATCGCAGAGCAAAAAGAGGCGGCATATCGGAGTGAGATTGAGAAACTTCAAGCAGAGAAAAAGCGACTTGATGAGGCGATTGCCGAGCGTGATAAGGAGTATGAGACTTACTTGGGCGCGCTTAAGGACATTTACGCGTGGCAACGCAATTATGTGTCGAAAAGTCGCGTCTTGAGTGATTTCCTGAATGCAAGCGTGAAACACGAGGTGCTTCTTAATGAGTTTGCCCTAACCCAGGAATCGGAGGCTCTGACCCTAGAGACGCTCACAAATGCGTGGGATCAGCGGGCAGTCTCTGGATTCCTGCGTGATCTTGGCGAGAGTGGTCGCTACATGGAGGCGACGACAGAGGAGATCTCTAAGGAACAAGGGCAGTATCAATCCAGCATTAAGGCAATTATACGATGAGTAAAGAGCTACAACTTCAATCTGCTAGGCGGACTTTCGACGGGTTTGTAACATCCATTGATAACTATTTCGCATACAAGGAGGAATCCGAGAAGCGTATCCTCTATTTGATGTTGAGTGCGCTGATTTTCTTCGCGTTCTATTTTTTGCTTTATCCTTACATGGAAGAGTGGGTAGTGCAAAAAGAGGCGGTGCATTCGGAGGTTTATACCGCGCTTCAAAAAAGCCAAAGCTATATCAACGAAATCGACCGCACTGGGGGAATCCCAGCAAGGCGTAATGCGGTTCAAAAGACTTTGGAGCATTTGGGCGAGGCAGAAGAGAGGGCCAAAAAGGCTGAGGCTACGCTCCAAAAAGTTTATAAAATGAGCTATGCATGGTATTTTACGCTTGATTTTGCTATGAAATCAGCGACTAGGCTAGGGCTTGAGGTGCTCAACTCCTCTCTTGGAAAGAGCGAGGGAAAGGGTGTGGGCGGATTGGAGAAGTCGTGGATGAAGCTCAAAGGCAGAGGCTCAAAGCGAGCGATTTTGGACTATATCTATTTCTTAGAACATTACGGACCTTTTGTCTCTTTGGAGCATATTTCGTTGATTCCTAGAGGCAGTGGCATACTTGAGTTTGAGATTCTTGTTGAGAATCAGAAAGGGAGTCTATGAGAATCGTTTGGTTTGTGTGTATAGGCGCACTTTTTTTATGGGCGAATGATGAACTTGATGATCTGTTTGTTAAGATTACGACCTTTGAGCGCAAAGGAATTTCTGCTACGGAAGTGCAGGCTTCGGCAGATCCTTTTGATTATCGGTGGCGTCCTAAGCGCGATGGCAATAGTGGAAGTGATGGGAACAATGGACACGGTGGGCATGGTGGTAGCTATGACGGTAGCGGCGCGACTTTAGCGAATACAAAAGCAAGTAGCGGTAGCCCAAAGTCATCACGTCCCATGGTGCTTGCCATACTGAACAATGAGGTCAAAATTGGTAAAAAATGGATTAAACTTGGTGGAAAATATGGAAGTTGGAAAGTCGTTTCAATTGGACGAAAAGGAGTGCATCTGGAGAGTGCAAAGGGTGAGAGACGGTATTATGCGATCTATGAGAAAAACACAAAGGTGATTCGATGATAAAAAAAGCATGGATTTTCGCGGGAATCGTGGCATTTTTTGCCCTAAACGCAGAGGCCTCGATTTGCGAAAAGAGGGTATTCACACTCTCTACTAAGGATAGTGGCGTGAGTGCAGGGGAGATTGTTAAGCAACTTGCTGCGGAGTGCTCATATAGCGTGCTTTTGCGCGATGAAGTGGCGCGAGCGCGCTTGAAGAAAAATATGCCTTCGGTGAATATTAAGCAAGCTCCCTTGAGGCGTATTTTTGATTTGATACTTCGAGAGAATGGGCTTTATTATGAGTTTGATGGCTCGATTCTGCGGATTAGCTTTTTGGTCACCAAGACTTTCAAGATTAATTATGTAGGCACGGATCGGAGTGGTGTGAGCAATACGGAGGTTTCGATCAGTCGTGATGATGGAGCTAGTGGCTCTGGCAATACGACGCGATCTGCTTCGGGAGGTGCGAATACAGGCTCATCAGGCACAGGGCGTTCGGGGATTAATATCAAAGCAGAAGATGGTTTTAGGTTTTGGGAGGGAATCCAAGCGGAAATCCTCTCGATTCTTAATCGCCCGGGGGATTCCTATGCACTTCCACAAGCCTCAAGTGCCTCCTCTACAAATACGAGAAATGCTAGTGCTCCAACAGCGAATGCTTCATCGGGGAGCGCAGGTTCGCATGCGGGTTTGTCGGCTTCGCAGCCCGGATCTGTGGTCGTCAATCGTGGTGCGGGGCTTGTAACGGTTACAGGCACGAGTGAGCAGATTGAGCGCGTTTCACAATACATTGACGCGCTTCATGAGCGTTTGCAAAGTCAAGTGATGATTGATGTGAGCATCTTGACAGTGCGCCATAGCGCAGGGAGCACGACCGGGGTGGATTGGAATCAACTCTACAATCTTCAAAACGTCGCACTTTTGCCTAAAACAGGCTCAAGCGGTAGCGGTTCTGGCTCAGGTTCAACTTCAAAAATCGCTCCCGGCGAGGTTCAATTCGGCGCGGAAAGTGGCGCGCTAGTTCTAGGGGTTGGGGGCAAAAGAAGCTCGGGCTATGCGCTCAATATATTCTCTCAAGGGGTGACTTTAACACGCGTGGTGGAGTTTTTGAAAAACTATGGAGAAGTTTCGTCCGTCTCTAATCCCAAAGTGCTTACGCTCAATAATCAGCCCGCTATGATTAGCGTGGGCAATATCATACGCTACCGCAAGAGCACGGTTTTCCAAACCTCCGGAAGTAGCTCAACTAATACAAATACAGATACAGAATATCCATCAGTCTTTGCGGGGGTGTTGCTTGATATTACTCCGAGCATTCACGGAGATGAGATTATGCTAAAAATCAATCCGTCCATTACGCAAACAAAGGGCTTTGATGTCGATTTGGCTCCGACGGCTCTTGAGACTCCTCCAAACCTCTCGACCAACCAGCTCTCTTCGCTGGTGCGCGTCAAAGATGGCGAGAAGATTATTTTGGGCGGGTTGATTAGCAAAAGTAATCACAAAAATAAAAACAAAGTGCCGCTTTTAGGCGATATTCCGCTGCTTGGATATTTTTTCTCATATAGCTCTGATATTGAGAGCACCGATGAGATGGTTTTGGTCATCACACCCCATATTATTAGAGGCGACCAAAAGCCCTCCTTGCAGGATTTGGGCTATAGTCTTATGAGTGGAAGCCCTGAGAGCAAAGAGAAAGAAGGTAATCAAGGGGAGGGGCTTGAGTAATCGATTCTTGGCTCTCGAAGAGCGATGGCGAGCTTATCGGCGAGCCATGTATTTGCGTTTTGGCACGCGAGCTTTTTTAGGAATCGTGTTTGTGTGTGCGGTCTATTTTGGCGTGGAGAGACTATTTTTTGAAAATGGGATATTTTCATTCATGCTTTCACCTCGAGGGATTCCCATTGAAGTGGTGACAAATCCTGCGCAAAAAAGCACAAATAGTGGCCAAAGCACAAAAAATACTCAAGGCACCCAAAATATCATAGAAACTCCTGCGCAGAGCCAAAGTCCCATGCAGGATTCCCTGCCCGATTCCGCAAATAATGCGAATAGTGCAAATAATAGTGTGAAGATAAAGCAAAGTCCCTCTGTTGCGACAGAGCAGAATATTGCTGAGACTAGAGAGGAAAAGGCTGAGAAGGAAGATGAGAGCTGCTTCATTGTGAAAGTTACGATTTTAAATATTCGCGAGGAGCCAAAGCTCGGGGCGAAAGTGCTCAGTCGATATGTGCGAGGCGATAAAATTTGCGCGAAAACCATCCAGAAAGATTGGATACACAGCGGAATTGGTTGGGTGTATAATTCAAAAGATACCCTCGCTCCGCTACCAGAAAAGTCTCACGCTCTTGCCCAAAATGCTTCAGAAGTAAAGGAGACAAGCGCTCCTACTATGGTAGCATCAGGGGCATCTTCTTTAAAAAAATCTTCCGCTGCTTCAAGGGGGGCTTCAAAAACCAAAGAAAAAGCCTCAAGCACTTCTTCAAAAAGGCAGAAAGTAAGCAGGGAGAGCAAGCCCGCTACTTCAGAGAGTGTCGATGATCGCATTAATGCCTTTCACCTCTCCTCCGCGCCCAGCTCGCCTAAGGAGATGAGGGCGTTTCAGATTGAACGCTACAATCACGAGCCCTCGTATGACCCAGCGATTGAGCTCGCACGCGGTTATTATGCAGAGCGGGATTTTACTCGCGCGCGCGAGTGGGCGCTTGTCGCCAACAATCATCAGCGAACCTCTGTGGAATCGTGGTCGATTTTTGCCAAAAGTCTCTACTTCAGTGGCAACAAGGATGAAGCAATACGTGTGCTGGAGCGTTACAAGGACTTTGATAGCTCAGGTGCGCTATCTCGGCTGATAGAACGCATGAGAAAAGATAAATTAAAGGAATAAATGCGTGAATAGACAGAGGATTGGTGATCGGTTAAAGGCTGCGGGGCTAATCACACAAGAGCAACTATCTCGTGCCCTGCAAGAGCAGAGCTCGCAAAATCGCAGGCGCAAGATCGTTCGCGTGCTCGTTGATTTGGGCTACATTGATGAGGGGGATTTGCTTGATTTTTTCGTTGAACAGTGCAAAAACGGTTCGCTTGATACGGAATCGATCATCGAGGATTTCCCCGCTAGCGAGGATGAGATCCTGCGCCAAGTCGCAAAAAAGCTTGATATGGAGTTTGTCGATCTTGATTCTGTGAGCATTGATCCAAATGTAGTGGACTATGTGCCATTTGCGCAGATTAAACGCTCGCACGCCTTCCCGATTACTGAGCGTGAAAATGAAATTGTTGTTGCACTTATTAATCCATTTGATCTAAACGTCAAAGAGACTTTTCAGCGGTTAATTCGCAAGAAGCCCATTGTTTATGCGATTGTGAGAAAGGAGCAGTTTGTCTCCACCCTCGCGCGCTTGGAGCTACACGATGGGATTAAAGATCTTATCGTGCGCATTCGGCGTGAAATTCATGGTGGAGGTGCTAGTGCGGGCGATGATTCTTCGAGTATCACACAATTAATCGAGGTAGTTTTTGGTTATGCAATCAAGCAGCGTGCGAGCGATATTCACATTGAGGCGAGTGAGGCCCACTGCGTCGTGCGGATACGCATCGATGGGGTCATGGTGGAGAGCTTTCGTTTTGAGAGAGATCTTTTTGCGCCCCTTGCTTCGCGCCTTAAGCTTTTGACTAATCTGGATATTGCGGAGAAGCGCAAGCCTCAAGATGGGCGATTCTCGCTAGTGATTGATGGGCGAGGATATGACTTTAGGGTCTCTACGCTTCCGATTATCACGGGGGAATCGATCGTCGCTAGGATTTTGGATAAGAGCAAGGTGCTCGTGAAGCTCGAAGATTTGGGAATCTCGACGGTCAATTATGAGCGTTTCAGCAAGATTATCAAGGCTCCCTATGGCATTGTGTTTGTTACAGGTCCGACGGGAAGCGGTAAAACCACTACGCTCTATGCGGCGATTAATGCCATTAAAAGCGTGGCGCAGAAGATTATCACCGTCGAAGATCCCGTGGAGTATCAGATGGGACTCATTCAGCAGGTTATGGTTAATGAGAAGGCTGGGCTGACCTTCGCAGG
Organism: Wolinella sp.; assembly: GCA_052173415.1. Lineage (GTDB taxonomy): Bacteria > Campylobacterota > Campylobacteria > Campylobacterales > Helicobacteraceae > Wolinella. Next base: position 12,710 of record JBQMYQ010000014.1, on the reverse strand, counting down.
GGCACTGCGTAGCATTTTACGTCAAGATCCGGACATCATTATGGTGGGGGAGATTCGCGACCAAGAGACCTTGCAGATTGCAATCCAAGCGGCACTCACGGGGCACCTCGTGCTCTCCACACTCCACACTAATGACGCAATCAGCGGAATCACACGCTTGCTTGACATGGGAATCGAGAGCTTTTTGATCGGCTCAGTCATCAGCGGAATCCAAGCCCAACGCCTTGTGCGCAAGCTTTGTCCGCATTGTCGTTACGAAGTAGAAGTGCCTCAGACACTGCTTAATGAGCTAAAGCCCTATCTCCCTGAGGATTATCGGTTCTACAAATCGCACGGCTGCAAGCAATGTAATATGATCGGATACAAGGGGCGTGAGGTGATTTCGGAGGTAATGGTGGCAAATGATGAGATTAAGCGGCTCGTCGTCAATGGTGCTTCTAAAGATGAGTTTTTGAAAGAGGCGAGGCGGAGTGGCTTTGTGAGCATGTTTGAGGATGGGATCGCCAAAGCTCTCGCGGGCGTGACGAGCCTTGATGAAGTTTATCGTGTGGCGAAATTCTCATGAAGTATTTTAGAGTTACGTTAATTTCGCGCGGCAAGCGTGAGTATAGGATTTTGCAAGCTCTTTCAAAAGAGGATGCACTAATCCGTGCGGGAAATGAAAAACGAGGCAAGCCACTGCTAGCTAAAGAGGTTGCTGCACCGCTAGATCTCAAACTAAAAGAGATGGCTCTTGAGATGCTTTGCACGCTCACGGGGAAGAATCGTATCAGGCTTGATGACATGATTCCTGCGTTTCGCCAGATGTCTTTCATGCTCAATGCGGGAATCTCAATCCACACGACGCTAGAGGATCTTGTTACATTTTCGGCGAGCGAAAAACTAAAGGAGATTTTCCAAGAGGTGCTTTTGGGAATCAATAGCGGTAGGAGTCTGAGCGACGCTTTTCGCACGTTTGAAGATGATTTGGGGAGCCTTAGTATTTCGCTCATCTCTTTGGGCGAGCAGACGGGAAGTCTCGCGCACTCTTTGGGAATGCTCGCTGAGACACTTGAGGAGATACGCAATAACACGGCGAAATTCAAAAAGGCTCTGCGTTATCCGACGATGGTCATTGTGGCGATGATTTTGGCGTTTGTGGCGCTGATTTTGATCGTAATTCCTAAGTTTAAAGCGGTTTTTGAGAGCTTCAATGCAGAGCTTCCGCTCCCAACACGGCTTTTGTTGCAGACGGAATATATCCTCTCAAATTATGGGATTTACGTTCTTCTCGGGCTCGTTGTTTTTATCGAATTATTGCGCCGAAGGTATCGTGCTTCGCCGTCTTTTAAGCATCAAGTCGACACTTACATACTTAAGGTTAAGCTCATCGGCGACATTATCTTTTTGCATACCATGAGCCAGTATGTCTCCTCGCTTTCGTTGCTGCTTCGCGCGGGAATCTCGCTTGAGGAGGCGTTGAGCTCGGGTAGCGGAATGACGAGGAATGACTTTTTGCGCGAAAAATTTGAGGGCGTTAGCGAGGCGATTAAGCGCGGGGTGGGGCTTACTGATGCTTTTAGAGCGACGGAGATTTTTGAGCCCACAACGCTTCAGATGATTAACACGGGCGAGCAAAGCGGGGATCTCGACCAGATGTTGGGTGTGGCGGCGAGCTATTACAAAATGCGCTATGATCATCTGATTGACAACCTCTCCGCCTATATCGAGCCGATTCTTACGGCATTCATTGCGGTGCTAGTGCTAATGCTCGCGCTAGGAATCTTCTTGCCGATGTGGGATCTCGCAGAAGCCGCTAGAAATGCAGGATAGGTAGGCAAGCAAATATAAAGTAGGGGCAAGACAAGCCCCCTTTTTCAAAGCAAAACGCAGGGGGCGGGAATCTATTGGGTGTGAGAGAAACTAAAGCAACTCCTCCATATTCGCCCTTGCATTTGCTCTAAAGCGGCGCGCAAAAAAGCTACAAAAAAGCTCTAACGTGGAAAGAGGGCGGGGTTATTTCTATTACTACTTGGGCGAGGGGCTATTTGAAGCTTGACACGTAGGGCATATGCCAATCATTGCGATGGAGGATTCGCGAAGCGCGTAGCCACTCTCTTGCGCGCAATTTTGCATTAGAGGCTCGTAAGGATAGCGTAAATCCTCAACCTTCCCGCATTGTTCGCAGATCAGATGAATGTGCGGGTGGCAACAAAGCTCATATTTTTGCTTCTGATTGGGGATTTTAACCTCGCGCACAATATCAACCTCCTGCATGGAGGCGAGATTCTTATAAACCGTCGCGAGTGACATTGAGGGGTAGAGACGCCTGATATTCTCATAAATATCTTCGATATTGATGTGCCCCGCTTGACTAATCTCATGGAGAATTGCCATGCGTTGCGGAGTTACTTTGAGGTTATGCTCCTTCAAAAGTCCTTCAAAATTCATCGACTGTTCCTTGGATTTCGGCGCGCTCCATAAACTAGGAATCGCAACCATTTTGCAAGAAAGGCTTATAACAGAAAAATAAAAGATTGTCAATAATAAAAATTATCCATAGAGATCCGGTTATTTTGCGCTTTTATTAAGTTTTAAAGCTCCATGCCTGTATAATCAAGAATTTTTAGCGATTTTAAAAGTCTTAATTTCAATAATTTTAGGAGTTTTCTGTTGTTTGATGTGCTGAGGGAATCCTTTCACGGGGTGATTAGCAAAATACGCTTTCATGATGATGAAAAAGCTCTTAAAAAAGCCCTTGATGAGCTTAAAAAGTCCCTACTTAAGGCTGATGTGTATTATAAGGCGACTAAGGAGCTCTTAAGGATTGTCGAGCTTGAGACAAAAAATAGAGGAATCGGCAAGGAGAGCTTCCTCTCCGCATTGAAAAAGGGGCTACTTGAGATACTTCACACGGGCGGAGCGCAGGGATTTGTATTCGCTCCCAAGCCCCCTACGATCGTCTTGATGGTGGGATTGCAGGGAAGCGGTAAAACAACGACCACAGCGAAGCTCGCTGCTTTTTTGAAATCCAAAGGAAAAAAGGTGTTGCTTGTAGCGTGCGATCTTCAGAGGCTTGCCGCGATTGAGCAGCTTAGGCAATTAAGCGCACAAATTGAGGTTGATCTCTATTTTGAAGAGGCGAGCAAAGACCCCGTGAAAATTGCTCAAAATGCTCTAGCAAAGGCAAATCAAGGGCTATATGACGTGCTTTTGGTCGATACTGCGGGGCGGTTGGCGATTGATGAGCCGCTCATGGAGGAGCTAAAGGGGCTTAAAAAGGCTCTTGTGGCGCATGAGACGTTTTATGTTGCTGATAGTTTGAGCGGGCAAGATGGTGTAAGGAGTGCGGAGCGATTCCACGAGGAGATTGGGCTAAGTGGTGTGATTTTGAGTAAGTTTGATGGCGATAGCAAGGGCGGAATCGCGCTTTCGATTGCCCATCAGATCGGGATTCCCGTGCGCTTCATTGGAAGCGGGGAGAAGATCCCCGACCTTGATCCATTTTTGCCCGAGCGGATTATTAATCGCCTCATGGGTGCGGGAGACATCGAGTCGCTCGCCGAACGAACCTCTTCGGTCATTAGTGAAAAAGAGGCGAAAAATATCACCAAAAAGATCAAAAAGGGCGAATTTAATTTTAATGATTTTCTCGCGCAGATGGATAATATGAAGAAGCTCGGCTCAATGCAGTCGCTTATGTCGATGATTCCCGGTATGGGGAATATGGCAAACGCGCTCAAAGACGTTGATTTGGATAATTCTCGTGAGATTAAGCAGATCCGAGCCATGGTCTCCTCAATGACACCAAAGGAGCGCGAAGAGCCTTCGATTCTTAATGGCAGTCGCAGAAAGCGTATCGCCCTTGGGTCGGGGATGGACGTCGCTAGCGTGAATCGCATTATTAAGCAGTTTGATAGCGCGGCAAAAATGGCGAAGCGATTCTCGGGCAAGAGGGGTATGCAGGATCTTATGAGCATGATGAATCAGTCAAAAATTGGGCAGTTTCGTTAAATTTTAATCCAGAATACAGCGTCTTTTGGCTTAAGATTTAAGTGATTAAATCTATGAAATTATTTTAGGAGTAGCAACATGGCAACCGTTATAAGATTGACGCGACTTGGGCGTAAGAAGAAGCCTTTTTATCGAATGGTCGTAACCGATAGCAGGAAGCGAAGAGATGGTGGTTGGGTCGAGGCAATCGGCTATTACAATCCGTTGTCGGAGAATCCCATCATCAAATTTGATGAAGAGCGGCTCAAATATTGGGTCGGCGTGGGCGCGAAGATGAGCGAGAGAGTTGCTGCACTCACAAAAACAAAGTAGCGCGAGAGGATTCCTGCGTTGGTTGAGGTTTTTATCGAAGAGTATGCAAAGAAAATCGCCACAGATGTGGATAAAATCAAAGTAGTACGCAAGGATATTGAGGAGAATTTTTCCGAGATTACGATTTTTGCTTCAAGCCAAGACACGGGTAGGCTGATTGGTCGAGACGGTCGCATGATTGGTGCACTCAAGACACTGATTTCAGGTTGCAAAGCAAAAGATGGCTACTCTTATAAGATTATCGTCAAGGCAGCGGAATAGCGATTGGAAGAGGGAATCCAGCAGGGAATAAAGGTCGCACGCTTTGGACGTGCTGTGGGAATCAAAGGGGAGATTAAGCTTCATCTTCTGACGGATTTTCCCGATTCCTTGAAACCCGGGAGCGCATTTTTTTGGGAGGGAGGCGCACTGACCCTGCGTGCCTTTAACCCCGTCTCTTTGGTAGCAAGTTTTACTGAGATTCCCCACAGGGAAGCGGCTCAAGCTCTTACAAATAAGACGCTCTATACCACGCTTGAGCGCACACTTAGAGAGTGTCCTCTTGATGAGGGCGAATATTTTTGGTTTCAGATTATCGGGTGCGAGCTTTTTGAGGAGGGTGAGCACCTTGGCACGGTCGCGGGAATCGAGCGTCTTGGCGCAACCGATTATCTGGTGATTAAGAGTGAGGGTATGCTGGCAAAATCGCTCAAAGTGAAGCAGTTTCTCGTGCCCTATCTTGAGCATTTTATCATCGCGACCGATGTAAAATCTCGACGGATTGAGAGCAAGGGCGCGAGGGGAATCGCCGAGGCAAGCTAGTGAAATTTACCTTTTTGACGCTCTTTCCTTCGCTAATTTCGGGTTATTTTTCCGATTCTATTCTAAAGCGCGCGCTAGAAGAGGGGAGAATCGAGATAGAGTGGGTCAATCCCCGCGACTTCAGCCATGATCGCTTCAAAAAGGTCGATGATTATCAGGTAGGTGGCGGTGCGGGGCTTGTGATTGAGCCGTGCGTGATGATAGACGCACTCAGGGCGATTCGCGAGGAGAGCCCCGATTCCCACATTGTATTTTTGCTCCCCGCGGCAAAGCCCTTTACGCACAATGATGCACGGCGATTGGCGCGCAGGGTTTCGCATATCGTGCTTGTGTGCGGGCGATACGAGGGGATCGATGAGCGAGCCATGGAGGAGTGCGCCGATGAGCTTTTTTCCATGGGGGATTATATTCTTACGGGAGGCGAGATTGCCGCGCTTGCGCTTTGCGACGCCATCTCGCGACAGATTGAGGGTGTTTTGGGCAATGAGGAATCGCTTCAAGGGGAGAGTTTTGAAGCTTCACTACTTGAGGCACCGACCTTTGTGCGCGCCAAAACAGAGGAGGGAATCGCCCCTCCTTCAGAGTATTCAAAGGGTAATCACGCTAAGATCTCCGCTCTGAAAATGGGGCTGTCGCGGGCTAAGACCCAGTATCACAGACCAGATCTTTACAGAAAGTATAAAATTCAGGAATCAGGCAGGGGATAAAGTATGAGAAATCGATATATTGAGAGCTTTGAGCAAGCACAAATCACACAAAAGAAGATCCCACAATTTAAAGCAGGAGACACGTTGCGCTTGGGGGTTAAGATCCACGAGGGCGAGAAGACGAGGGTGCAGAATTTTGAGGGAATCTGCATTGCGATTCGCGGTAGTGGGACAGGGCGGACTTTTACGATTCGTAAAATCGGTGCGAATGGTGTGGGCGTAGAGCGGATTTTCCCGATTTATAGCGATAGTTTGGAGAGCATTACGCTTTTGCGTGTGGGGCGGGTGCGACGCGCGAAGCTCTACTATTTGCGCACTCGAAGCGGTAAATCCGCAAGAATTAAAGAGATTAGAAAATAATCTCCCTCCTTCGCATAAACATATAGCCATCGTTTCCTTTTTTTGGTAAGCGATGGTGTTTTTGTGAATGCTTGACCTTGCGTTGGGCAAGTCTTCCAATCGTGCTTAATAGCCGTTTTGTGTTTAGGTGTTCTCAAGCATGATCGCAAAGTTTTAGTGAATTTTGCGAGAGTCTTGTTGCCCAAATCACGCAAAACCTTGCACAGAAAATCGCTAAATCCCGCTTGTGTTTTTTGATTCCTTGCTTGATCCTCACATTATCTGATTTTCCCCCTCACTTCCAGCCTCATCTATTTCCTCCACGATCCCCTTATCTCCATTTGCATTGCATAAAACTCTTCTATTCCCACAAGGAATCAAACTCCATTTTGCACCCCGATTCCCGCTTAAAACTTCTTAAAACCTTACAAAACAGCTCCCATTAAAACAACCTTCGTTTATCAATTATTCAGCGGGGGGGGGGGGCACAATACTGATTTAAATTCATTTGGAAAGGAGAAAATATGGAAGAAAACAGCAATAATGAGCTCAGATTGGATAAATGGGAGAGGTATGTGCTGTCGTTATTAGCGAGTATGATTGCTTCTATAGCGACGACATGGGCTGTCAAAGATGAAACCGATTTTGTGCTTTACGCCCTGATGGTTGGTTCGGGTGCTCTCTTGCTTTGGCTATTTTTGGCTGAAAAAAGAAAATCAAAGGAGAAAAAATGAGAAAGATTGCTTTAGGTTTGGTGGTATTAGTGAGTTTGCTATGTGTCGAGGCGTTAGGAGCCTACAATTCGCAAGCGAAAGCTAGAGAGCTTGATGAGAAGTGTAGCAATGGAGATAGCGAGGCGTGCATGGAACTGGGGAATAATTACTACTATGGCTGGGGTGGCTTTAGCCAAGATCTTCAAAAAGCTATATTCTACTACGAGAGAGTGTGCAAAAAGGGCAATTTCGCTAATGCTTGCACCACTCTTGGGATAATATATGAAGAAAGCCTACCTCGTGCCCAGCGAGATTACAAAAAGGCTCTAAAGTTCTACACTCTAGGGTGTGAGGGCGGAGGTGAGATAGGGTGCCATGGTGTTTTGGATATACATGCTAAAGGGCATGGAGTGCCAAAAAATCCTGCTAAAGGAGCAGCCTATCTGAAAAAATTATGCGATAGCAAAAACAACTGGGGGGCATGCTACTGGCTTGGTCGCTATGAATATGAGAGAGGCAATCGAAGCGGAGCGGTGCGATATTTGAAAAAGGTTTGCGAGCTGGGAGTAAAGGATCCTCGTGCAGATACAGCTATTTTGGAGGGTGCTTGCGAGATGTATGACGAGCTAAAATAGCTCGCTCAAGAACCCCCACTCACGTAAATTTATAATTTCAGCGGCTTTGGTGGGCAAACGCGCCCGCCAAAGCGCGCCACTTTGCTTTCTTTTTTGACCCCATCCTTTTTAACTTGCCCCTTTTTGATGTGCGATGATTTGTGAGAATCGAGCGACGATTTCCGCTCTTTACGCTTTGTTCTGAATCATCGGGATAAAGTGCTGCATCATCTCTTCAAATTTCTGCTCGCTTATGCCCTTGCGCAGGGGGATACAATGGTATTTCTCTTTTAGTGTTTGCTCTCGCTCCTCATCGCCCCTTGCGCTAAAGCCAAAGATGATGGCTTTTTGGCTAGGCGTGTGCTTGATGAAGTGCTCCAGCCATTCGTATATCCCCATGGATCGGATTTCTGTGTCCATAAATACTGCATTGACTTTCATGCTTTTGACCATCGCAAGGGAATCGACCGCACGTAAAAATGTATAAACAATCACATCTTTTTGTGCTAAAAATAGGCGACGTTTTAGTGTTGCGATAAACTCGGAATCCTCGCCCACTATGAGGAATTTGAGCGCATCCTTTTTCTCATAATCGTAAAAATAGCGATAGAGGGCTTTATCCTGCGCACTTAGGCGATGTTTGTCCAGTGGTTTGAGATAGTATTGCAAAAAGGTAAATGCGTTAAATCCCCCTTGGATACTCTGCGTATAGAAGCTATTTGCGATGTTGCTTGAGCGTGAAGCACTCTGCCAAAGCGATAAATCAAACATATAGCCAAAGTGATCTAATACACGTTTCAGATAGGCGTAGAGCTTTTTGCGCTGATCCTCAAAATGATACGCACCCATGAGCTCTTCAAAGTTTTTCTTTTTAAAAAGCTCTATTTGTGCCACGAGCGATTCCTTATTGCTTGTCCTCTCGGCGATTTCGCTTTGGCAGGCGATTCCCTCGGATTTTAGGGCATTTAGCTTTTCATTAAGAGGTTCGCGTTCCTTTGGTTCGGCGCCTTTTATCTTTTGTTGGAGGAAATTCATATCAAAAGGTAGCTTCTTTAGTCTGCGCTCTAATTGCGAAATGCGCTCTTCTTCGAGCCCAAGACGCTTGTGTGCACGCAGATAAGGGATTTGTGCGCGCAAAAACATCTCTTCAAAGACTATCTCTGCATCTTTTGTGAGAATCTGTCCCATATCAGCCAGCAACGTCTCCGTGCGGCGAATCTCTTGCTCAAGCTCGCTAAAATTCTCATGCCTAATTGAGGAATCTGCCCCCAAAAGATGTGTCTTCGCTTTTTGCAAGAATGGTTTAAGCTTAGAATAATCTACAACGGGATAGCGCGCAGGGTTGGAAAATAGCTCTTCGTAGCGTTCAAGCAGGGCGAGCTCTTCGGAAAAATAGAGGTCAAAACAGCGATTTATAGGGAGCTCTACGGGGATAGGTGCGTTTGGATCTAGCGTGGAAACTCCTTGCAAGATTAACGATTCCTTGAGCTCCTCCGCCCGCTCTTTAAGCTTCTCATCATCTGCGGTAAGCCAAAAATCGCTCTCCTTGATGGGGTGCGTTCTGCACAGTCGCCTGAAGCACGATTCCTTGCAACCACTCACATTCTCCCGATCATCAAGGCGGAAATCAACCAGCATATCGCGCTCAGGGAGGCTACGTCTGCCATACCAGCTCTGCCTAGTGAATTCAAAAATCCGACGATGCTGATTGGTGAGTGTGCCCGTCCCCATTTCTTCGTTGTAGTAGAGAATTTTCCCGTGCAAATCCTGACCTTTAATTTTATAAAATATTTATTAAACTGATATATTAAGTATGCTTATTAGCAGTTTAAAAGCACCTTTCTGAGCCATAGAATGCAGATCAATGTGTGGAGATTTTGCCCATAAATATCTAAAAATGCAAGGGGATTTTTGCAATTTTAGTTGTGATAACATACCAAAAATCGAAGTTTTGGAGGTTTGTATGCAAATTATAGAAGAGATGTTGGGGAAAATTCACAGCCATGATGTTGCGTCGCTTTTGTTGCGCGTATTTTTAGGAATCCTCATGTTGCTTCATGGGATTCACAAGATTAAGCATGGGATTACAGGTGTGGAGAAGATGATTGTTGGGGCAGGATTCCCCGAATTTATCGCCTATGGTGTCTATCTTGGAGAGGTCATCGCGCCTGTAATGCTAATCCTAGGAATCTACACTCGCCTAAGCGCGCTAGTGATTGCGATTACATCTTTTGTGATTATTTATGTTGCTCATGGCGCGAATCTCCTAGCCCTAGGTGCGTATGGAGGTCTGAAAATCGAATTCCCGCTACTTCTTTTAGTGAGTGCGCTTGCGCTAGTTTTTATAGGCGGAGGGAGATGGGAGATTAAGCGGTAAATAAGCCTCTGTGGCGCAAAAAATCTTGAGATTCCCGCTTTTATTCAAGCGTTAGGATTCCCAACTCTTCTGCGGGTGCAGGAATCTAAGCGGTAAAACACAGCACTTGCCACACCAACCTGTGCAACTTGCGCAGTGAGACGAGTTAATTTAGTAAAGCAGTGAAGCAATCTAGGCGAAGCAAAAGCCCTCACCTAGATTCCCCACTGGATTCCTGCACACTGCACATTAGTGAGTTAGGAAATATTCCCAAATTTTTGCTTTGTCTTTTGTGTGCGCGAGCGCGACCATGAGCAATACGCGTGCTTTTTGCGCGTTGAGATTATCGCTTGTGATGAAGCCGTATTTCGCGTCATCAACCTCGCCGTCCATCGTAGTTTCGCCACTTCCTACACGGGAATTTCTCGCTACAATTACGCCCTTTTTGCTCGCATTGCCGAGTGCCTCAAGCACACTTGGGAAAGGATTCCCATTGCCCATACCTGCGTTGATGATCCCTTTTGCGCCATTTTTAATCGCGATATTCACAAAGTCTGGGTTGTCATTGGAGTGGTTGTAGATGATATCCACGCGGGGGAGCTCTTTAATCTTGTCGATGTCAAATGCCGAGCTTGTCGTATGCTTCCTAGCAGGGTTCATGTAGAATTTCACGTTGCCATAAAAGACCGTGCCGATTTTACCACTATTAGGCGATCTGAACGTCTCAACGCTAGAAGTGTTGGTTTTTGTTACTTCACGTGCAGCGTGAATTTCATCATTCATAACGACCATAACTCCCTTGCCAACGCTGTTTTTGTTTATCGCGACATTGACGGCGTTAAAGAGATTGAGCGGACCATCGGCACTGAGCGAGCTGCTGCTCCTCATCGCCCCCACCATGACAATCGGCTTATCGCTTTTGATGACGAGATTGAGGAAGTAGGCAGTCTCTTCCATCGTATCTGTGCCATGTGTAATGACGACCCCATCAGCCTTGCCACTTTTTAGAAGCTCATTGACGCGCTTAGCGAGCTTGAGCCACACTTCATTATTCATCTCTTGTGAGCCGATTTGTGAAATCTGCTCGCCTTTAATTGTCGCGATTTTATTGATTTCAGGGACTGCAGCGATGAGTTTATCCACCGTTACCGTGCCTGAAGTATAGCTTGTATCAAGCGCATCAGAGCCGCTTCCAGCGATTGTCCCGCCAGTTGCTAGAACATAAATCGTCGGCTTTGCCATAGCCAATGTAGCACCAAGAAGCATTAAAGCCACCACCTTCAAAGAAAACTTCATACTTTCCTCCTTGTTAAGTTAAATTCAGCAAGGAGTATAGCATTGAGATTATAATAATCCTTCTTAATAGTAATAAGTATCTGCAAAAATTAAGGGAGTATTTTATAAGTGTTTTTTGGTTGCTTATGCTGATTGTATTTATGCTTTGGGAGTGTCGATTCCTAGGATGTGCAGAGGTGCAAGAGAGTTTTAAATACTCTTTATTATAATTCCCCACGGATTTTAAGTAGATTTATTTAGATTTTTGGATATTTGTCCGACTTATGTTTTGAAACTTTAAGATGTTTGTGAGGGGGAATCGTGAGGCAGTTTATTGATTTATTAAAAGAGCACAATCAGTTAAAAATCATCGATGAGCCGCTAGATATTTCCCTTGAGATTCCCCACGTCGCGTATGTGGAGGTGAAGCGACCCGACAGCAAGGCTCTGCTATTCACACGCCCCATCGATCGAGAAAATAATCGTGAGTTTGACATACCCGTAGCGATGAATCTCTTTGGCAACAAGGAGCTTGTGCGCATTCTAATCGGCGATGTAGAAGAGATTGCAAAAAATGTGAGCGAATGGGTGCGCTTTAAGCCCCCACGGGGAATCGCCGAGACTTTGGATATGCTTCCGCGACTTGCTTCTTTGCGCCATATTCGTCCCAAAAGGGTGAGCTCGCGCGGGCTTTGTCAGCAGGTAATTTGCGAGAAAGCGGAGGTCGATCTCTACAAGCTACCGATTCTTAAGACGTGGGAGCATGATGGCGGGGCGTTTATCACGATGGGGCAGGTATATACGCAGAGCCTTGATGGAAATATCAGGAATCTCGGCATGTATCGCCTGCAAGTCTATGAGAGGAATCGACTCGGGCTACATTGGCAGATTCACAAGGATTCCATGCACTTTTTTCACGAATACCAAAGGGCGGGGCAGAAAATGCCCGTCTCTATCGCTATTGGTGGCGATCCGCTCTATACGTGGTGTGGCACGGCTCCGCTCCCTTATGGGATCTTTGAGCTATTGCTTTATGGATTTATCCGCGGGAAGCGACCCGAGGTTGTGGAGTGTATCACGAATCCGCTCCATGTCCCTTTTGATGCGGATTTTGTGATTGAGGGCTGGGTGGATCCTAGTGAAGTGCGCCTTGAAGGACCTTTTGGCGATCATACGGGATTTTATACGCCTGTTGAGCCCTATCCCGTGCTCGAAGTGAGCGCGATCACGCACAAGCAGCACCCCATCTATCTCGCTACAGTTGTGGGCAAGCCCCCTTTGGAGGATAAATATCTAGGACTCCCCACAGAGCGTATTTTTTTGCCTTTGTTGCAGACGAGCGCGCCTGATTTGCTTGATTATCACATGCCTGAAAATGGCGTATTTCACAATCTGATTTTTGCAAAAATCGCCCCAAAATATCCCGCTCATGCCAAGCAGATTATGCATGCGTTTTGGGGTGTGGGGCAGATGAGCTTTGTCAAACATGCGATTTTTGTCGGTGAGCGCGCGCCCTCATGGCATGAGAGTGAGGCATTTGCGGAGCATGTGCTGGAGCGTTTCAGTCCCGCTTCGCTCCTTTTTAGCGAGGGGGTTTGCG
>JBQMYQ010000013.1:0-38668 GCA_052173415.1 Wolinella sp. | reverse complement strand
CTTAAATCCGCCGTGAGGCTTTTCTTTTTTTATTTTCTTTTTTTTGGGGGGGGGATTTGCGCTGTTGTGGTGGAGGATTTTGCTTTGGCGCATGCAAGTGGAGCGAAGTTGTGAGAAAAACCAAAGAGTAGCCGCGCGCTCTTTTGCGGGGAGATTTTACAAGCTCTTTTAAAACACGCGTGAGGTGCACACAAAAGATAGGTGCGCCTCACGCCCCGAGGCTGTAATAGAGATGATCGACATAGCGTGCGTTAGCTGTGAGTGCACTTGTTTTTTGCGCATAGGGCACAATGTTTATGAGGCTTCCGCCGTTAATGCCCCTATGTGTCAGATGTTTTACCAGCGGGTAAAATTCGCTTCGCTCCGAGCTAAAGAAGATAAAAGGGTGCTTCTCTATGATATCCATTAAAACAAGGAACTCCTCGACCCTAAACCACTCTTTGCCATAGGCATTTTGGAGCGTGGAGAGGTAGGGAGGGTCGCACACAAGCACGAGGTCGTGTGCGTCCTTGTGCGCCCCATACACGGCGCGAAAATCCCCGCTCACACGCTCTACTCCCTGAAGATAGGTGTGAATGTGCGGGTAGTTTGTCTTATTTATGCGCCAATAAATCGACCCGCTCATCAGCTCTTTGAGGCTCCGAACCCTCCGTGCGCTGAAGAGCAGGCTCGCGCCTAGTGTGGCATAGTCGATAAATTCCCCGCGCTCCTCGCGGGTGCGCAGGATTGCGCTCACCCCCGCGCGATCCTCTTTTTCCAGTCTTTGGGCATGTTTAAACCCCTTTTGTATCCCATACTCTCGGAGCTCCTTAATGATTTTATTTGTATGCTCAAGATTTTCCAGACGCCTGTTGAAGTTATCGTGGTCGTTGTAGAGGACGCGCGCTCTCGGGTAGGTTTGCTTGATGGTGTGTGAGAGCAGCCCGCTCCCTCCAAAAAGGTCCAGGTAGGTGGCATAGGGGCTAAAGCCTTTCAAACACTCGCAAAAAGGCTTTAAAAAGGCGTGTTTTTGTCCGAAAAACGGGAGTGGGGCGCAGGTCATCTTATCCCGCCACTCTCTGCAGTGTTGCAGAGGCAAAGTCCAGCGTTCCGTTTTCGGCATTCCCGCAAGCATAGAGGCAATTATTTATACTTGTATCGTGAGGATTTGCGCTCACACGCAATCCTGATAGCTCGGGCGGTTATCCCGTAAATTATCGATGCGATTTTTGTTTCTACATACATCGCAAATCCCCAAAATTCCCTCAAGCTCTCTTTTCACTTCGCTTTACACTCCAGCTTCTGAAGCACTTTTGGCTTCTCTCCGCTCCATGCGCCAATCTCCCATAACACCCTCGCGACCTTGGCTGTCTTGCCCTCTGCACCGGCTCTATTGACTTCACACGTCAGTTTCCCATGCAGGACCTTTGAAAGCGTCGGGCGATCCAGCCCGTGCTTGTCGCTAAATGCTTGCAAGTTAATGCAGTGATCGATTAAAGTATTGGCGTAGCTTGGATAACAATGTCAAGAATATGGTGGCTAAATGGATAATAAAATTAAAGAAATTAGAACCCGTATGGGGTTGTCTCAAGATGAATTTTGCAAGAGGCTGGCGATTCCAAAGACAACATACCTCCGCTACGAGAGCGGAGAAAGAGACGCACCTGTAAAGGTAATGGCGAAAATTGCCCGTTTGGCTAATGTATCGATGGAATATATAGTATACGGAGAGGACGAGAGCTATGATAATGCGCCTCAAAATTTAGCCTCTGATATGGTCGTGCTCAACCTCTACGAAGACATATACGCCTCTGCGGGGTATGGGACTGAGAACAGCGATACAAGACCAACGCCCATGACGCTTGGACGCGCATTTTTAGAAAAAGTATTAGGAATTACCTGCTTTAAAAAACTTGACATTATTAGAGTCAGTGGCGATTCTATGCTTCCCTTGATACAAGATGGCGAATATATTATTGTTGAGCGCGAGACGGACGCTCGAAATGGCGATACTGTCATTGCGAATATCAACGGAGAGCTATACGTAAAGAGGCTGCACAAAGAGCCCTTTAGTGAGTGGGTAAGGCTAGAGAGTGAAAACAAAGAATATCTACCGATAGAGATTAATACGCCTGAAAGATTGGAGTGTTTAAAGATTATCGGAGTTGTGAGAAGTAAAATAAAGCTTTTTTAATTAGTCTTGTATCGTTAAAATTTTTGTAATGTTCCTTAGTCGGACAAAATGTTCGTTTCTCTTATGAAAAATGTTCGTTAGTCTCCCAAAAATGTTCGTTAGTCGGTAATTTTCTCGCCAAACCTTAAGCGAGAATGCTCCAAAGAGTGTAAAAGGTAAAAACAGGGCGTAAAAAGGCGTAAAATAGGGGGATTAGCAGGGGCGAGGCGACAAAAATTGACAGGGAAGCGCAAAGATGACTGAGAGGCTCTTAAAACCTCTTAAACGCCTATTTAACGAGCTTGTAAACGATGTGTAAAGATTCTGTAAAATTGTATAAAGTTTTTGTAAAAAAGTGTAAAGCAAAATTATACACTTTGATTTTAAAGAAAACTTTACAAAAATAGCCGGCAAAGATGGTATGGGGATAGAAATGTAGCCAATAAAATGACTTTACACCATTTTTGCAGGCTGTAGTTTGTAGCAGTTTTGAATAATACTTATCTCATAACTTTATCCAGTAGTGATTTATAGCTATCTACCACATCATAGACCACGCTAGCATTACTAATAGCCTTAAAATGCTCCTTTGCGCAGTGAATTTTAGACTCTTCGATTTGGCGAAGTTGCATAGAGCTCATGGATCCTTTTGTTTCTGCGACAAAATAAATATGCTTAATATCGCCCTCATAAAACGCGATAGCCCAGTCGGGATTGTATTTTCCAACAGGTGTATTTATATAAAAGCCGTTTGGAAGCTTAACATAAACGGCAACATCATTGCTTGTATCTAGCTCCATTGCAAAAGCTTTTTCATTAGCCGAATCATATACAACATGATCGTAAAGGTGCTTTTTTGTTTTGAGCGCATTTTTGCCCAGCTGAGCTTTTATTGTAGGATCTGTAAAAACCGCAGTATCGTATTTTTCATCTAGCGCATTATAAGTAATGTGTTCTACAATCGCAGTCGCCTTTTCATCGTTTATAAGAGTGGCTGTTTTTATGATAAATTCCTCAGGATTTGACTTAAATTTTTCAAACGTTTCAGGTTTTATGCCTTGAAGAATTTGGATAATGTCCTTTCTTGTAAGCTCTGTCTCATCTACTAATTTTCCTATTAAGTCATATTTGATGTTTGAATTTAGGGCTGTTGTGTGATTGTGATTTTTTGCTTCTTCTTTGATGAATAATTCCCCAGACTTTAACTCTTCTTTTGAGCTGATTTGTTCCATTGCTCCTGTTTCAACTCTAAAGTAAATTTTTGAAACATGCAAATTTTTATCCAAAGACGCAATTGCCTTTTTTATAAGCTCATTCGTATCAAAATTAACAACATATACGGATTTTGAGTTGATCTTGTTCCACAGCTTCTTAAATTCAGGCATAGCAAGTTTTTCTTCATCAACTAAGAGCTCAACGTTATTTTTACGTGCATCTTCAGGCATCATCGCTTTGCTATCATAAACAGAATCGATAATCGCGATAACAGATTGCGAAAAATCGGCTACTTCATCGGCAAGTTTTATATTGGCATTTGCCTTATCTTCATAATATTTATCAGTTAGCGATCCTTGTTTGTCTATATAGCCTTCCGTGCGTAAGCAAACGTATATTTCTCTAGCGGTATCGTTAGTTATCGTATCGCTATTGCCATTTAAATCGGTGATTGCTTTATTGATAAACAGCTCAGGTGTCACCGCTTTTGGTCTATCCGCGACAATCTCGGCAAGCTCACTTTGAAGAGCTTTAGCAAAACTATCATAGCTTTCACTAGCGATTATGGTAAGCAAATTTACATTATGGACATCATTTCCAAGCACGTTAGTATCCATGCGCTCACCATTTTTATTCACACAAAGCCTAAGCCCACGGCCGACCTCTTGACGCTTTCTTGTTTGACTTGTGCTTTGCTTTAGAGTGCAAATTTGAAATACATTAGGGTTATCCCAGCCTTCACGAAGCGCAGAGTGAGAAAATATAAATCTAACCGGAGATATCTTTGGATCGCAATCAAGCAAAAGTTCTTTATTTTTCATGATAAGATCATACGCATCAACATCATCAGTCGTTGTCTCTTTACCCGATACTTTAGAGTCGATCATTTTGCCTTTTTTATCAATAGAAAAATACCCCGCATGCGTGCTTTTAGCTGATATAAATTTAAGATACTCTGCGTAATTATCCTCGTTTGTATCAAGCTCTAAATTTTGCGTAATATCTTTGTATTCTTCTTCAAAAATACCAGCATATGTGCCGTTTATCTCTTCGCCTGTTTCATTATATTGCCTATATTTAGCTACTTCATCGATAAAAAATAGGGAAAGTACTTTGATGCCTCTATCAAATAGCTCACGCTCTCTTTGAATGTGCGAAATAATAGTCTCTCTTATCTGTATTCGGCGAAGCTGATCCTCACTTACACTACCGATAACATCTCCGGCGTAAATTTTAATGCCATTAAGAAATTCCACAGAGCTATCGCGCCCGTCGATTTTTGAGATAATAAAGCCATGTTTGTACTCTTCTAATTGACCTGAGTTATCGTATAGATTGTATTTCTCGCTTACTTTTTTTGTGATCTTGCGGATACCATTTTTGCCTTTGTGATCAAACTCAATCGTAGCGGTTGGTACTGATTTTGAGAGATTGATGCCCTCAAGATATACATAACTTTGCGTAGCCGTGCTACCTGATTCTGTGATACCTTTGACTGCGATTTTTTTAACGAGACGCTTATTATATGCCTCCATAGCGTCTAGGCGGTAGATCATATTGTAGATACTATCGCTTTTATGTGTAGCGGAATATCGAAGCGTCATTAGCGGATTAAATTGTTTTAAGTTTTCCTTTGTCTGTGCGCCTTCTACGGATTGGGGCTCATCGATTATAACGATAGGATTTGTCTTGGCAATTATATCGATTGGTCTGCGAGAATGAAACCCATCAAGCTCCATGTGAATTCGCCTTGCGTCTTTTCCTTTTGCATTAAAGGCTTGAGAATTTATAATCATAACGTTTATAGAGCTATCCGATGCAAACTGATCGATTTGGGTAAGCTGAGCGGAATTGTAGATAAAAAAGCGAACTTTTTTGCCGTATTCTTCGGCGAAATGCTCCTGTGTCATCGAAAACGACTTATACACGCCCTCACGTATAGCAATACTTGGCACGACGATGATAAATTTGCTCCAGCCATAGTGTTTATTTAGCTCAAACATCGTCTTAATATAGGTGTAGGTTTTGCCGACTCCTGTTTCCATTTCGATTGTTAGATTGTATTTACCTTCTAGTTTGGCGGAAGGCTTGATTTGATTATCTCTTTGTATTTTTTGTATATTTTCTAAGATGATTTTATTGTTTAGAACGATTTTTTGATTGCTCCAGCCAGTAATTTCCTCTTTAAACTCTATAAACTGATAATCCCCTTTATCTATCATATAGGTTGGCGTTAGATATGGCTGTCCAGCGAATACATCAACCACGGCTTTAGCGGCATCGGCTTGAAATTTTTGATGTTTAAATTGCAGTTTCATATCACTTGCTCCTTATATTACTTTTACTCTAGTGTTTGGTGAGAGCAGTTTGAAAATCTCTTTTATGTTGATCTTTGATGGACTATTTGCAAAGCTAGTATCTCTAAAGACCGCGCGAAGTGGACGTTGCTTTGCGATCTGTATTACCGTATTTTCAGAGATATTTTCATCAAAACAAGCGATCAAATCCCCGTCGTTGTAATTATGTATCGCGCAGCCTTCGATATTTTCGCAAGTGTATGGAAGTGATAGCGAAAGCCCCCATTCTAGCAAGCAACCAAAAAGCAAGTCTAGATCGCTTCTATCTGATTTGACATTTGAATCAAGCTTAAAGAGTAGATCTCGGCTGTATTCGCTCGGGCTATAATAGATATCTCTCATATTTGTATCATCTAGCTTAAGCACTCTAAAGCCTATATCTAAATTTTCAATGCCCTCTTTGTCTTTATTCTCTTCGAAAATTTTCTTACCGGCGCGTCGTATGCGCTCTTTGCCTATTTCGCAGATGTTTTTATAGCCCGCTTTATAGGCTTGGCTTGTTTCATCTGTTTTTTCAGGAAGTTGCACCATGATAAATTTACGATTTCCGCCATCTTGCGCATTTAGTTGCATTACGGCATGAGCGGTAGAAGCTGAACCGGAAAAGAAGTCTAATACGAGATCCCCTTCTTGTGTTGTGGCTTCTAAAATTCGCAATAGCATTTTTATGGACTTTTGACCTTTAAAATCTTGATTAATCCCTAATAACTTTGAGATTTTTTCACCAGAAAATGATACTATTGCAATACTATTTAAATCATCATATTCATTAGAGTTCCAAGTATCCTCGATCGGGTATCTCTCGGGACGATTTTCGTAATTGATAAAATTCAAAAGTTCATTCTGTTTTTCGTCATCGATTCCTAATTCATATAATTTAGATGTTAATTTTGCGTCTTTTTTTATCAAAGGTTTAAAATCTGCATTTTTAATATATTTTTTTACAAAACTCAACATTGTAGAATTCTTAGAATAAAATAGGATTGTATCATGATTTCTAATAAAATTTGGTGCCATTGTTTTGTATCCAGAGAGCCAGCCAATTCGCCAAATTATTTCCCTTTGGAAATTTTCTGTTCCGAAAACTTCATCGCACATTTTCTTTAAATTTTCAACTTCATTATAATCAATACTAATGAATATACTACCGTCATCACTAAGCAAATTTCTTGCAAGCAGTAGTCTTGGATAGATCATAGAGCACCAATCAGAGTGAAAACGCCCGTTGCTATCTGTGTTTTTAAGCATGCGGTTGCCGACCTCATCGACCTCGCCTGATTTGTTTGCGTATTCGTCGCTACTCATCTTAAAATCATCGTTGTAGATAAAGTCGCTTCCTGTGTTGTAAGGCGGATCGATATAGATCATTTTTACCTTGCCTAGATAGCTCTCTTGCAAAAGTTTTAAAACCTCAAGATTGTCGCCTTCGATATACAAATTTTGCGTATTGTCCCAGTTTGCGCTCTCATCTTTACAAGGTCTAAGCGTCTTTCGTATCGGCTTGTTTGCCTCAATGATAGACGCCTTTTTGCCAACCCATGTAAATTCGTAAGCTTCTTTGCCTTCAACTACGTCTTTTGATAACATCTGCTTTAGTAGCTCGAAATTTATGGCTTTTTTATATACCTTGTTCTCCGCTGTGCTATTTTCTTTATCTAGCATTTCGGTTATGCAATTAGGAAAAATAGCCCCGATCTTTTCAATATTTTGGGCGGTAATATCTGCGCTTTGCATTTTCATTTTATCCATTGTTGTTCCTCCAAATTTCTTTTAAGTTTTTTAAGCTCATTATTTAGCTGTATCTGTTTATTTAACTGTTTTTCTTTGCAAATTTTAGACTCTAATGCTAAAATTTGCCTTTGCAGTAACTCCTTTTGTTCCAATCTAGCTACAGAATCTTTAAGGCTTTCGTCTGAAGCTATTTTTTGTAATGTTTCACCAGCTATTTGACGAACGAAATTTTCATAGACTGCATCAAGGTTTAAGCCCTCTAGCTTTAAAGGCAGATCTTGCTTATCTAGCCACTCAGTATAGTGGTATGAATTTACTTTAAAAGCCATATTTCCAGGTATAGTAGCCTCTTTATAACTAATGCAAGCCTTGTATCTGCCTTGGTGCACTAAAATAAAAACTATATGATATGGCACTAGTCTATCTATATGGCGTAATAGCTCATCATCTAGGCTCGGACTCTTTAAAAATACCTCAAAGACTTCGATCTCTTTTACAAGAACGCCACCTGCAAGGTTGGTAGTAGAGGATGCGATTTTATTGCTCCAAATAATTTTATCTACTTGCTCTACAAAGATTTTTTCAAAGCAGACGATGTCTCTAAATTTTCGTAAAATTTCTGTTTTGGAATTTTTTTATTAAACTCTGTGCTTTTTGGTAGCTCTATAGCTATACATTGCTTGGATATTCTGGCATGCAGCAACGTCTCCCTTGTTGCATGCCAAAGTGTAAAACTTTAAAGCCTTTTTATTGTCTTGCTGGACGCCATTCTCATAAATTACTCCAAGATTATGGCAAGCCTCTGGATAAGATTATCTTTTTCATTGCCTTTTTACACACCTTCTCGAAGTAAATTTTAGCCTTTGCATAATCTTGGCTGTCGAAATAGTCAAAGAGATAAGCCTCGCCTAATGCAATGCAAGACTGACTGTTTCCACTTTTACACCCATCATAAAATCCTCGAATCACCGGGTTTTGTGTAAGCTCCTAGACACACATCAACCCCGCCAATACCGCCAAACCTAAGAGCATTTTTTCATTTTTTCTCCTTTGAGTAAATTTAAGTCAGGATATTGCCCCCCCCCCACTTAAGAATCTATAAATTATTGTTATCTTTGAAAGTAGAGTTGATGTAGCGCTGTTTAAGGTGAGGATAAGAAAATGAGGCGCCCGGGAAGTAAAGTATTTAGCGATTAGGGCTCCTTTTGCAATGCATACGCCTTTTGCAAGCAGCCCTCCAAACTAACGCTAGGTGCGAGATAGGCACGCACATCGGGGGCGAAGCATTTTAGTGTCGTGCGCCCGATAGCTACGGCTTTGTAGCTCTCATCCCATGGGAAATTTTCCAAAAAGTGCCGATAGGCTGAGGGCGCGCTAAAGATGAGAATCGCGCCCTCAAGGGGCTTTTGCTCAGGCAATAGCTTTAGGGGACGATTCTCATACACAATCGCTTCGATGACGTGGATTCCTGCATTTTGCAGACGCTCACCGATGTGAGAGCGTATCTCTTTAGCCCGCGGATAGAGGAGCGTGCGCCCCTGTGCTAAGCCCTTTAACTCCTCAAAAAACCCATCTCCATGGGAATCTTTGGAGACAAACTCCACAATCCCTCCGCACTTTTGCACTGCTTTCGCGCTCGCTTCTCCAATGACAAACGCGGGGAGGCTACGCCACTCTTGCGTGATATTATCCAGCGCAACGAGGGCGTTGGCTGAGGTAATTATGAGCGCGTCGATTCCCACAAATGAGAGCTCACAGGGGAGCGCGACAATCTCTGAGACGATTAGATTCTCCACACCCGGGCAGGATTTCGTGCCTACATGATAGATGGGCTGGCTCATGAGCGCGATTCCTGCACTTGGAGGATACTCTTCTCAAGGTCATAAAGCTCGTAGCGAAGCTGTTTAAAACGCTCGGCTTCAGAGGAATCAAGCAGTTTTAGCGTCTCTTCAAGCACGCGCGCGCTCTCTTGTGTGCGCTTAAAATTTGCAAGCAAAATACCCTCTAGGTTGGCGCGTTCTTGCTCTTGTTTGCTCGTAGCTTTGGCGACATCGCCGATAATATCACGGTATGCGAGGATTTGGAGCGGGAGATTTAAGCGAGCGTTATGGCGGAGATTTTTAAGTCGCTGTGAATGAGCGGAATCATCGCGTGCATAACGCATTACGTCCTCAATGACGCGGATTCCCTCACGCAGGCGATTGAGGTTGGCATCAAGAATCCTCTCAATGCCGACCTCATCATCTTTAATCATCAGAGTTTCCGAAGATTCCTAGTAGCTGGAGTAGCGAGATGAATAGGTTTAGGAAATCCAAATAGAGCGAAATAGCCGCCATTACGGGGCTGTCATAAAGTCCACGGACAATATTTTGCGTGTCATACGCGATAAAAAGGCTAAAGAGAATCGCGCCCGCGCCCGCAATCACGACCTGCAACATCGGATTCCCAAGGAAAAGATTGATAATCGAAGCGACAATGACCACAATCAGCGCAATGAAGAGCATTTGCCCCATGTTCGCGAGATTATGGCGAGTCTTAAGCGCAAAAATACTCATTACGCCAAAAATCGCAGTCGTGAGCAAAAAAGCATTCGCTACAATGCTCGCGCCACCGGGCATACCAAAGACGCGAGAAAGAAGTGGCGTGAGGGTTAGCCCCGTGATGAACGTAAAGCCAAAGAGGAGAAGCAAATTGATCCCCGCCTTATCTTTTAGGAAATGTAGCCCGATTAGGAGCGCGAATTCCAAAATCACGAGCCCCCAATACCATGAAGCGATCACAGGAGCTACGCCAAGTCCGATATAAGCCCCCACTGTCGCGGCTAAAAGCGAACCCGCGAAGAGCTGGTAAGTCTGCTTCACAAAGCCGACAATTGCGCTCTCATCGCTCGCACGCGCGCTCTCAAAGCCATCTGCTTGCGCGCCTAAGTAATTTCTATCGTATAAAGACATAAGAACCTCCGTATGTATGGGAAATATTTAATGTTATTAAAGCGCGCATGATATACCATATTTGGTTTTAAAAAGGTTAAAGGAGATTTTGATGGATAAGGTGCGTGTTGCGATTAATGGCTTTGGAAGAATCGGGCGCAGTGTCGCGCGGATTATCGCTGAGCGCGATGATATGGAGCTAGTCGCTATCAATGATTTGGCGCAAGAAGAGATGCTCGCTTACCTTTTGCGGCGTGATTCGCTTCATGGGCGATTCCCGCGCGAGGTGCGCTATGAAGAGGGAAAACTCCTTATCAATGGGCATGAAGTGCGCCTCACCAAAGAGCGCGAAGTGGCGAAGATTAATTTTGGCGAAGTTGATGTCATAATCGAATCTACGGGACTTTTTCTGACTCAAGAATCGGTGCAAGCACATCTGAAAAACGGCGCGAGGAAGGTCATTTTCTCCGCTCCGTCCAAAGATTCCACGCCCACTTATGTGCTCGGGGTCAATCATCATCAATACCAAGGTGAGGCGATTATCTCCAACGCAAGCTGCACGACCAACTGCCTCGCGCCCATTGCAATGGTGCTTGATGAGGCGCTCGGGATTAAGCGGGGAATCATGACGACGATCCACGCCTACACAAACGACCAAAATATCCTTGACACCGCGCATAGGAGCGATTTCCGTCGCGCAAGGGCTGCTGCGATTAATATAATCCCCACCACGACGGGCGCGGCTAAAGCCCTCTCGCTCGTGCTTCCAAATCTAAAAGGCAAGCTGCATGGGCATTCCGTGCGCGTCCCTACCGCTGATGTCTCGATGGCCGATCTCAATATCGAGCTGGCAAAAACAACCACAGCAGAGGAGATCAATGCACTATTTCACAAAGCCGCTCAAGGCAAACTCGCGGGAATCTTGGGAATCGACGAGGATTTCGGCGTCTCAATGGACTTTCAAGGCGACCCGCGGAGCTCGATTGTTGCGCCGGATTTGACCTTTGTAATTGATGGCAACATGGCAAAAGTCATGGCATGGTATGACAACGAGTGGGGCTACTCCAACCGCCTTGTCGATATGGCGTGCTTTGTTGCTGCAAATTGACGCTCTTAATGCGCGCAAGATAGAAAATGTAAGCGATTCTTGCGCGAGGAAGGGAATCGCCTCCCTTGTGAAATGAATTCAACAAAAGGCGCAAAAAGGGGCGCACGATTCCCGCGATTAGGCGGTTTGGATACGATTCCTGCCGGATCTCTTTGCAATATACATCGCGGAATCGGCGCGTTTAATCGTCTCCTCAGGCGTTTCGCCATTCTGACTCTTTGCCACGCCAAAGCTGCACGTTACACATCGATCAAGCGCAAATGGATGAAGCTCAACAAGATGACGAATACGTTCAGCGACTTCGCTCGCGCGCTCTAGTGTAGTATTTTTGAGTAAGATTATAAACTCTTCGCCTCCAAGCCGAGCAAAAATATCTTCGCCGCGCAAAAGCGCACGCACCAGACATGCCAAATCCGAGAGAATCTCATCTCCTTTGTCGTGTCCATATTGGTCGTTAATGTGCTTAAAATGGTCGATGTCAAAATAGATCACACTGTAATCGTTCCCCTCTGCCCGCCATTCTTCTGTAATCTCTTGGAATTTGAAACGGTTGTCGATTCCTGTGAGAGTATCGGTCGTCGCTTGGAGCTGAAGCTTTTGATTCTCCTCCCTAAAGGAGGTAATATCCGTAAATGAGGCGATATATTCGCCCTCCCACTTCAAATCCATTAAAAGCTTGCTCGTCCCCACAGCGAAAAATCTCCCCTGCCCCTTTGGATCTCCCTCAAAGGTGATCGTGTGCGTATGCCCCACGTCGCTAATGACAAGCTCCAAAAATTCCTGATTAAATTCCCCCTCCTCGCTCTCCAAAATCGCCACTTTGCTAAGGCTTCCAAAACGGCGGATAAAATCCTCAATACATTCACAACCAAAATAGTCTAAAAAGCTCTTGTTTGCACGCTTTAAGATAAAATTTTTATCAAAAACGACGATGAGATTTTTCTGGAAATCCAAAATCTGTTGCGTATAGCGATTAAAACGCTCCTTGCTCCTTTGTGCGACCACAAAACGCGCCGCATTATTGAGCAACTTCACAAGATTATCCCTGCTGATAGGCTTAACTAGATAGCCATTAAGTCCGATTTCAATCGCTTTAAGCAGATATTCAGAATCACTAAAAGCTGTCATGACGACAATCTGTGTATTTGGGGCGATACGCTTAATCTCCTTAGACATCTCAAGTCCATCAAGTTTGGGCATGCGAATATCTGTAAGGACAATTTCAGGCAACTCCTCTTTGAAACGCGCAAGCCCCTCCTCGCCATTTGTAGCGATGATGAAATTTGGAAGGTATCGTCGCAAAAGTTTAGCGAGCGATTCCCGTATAACCGCCTCATCTTCAACATAAAGCACTTTTACTTGACTGAGCTCCTCACTAGGCAACACTCTACCTTCATGCAAAGTTTCACTCATCTAAACCTCCGACTAATTTGGGCATTTGGTAAGAATAAAGCTTCATCTCGCCTCCAATGGTGCAGTAGTGCAACACATCTCGCCGCACCTCTAACCCCGCAAGATAGCGAAGTGCGAGCAATGATGCAAGTGAGGCAAGGTGCATTGCCATGGGGGCTAAGACCCCTTTGGGTGTGTGCTCTCCTGCTTTGAAGCTCTGAAAATCCGAACATTCCATAAAGCACGTCATGCCATGCCACGCCTCTACTGAGGTGTAGATCCATGGGATTCCCCTGTGTTTTGCAAACGCATCTATCTCTGCACGTGAGGCAAAATTATCCGTCGCATCCATGATAAGGTCGACCTCCAAAACACGCGAGGCATACTCTCTAAAAGATTCCCCAAAAGTGCGCACATTCACACCTTTGCTAAGCGCACGTGAGATGAGAAACTCGCTAAGCACCTCACACTTAGAGCGTCCCACATCACTCACTCTAAAGGCGATTTGACGATGGATATTGCTAAGCGCAATCTTATCAAAATCCACCAAGTGCAGCTCGCCCACACCACTGCCCGCAAGCGCGATTCCTATCGAGCAGCCAAGTCCGCCACAGCCAATTATTGCGACCTTTTTAGAGTGCAAAAGATGGAGCGATTCCTCTCCCATAAGCTCAATCTGACGCCCAAAATACTCCTCTATCACTCTTTCCCTCGCGTAATTTTCGCCCCAAGATTCCCGAGCTTTTGCTCTAGTTTTTCATAGCCCCGATCTAGATGGTAAATCCGATGGATATTGCTCACTCCATCTGCGACCAAAGCCGCTAGCACAAGCGCACTGGAAGCTCGCAAATCCGTCGCCATCACATCAGCACACAGAAGCTTGCTCGCTCCATGAACCGTCGCGATGTTGCCTTTAAGATGGATCTCCGCGCCCAAACGCTGAAGCTCACTCACGTGCATGAAGCGATTCTCAAAAAGCCGTTCCTCAATAATACTCGCACCCTCACATTGCGTCGCAAGTGCCATAAACTGCGCCTGCATATCCGTGGGGAATCCAGGATATTCCGTCGTGGTAATCTCAAAAGCTCGTCGCTTTGCCGCGGGCGTGAGGCTCACCCAATCCTTGCCACACTGCATACCAAAGCCAATCTCTTCAAACTTCTGCACCATTGCCTGAAGATGTTCGGGAATCACGCCACGAACCTTAAGTGCGCTATTTGCAATCGCCCCGACGCACAGATATGTCCCCGCCTCAATCCGATCGGGAATCACACGCAAAGGGGGAATCTCTAGCGCCTCGCCCTCATGCCCGATAATCTCAAGCTCATTGCCCCCGATTCCCGCAATCTCCACGCCCGCACTCTGCAACATCTCACACAGTTGCACCACTTCTGGCTCAATTGCGGCGTTTAAAATATGCGTCTTGCCATGCGCCAAAGCCGCCGCCATAAGGACATTCTCCGTCCCTGTGACGGTAATCTTATCAAACGCAATGCGCGCGCCCTTAAGCCCTCTGGGGGCGGATGCGACGATGTAGCCCTGCTTAATCTCCACCTCCGCACCCATCTTCTCCATCGCTCTTATATGCAAATCCACGGGACGCGCGCCAATCGCACATCCGCCCGGGAGCGAAACCTCACATCTACCAAAACGCGACAATAACGCCCCAAGCACAAGAATCGAAGCACGCATTTTCCGCACGATGTCATACGTCGCCTTGGTGTTATGCACTCGCGAGCTATCAAGCCGCACCTCATGGGCGTTTAGGTATTCCACCTCTGCGCCCAACATCTCAAGGAGCGAAAGCAACGTCTTAATATCCATCACATCGGGAATATTACTGAGTGTGAGGCGATTCTTCGCCAAAAGTGTGGCGCTAATGAGAGGCAAGGCAGCATTCTTCGCCCCCGATATTTCCACCTCACCCCCTAGAGGCACGCGCCCTTGAACTGACAGAAAATCCACGCTATTTACTCTCCTTTCCACGCTCTTTATCTTTGAGTGCTTGGCTGATCGTCTGCTCAAGCTCCTTTTTATGCTCCCGATTCCTCGCGACCATCTCATCGCGAAATTTTGAGGCATTATCGATATTGAAAAACTCCGAGAGGACAATCTTCCTCACAAACTCTATGCGCTGCTTAAACTCCGCACTATCAGACGCAAGCGTGCCAAAAGTCGCATGGTATTTTTTAAACGCTTCAAATGCCTCGTTGACCTCTTTTTGGCTCGATTTTGGGGAGCTCAAAATACCAAGTAAAAACTGAATCTTCTGAAGTCGCGCTAAACGTTTCGCTTCGGCTCTTTGCGTGTCATTGATATTGCCAATAATCACAATTGAAACCGAAATAAGCATAATGGGAATCGCAACAATCCCGAGCAAAATCCAAATAAGCAGGTAAAAATAGAGGTCATACATGAGCGATTCTTACCTTTTAAGCTTTTCATAAAAAATATTCGTCGCGGTAACAAAGCCATCGATACTTCCGCAGTCATAGCGATTCCCGCGGAATCTATACGCGAGCACCTGCCCCTCTTTGCACTGCTTTAAAAGCGCGTCTGTAATTTGGATTTCACCCTTCTTACCGGGGTTAGTCGTGCGCAAAATATCAAAAATATCCGGAGTTAAAATGTATCTCCCGATGATGGCTAGATTGCTCGGTGCTTCACCTTGTGCGGGCTTTTCTATCATATTTTCCACACGATAGAGCCCCGCCTCAATCTCCTTGCCACTAATAATCCCATAGCGATCCACCTCGCTCGCCTCTATCTCTTCAATCGCTACAACAGAGCAATTATAGCGATTAAACACCTCCAACATCTGCGCGAGCACGCCCTTTCCGTGCGGATTATCACAAAGATCATCTGCTAAAATTACGGCAAAAGGCTCTCTGCCAATGAGCGTCTCACCGCTTAAAATCGCATGCCCAAGCCCCTTTATCTCCATTTGGCGCGTGTAAGAAAAGGTGCAACGATCCAAAATCGCGCGAATATCCCCGAGGTATTGCTCCTTAGGTGTGCCCTTGATTTGGTGCTCTAGCTCATAGCTAATATCAAAATGATCCTCAATCGCGCGCTTCCCACGCCCCGTAACAATTGCCATCGTGCTGATTCCCGCCTCGAGCGCCTCCTCGACGCCATACTGAATGAGTGGCTTATTTACAATCGGTAACATCTCCTTAGGCATCGCCTTGCTCGCCGGGAGAAATCGCGTCCCATATCCCGCAGCGGGGAACAGACACTTTCTAATCATGTGCAATCCTTTCGTAATTCAAATCTTATTGTATTAATCCGCTCTTGTATAGCTGATAAAACTGCTTCGCCACGCGCCCACTCCTAGAACCCTTTTGAGTGGCGAAATTCATCGCCTTTTGTCTAAGAATCAAATCGCACTCCTCGCCAAAATACCCTTGCACCATCTCCCAATAATCCCCCGCGCTCGCGTGATAAAATCCCAAAAAAAGTGGAAATCGATCCGCTAAAGCGATCTTCTCCTCAACCGCCTCACCCTGATGAATCTCGCCCTCAAAGGCGTATACGCCGCGATTCTCGCTCTGATATTCGCTCACAAGATGGCGACGATTTGATGTGACGTAAAGGAGGATATTGCGCGGAAGCGGCTCAAGCGAGCCCTCCAAGAGGCTCTTTAACGCCCGATACGAGGAATCGCCCTCAGAAAATGACAAATCATCGCAAAAAAATATGAAATGGTAGGGAAGCGCGCGCAATTTATCGGTAAATTCAGGCACGAGTTTTAGCGAAGAGGGCTCTAGCTCAAGCATTCTTAGGCCCTGCGCGGCGTATTCATAGAGTAGAGCCTTAATTAAAGAAGACTTGCCCATGCCGCGTGCACCCCATAATAGCGCATGCACGGCATCTTTCCCTTGCAAAAAATTCTCGGTGTTTTTCACGAGTAGCTCTTTGTTTCTTGCGATTCCTGTCAAAGAGCGCAGGGGGATCTCGCTAATCTCCCTAATCGCGTGCAGATACCGCCCCTGCTCGCGCCAAATCGCTGCATAGCTCACGCTCCAATCCGCTTCAAAATTCAGCTCCATTTGCCCCTCCATGTTGGCTCTTGCA
This sequence comes from Wolinella sp., assembly GCA_052173415.1. Taxonomy (GTDB): domain Bacteria; phylum Campylobacterota; class Campylobacteria; order Campylobacterales; family Helicobacteraceae; genus Wolinella. The sequence continues at coordinate 21,706 of JBQMYQ010000013.1, read as the reverse complement.
GCGATTCCTCCAATAGGTGCAAAAACTCCTCTCTTGAAATGAGTTTCGCGCCCCAATGCGCCAAATGGGATGAGTAGATTTGACAATCAATCATGCGCCAATTTCGCTGCTCGCCCATCATGCAAAGTGCCTTGAGCGCGGCTTTTGAGGCATGATCTGTGCGCGAGAACATCGATTCCCCGAAAAACGCCGCCCCTAAGCTCACGCCATAGAGCCCGCCCACGAGCTCTCCCTTCTTAAAAACCTCGACACTATGGGCATATCCCGCCTCAAAAAGTCGCTCATAGGCTTCCGCCACTTGAGGCAAAATCCACGTCCCCTCTTGATTTTTGCGCGCAATCTTCGCGCATTGTCCAATTACCTCGCCAAAACACCCGTCGATTCCCACCTCAAAGCCCATCGCGCTAATGCGCTTATCCGTGCGGGGTGAGAAATGCAAATCTTTTGGGAAAAGCACAAAGCGCGGATTAGGAGACCACCACAAAATCGGGTCGCCCTCGCTAAACCACGGAAATATCCCACAGGAATACGCCTCTAAGAGCGTCTCTACGTCGAGATTCCCGCCATAGCAAAGCAACCCGTCCCTATCTGCGAGGCTTGGATGCGGAAAGAGGGACGAACTCAAAGCAGATTCCTTTCGTATTTGCGCTCAATCTCACCTCGCCTCCCTTTTTGAGCGCGCCAAAGAGGATTTCATCGGTGAGTGGGGACTTTATCTCCTCTTGCACCAAACGCGCGAGGGGGCGGGCGCCCATCTCTTCGCTCTGCCCTTTGTGCGCGAGATATTTGCGCGCTTTTGCGTCGATTTTTAGCGCGATTCCTTGCTCTTTTAGCTGGATATTCAGATCATCAATGAGCTTTTGCACGATCGCTTCCAGCGACTTTATATCCAACGGAGCGAAGTGGATCACGCCATCGAGCCGATTCCTAAACTCGGGCGAGAAGTAATCCTTCATCGCGCTATCAAGCCCCTTCCCACGCGCTTTGGCAAAGCCCATCGCATTGCTCTCTTTTGAGCCGACATTTGAGGTCATAATCACAACCACATTCCTAAAATCCGCCTTTTGCCCGTTATTATCCGTCAAGGAGGCATTATCCATCACTTGCAGCAGGATATTAAGCAAATCCTCATGCGCCTTCTCAATCTCATCAAGCAACAAGAGCGTGTGCGGGTGCTTGCGGATCGTCTCGGTCAATAGCCCGCCCTGCTCGTAACCCACGTAGCCCGCAGGCGCGCCGATGAGACGCGAAATCGTATGCTTCTCCATATATTCGCTCATGTCCAAACGCTCAAAGTGAATCCCAAGCTCTTTAGCCAGCTCACGCGCCAGCTCGGTCTTACCCACGCCGCTAGAACCGGTGAAAATGAACGAACCCACAGGGCGATTGGGCGCATTCAACCCTGCACGCGAGCGTTTAATCGCTGATACCACGCGAGAAATCGCCTCATCTTGCCCAAAAATGCGTGCTTTGAGACGCTTCTCCAGCCCCCTTAACTGCTCTTTTTCATCACTTGTAACATTCAGACTCGGCAGGTGCGCCATTTTACTTACGATTCCCTCAATGTCCTTAAGGGTAACCTTCGCGCCCTTTTTGCCCGCCATACGGAAGCTCGCACCCGCCTCATCAATCACATCAATCGCCTTATCGGGCAGGAATCGATCCTGAATATAACGGCTAGAGAGGCGCACCGCCCCCGTGATCGCCTCTTTGAGATAGCGCACGTCGTGGTGCTTCTCATATTTCGACTTTAGCCCCTCCAAAATCGCGATCGTATCGTCGATTCCGGGCTCTTTGACGTCGATTTTGGCAAACCTGCGCGAAAGAGCCTTGTCCTTGTCAAAAAAGTTACGAAACTCCCCATACGTCGTCGCTCCGATACATCGAAGCCGCCCGCTGCTTAGGGCAGGTTTTAGCAGATTGGACGCATCCATGCTCCCTCCGCTGCTCGCCCCCGCTCCCACAATGGTGTGGATCTCATCGATGAACAAAATTGCGCCCTCTCTCGCCTCAAGCTCCATAAGGACGCCCTTTAGACGCTTCTCAAAATCCCCGCGATATTTCGTCCCCGCCAAAAGCGCGCCCATATCAAGTGCGAAAATCTCTGAAAGCTTTAGGGTTTTTGGGATATTCCCCTGCACGATTTGTATCGCCAATCCCTCGGCAATCGCCGTCTTACCCACACCCGGTTCGCCCACAAGTAGAGGATTATTTTTCTTACGACGACAAAGCACCTCCAAAGTGCGAGCAATCTCCTCTTCACGCCCGATTACGGGGTCGATTCTCCCCTCTTTGGCTTCTTTACTTAATAGTCGCGTGTAACGCTCTAAAAAGCCCTCTTTTTGGGGCGATTCCTGCGTTTTATCGCCATCTTCTCGCCTCTGATCGGTAATAAACTCCAAAAGATCAAGCCGCGTAATCCCCTCCGTGCGCAAAAGTTGCACGCAATAGGAATCCTCCTCCTCGCAAATCGCCACCAAAAGATCAGAAACTCCCGCTTCAGCGCGCTCTGAGCCTCGCACATGCTGCATCATGCTCTCAAGCACACGCTCAAGGGCGATCGTCTGGATAGGCTCGCTCTCCTCTTGACTACTTTCGATATTCTCTTCCAAATAGCGCGCCACTCTTTGACGCATCATCGCGACATTCCCGCCACAGCCACGAAGTAGCCCGATCGCCTCCTCATTCTCAAGTAGCGCGAGGAAAAGATGCTCGATAGTAAGGTGCTCGTGTTTCCTCGCCTGAGCGAAGTCAAATGCCCCATGGAAGACGCTATTTAGCGCACTATTAATCATCTTAGCACTCCTCTAGACTGACTTGAAGCGGGAATCCGCTCTCTTTGGCGCGCTTCCTCACGAGCGCACTCTTGGTTTCCGCGATGTCATAGGGGTAGATTCCGCACACTCCACGCCCGCTTTTATGCACCGCAAGCATGATGCTAAGAGCCTCCTCAAGCCCTTTGTGAAAAATACTCATGAGAATCTCAACGACAAAATCCATCGTCGAGTAGTCATCATTGAGCAAAATCACCTTAAAGCGTTTGGGCTCAAAAAGCTCCACCTCTTGCTGCGTCTCTAATTCGTGCGAATCGTCCCTCATCACAATCCTGTCTTGTTTTTGTAGAATCGTCATCTCTCAAAAATGTGCGAGGTATTTTCCTCAAAATTTTCTTAAAGGAGCGATATGAAGCCTCTATTTGTTAGCGCGACGGGCACGGACATCGGCAAAAGCTACGCTTCAAGGCTCATTGTGGAGCGATTTATTGCTATGGGATTAAATAGTTTTCTTTGCAAACCCCTTGAAAGTGGCGTGGATTGCGCGCTTCCTAGCGATTCCTCGGGGCATTTAGAGACACTTCTTCGCTCCTACAAAGCGCGAGGAATCGAGAGAGAAATCACGAGAGAGAATATCTGCTTTGCCGATTTTACCCTGCCCGCCGCGCCTTTTGTGAGTGCGCAAAAAGAGGGAAAAACTATCGATGTGATTGCGATGAAGCAGTGGATTGCGAACCTTGCCAAAGAGTATTCCCCACTCCTAATCGAGGGGGCGGGCGGGCTTTTAGTTCCGATTTTAGCGGACTATTTTATGATTGATTTAGCACAAGATTTAGGCGCGCATGTTCTGCTTGTTGCTTCGCCTAAACTGGGGGGAATCAATGATTTGCTTCTTGGCATGGAAGCCCTGCAAAGGCGCGCGATTCCCTACACGCCACTACTAAACATCAAAGCTGATGAAATAGCGTATTTTGAGGAGATCTCGGCACCTTTTTGGAAGCAAAGAGGCGAAATCTTGCAGCTTGAGCGAGACTTTGAGGCTCTAGTTCCCACGCTACTTGCGGCGATCCAGTGACATTTTAAGCGCGATTTCAAGCTCTCTGGCGTCTTCAGGATTGCGCGCTTTAAGCTCCTTTTCAAAGCTTAAAATCAGCTTTGAAGTAGTGTTTGTGTGCGAAACAAGCCGCGTAAAAGCAAGGAATCGCTGCTCTTTGCTCGGATTTAGTCGCTCAAAATCATTCACAAAAATCATAATCGCCCGCTCCACTTCCGCGCTATTTTTAGAGGAATCGCCCAAAATAGCGAGCAGTGATGCGAGTGTGGGAAGTTGCTCGCCTACGGGATTCCCTGCTCTTTTTTGACTACCCATTCGTGGCATGAAAAAATACAAAAGCCCGCCACCCAGCACGACACAAGCGATGAGGATTCCCGCGATCGTTATCATTGCTGCCAAAATTCACCCCTAATGTGATTTTTCCCATTTTAACACAGCCAAAAGAGATTTCTTAGTAGGATTTGCGCTTTAAGAGAATTCCAAAAGGTCGCTTCGATGGATTTTGCCGCGCTCGCTCATCAATATGGCACGCCCCTTTATGTTTATGATTTTGACAAGATACAAGCGCAGTTTCTCGCGCTCAAGGAGGCGTTTTCCGGGCGCAAATCGCTCATCGCCTACGCGCTTAAAGCCAATTCCAACCTCTCGCTAATCCATCATTTGGGCACTCAAGGGAGTGGCGCGGACTGCGTCTCTATCGGCGAGCTCAAGCGAGCGCTGCAAGCGGGAATCCCCGCCTACAAAATCATCTTTAGCGGCGTGGGTAAGCGCGATGATGAGATTTTAGAGGCTCTTAAACATGATATTTTGATGATAAATATCGAGAGTGAGGCGGAGCTTTTGCGCACCGAAATGCTCGCTAAAACGCTCAACAAAACAGCGCGCCTCTCCATCCGCGTCAATCCAAATATCGACCCAAAGACCCATCCATACATCTCTACGGGGCTTAGTGAGAATAAATTCGGCGTGGATATGGAGAGCGCGAAAAAGCTCTACATCATGAGTGCGAAATCCGATTTTTTAAACCCTGTGGGAATCCACTTCCACATCGGAAGCCAGCTCACCGAGTTAGAGCCCATTACCCAAAGCGCGCAAAAGGTCGCCTCACTCGTGCATAGTCTGCTTGCACTTAATATCCATATCAAATTCTTCGATGTGGGTGGGGGGCTTGGAATCCGCTACAAAGACGAGCAACCCATCAAGCTCTATGACTACGCGCAGGGGATTTTGGGGGCATTAAGAGGACTTGATGTGACGATTGTCTGCGAGCCGGGGCGATTCCTCGTGGGGGAGGCGGGCTACTTTGTGACGCGTGTCCTTTATGAGAAGAGGAATGGGCAAAAGCGCTTTGTTATCGTCGATGGCGCGATGAATGACCTATTGCGTCCGAGCCTCTATGGTGCGTATCACGAGGTGTTCGCGCTCAAAAAAGGGGAGGAGAGTGCCGCTGATGTCGTGGGTCCTGTGTGCGAGAGCGGGGATTGGCTGGCTAAAAATGCGATGCTCCCGCCTTTGGAGCATGATGATGTGCTCGTAATCGGCGCGGCGGGGGCGTATGGATTCTCCATGTCAAGCAATTACAACTCCCGCGCAAAAGTCGCCGAAGTCGCGCTCCAAAGCGGGGAATCGCGCCTAGTGCGCGAGCGAGAAAGCGTAGAATCGCTGTGGCAAAATGAGCTAAAACTACTCCAAAAGTAAGGATTCCCATGGATTTGCAAGAGTTTCGCAAAAAGATTGATCGCCTTGATGAAGAGATATTGGAGCTGCTCAATCGCCGCATGGGAATCGTCCGCGAGATTGGGTGCTACAAAAAGCGCGAGGGGAGCGTCATCTACCGTCCTGAACGCGAGCGCGAAATCCTAGAGCGACTAAATGCAAAAAACAGTGGCTCATTAAGTAACGCGGCTCTTGAGGCGATTTTTTTGGAGATTTTTGCCGCCAGTCGCAATCTCGAGCTCCCTGAGAGGGTCGCTTATCTCGGTCCTGTGGGGAGTCACACGCATCAAGCCGCAGAAAGTCGCTTTGGCGCGATGAGTGCGTATCTTTCGATGAATACGATTACATCAATTTTTAAAACCGTAGAATCGGGGCGCGCGAAATACGGCGTCGTGCCGATTGAGAACAATAAAAACGGCGCGGTGGGCGAGACGCTCGATCTGCTCGGGGAGGGAAGCCTCAAAATCATCGCGGAGCTCACCATGCCCATACATCACACCTTCGCCACGACGTGCGATTCCCTAAAAGAGGTGCGACGAATCTACTCCAAAGACATCGCCTTTGGGCAGTGCTTAAGCTTCCTCAACGAATACAATCTCGAAGGGGTGGAGCGAATCCCAGTCGATTCCACCGCAAAAGCCGCCCAGCTCGCTAGCAAAGAACCCTACACCGCGGCGATCTGCTCCCAAATTGCCGCCAAACTCTACCGCCTGCCCACGCTTTTTGAAAACATCGAAGATTCCCAAAATAACAAAACGCGATTTGTCATCATCAGCGACTTCACCAATGCCCCCAGTGGTGCGGATAAAACCTCGATTCTTGCGGATCTTAGCCATACAAACAAGCCGGGCTCTTTGGTGGAATTTTTAAAAGATATTAGCCACCACAATCTCAACATGACCAAGATCGAATCGCGTCCGAAGCGAAATAATAAGAGCTCGGATTTTAGCTTTCAATTTTTTATCGATTTTGAGGGGCATATCGATGATGAAAATGTCCAAAAACTCTTTGAGAAACACGGGCGAGAAATCCGCTGGCTCGGGAGTTATCCGAAGAATTAAAAACATGAAAAAACCTGAAATCATCGTCATTATTGCGACTAAGGACAGGGTGGGATTCCTGGAACAATCATTAAAGTGCGTAAAAAATCACAGCCACGAGCCTAATTATCTTGTTGTAACTTCTGATTCTCAAGACAAAAATACACAAAATCGCGAACGCGAACTTTGCGAGGAATTTGGCGCAAAGTTTATACAAAATCGTCGCACCAAAGAGTGTTATGCGGGGAATCTAAACAGTGCGATTGATCATATTCTTAGTCACTATGCTTTTAATCTTCATAGAGAGAGATCACCTGAGGCGTGTTTTGTCGCTTTTTTAGATGATGATGACTTGTGGCAAGCGGACTATTTGCAATCATGCGTAAATGCCCTGCAGGATGATACTGACTTTGTAGTCTCTGGACTCATTTACAAGAAAAATGGCAAAAGTGAAAAATTAGATATTCCTAAAAAATTGGGAGTAAAAAGCTTCCTGACGAAAAATCCACACATTCAGGGCTCAAATACATTCATACGACTATCCACACTTCTAAAAGCCGGGTGTTTTGATGAGAATCTGCGCTCCATGACCGATCGAGATCTCTTCACTAGAGTGATGATGCTCAATCCAAAATACACAATTCTTAATGAGCATTTGGTGGAGATTGACGCAAGCAAAAGTCGCAAGCGACTAACTACTGATCTGGATAAGAAGCGCGAATCCATGGCGAAATTTTATGCCAAATATGGCGGACTCATGGATAAGCGTGAAGAAGGGCAATTCTTTGCAAACGCAAAAGAGCGCTTTGGAATTAAGCTGGATAAAAAAGCGATTGTGAAAATTCTTGCAGATAAGCCATTTGAATATAAAAAAGAGGCGAATTGCAAGATTAATGATCGCGTGATTTTTGCCTTTGTAACGGGAGAAGAAGAGTATGCTAGGCGTATAATTAAAAACATAAAAGAGCAACCTCTGACACACAAAAAAATTGTGTGCGTTGACAACACAGGTGTAAAAGCGGCTCAAAAACTGCTAAAAGACTCCGCAATTCCCGCAAGTGTGCTAAATAACGACGAAATTGAAAAGCTTAGTAAGCGTTGCAAAGATGAGGGGCTTCATTTTGTCGATCACGAGTTATTTAAAAACGGCAAAATCAGAAGCATAGCGCACGCAAGAAGTCTGCTCCATCTCTTTGCCTATTTGGAATCAGAAGACGGAGATGTGATTTGGATTCTTGATGATGATATGGAATTTGCGCAAAATTACCTCATCGATGGTAAACCAACCCAAATCCCGCTTGATATTTCTCGCGTCATTGCGCACTGCAAAAAGGAGCAGTATGATGTGATGATAGGCTCTTATTCAAAGGATGCCCCACTTCCAACCCTCTCCACCCTCAGATGCTCTTTACTTGACTGCCTCTATGCCACAAAACTATCCAAAAACGCTCTCATGGATCAGAAACTTTGGCGAAAAAGAGATTACTACTATGGTCTCTCGATGGAGAGTTTTAATCATCTTGAAAGCCCCTTTGTTGCGTATGAAAAACCTAAACTTGATGATATATTCTCTGGAAAAGCTACAACGAGAGAGCTTTTCTCTAAGCCGTTTGAAGTCTCTAAAGACCTTTACAGCCGTGGTGGAAATACTCTTGTTTTTAATAGAAAGACTTTGGAAGTGCCCAATATTTCGCCTACAATTAATGGGCAATCCATGCGAAGAAGTGATTATTTTTGGGTTTGTCAGTTAAAAAATCTCAACTACAAAGTTGTTAGCTCTACTTTTAGCACGCTGCACAATAGAAAAACAGAGGAAATTTTTGACTACTACAAGGAGAGTCAAAAATTGCTTTTTGATCTCGTTGGATCGGCATTTACCCACAAATACAAACAAGACGATACACGAGAAGAATTCTATAAAAATTTTCAAGAAGCGTATTTCAATCGCTTGGTTTTAATAATTGCCGATTACTATCGAATCATGGGAATCCGAGAGATTTTGGGACTCAAAGATGAACGCTTGGAATCTTTTAATCTTGAAAATTTGCATAAGTTCATCAAACAAGCAAAGGAAATTGCAGAGGAGAGTAGCACTAAAGTTTCATTTAGCCACATACATTCCAAAGTCAAACTCTATCAACACTATTTACACAACGTTTCGCAATATAGGGAGCTTCTTAATGCCACTTTTAGATGTGGCGAACTGGAGTTTTTGGGAATCGGTGAAGAGGGCATAGTGTTTAATGATGGCGAAATGGTGTATAAAGTCTTTCATGAGACATTAAACAAGGAAACCTGCAAACTTTTAGAATATTTTAATAATTGCATTGATGAAAATAAAGGATTCTTTAAATTCAAAATTAAATCACTAGAAAAACGCACAATTATCTATTACAAAGCTCCGAATCTAAAAAATTGCCAAAAATACGTGGGTGGGCACGCTTTGGAAGTGGCCAGCATGTTAGCATTTTTGCGATCAAAAGGCTTGATTCTTAAGAATATCAAAAAAGAGAATTTTATTATCATAGATCATCAGCTAAAATTTATCGACTACGGAAAAGATATTGAATATTTTTCGATAGATTTGTTCCAAAAAAGTATTGAACGTGCTTATCAGATGTTAAAATTTTCAAATCTCAACGCCCTTGAATTTAAGATCTTAATTAAAAGAACTTATCAGGGTGATCACAATTTTAATTTTGGGATCGAGAACTTTCTGCCCCTGCTTTCGGAGACTTACAAAGAACAGACGCATGATCCTATCATCATTGAGCTAATTAGACAGCTAAGACCCGATCGCCTTTTGGACTATGGCGCAGGAAAATGCAAGATTGCTAATGCACTTTCTTGCGAAATGGAAGTTTTTGTCTTTGACGTTAATGCAGAACAGGTAAAAGAGCGAGCAAATAAATCACTAAAAATTGTAGAAAATATTAAAAATATTAATGAAAAATTTAATCTAATTAATTGCAATTTAGTCCTCTGTTGCGTCGAGCAGAAAACAGTAGAAGATATTCTTGGAAAAATTTACAACCTACTAAATGATGATGGTTATTTGATTCTTAGTATATGCAACCCATTTTTTGATGACATTAATCAATCTCAAACAAGAATTTGCGGATACCATGATGACTATTCGATATGCAGCGAATACACAAAAAAGACAAATTTTATTAACAGAATCGAATATCATCGCCCGTTTGCTTTTTATGAAAATAAACTTAAGCAATATGGATTTGAGCTACTTGAAATTAGAGAAGACTGCGGGGTGGAGATTGAGTCCTTGGAGGGAATCAGTGAACATCTTATTTTGGTATGCAAAAAGAGAGAAAGAGTTGTGCTTGAGGATTGCTCACTGCTTATTAAAACAAACTCGATGGATCACGAAAGTGTCTATAAGAGTGTTGTTCACATTTTTGAACAGCTTGAGAAAGATTCCCGCTTTAGTGAGCGAATAGTAGTCGTAGATAGCGAGAAAGAGGAACGCTCAAGAGCCTATACATCAAACAATCGAGAGTCTTTGCTTGGTGAATTACGGAAGCTTAAAAACGAAGGCTACATTGATCGAATTATAGAAGCACAAGAACAAAATAATGCAATTTATCAACGTTTCTTTGCCTGCGATTCCCATTTTGCTCATGCTAAAAACTCCCAACCTCTTCTAGCCACGCTAACGGGAATCGCAGCAGTTCAAACAAGATATGTTTTCCAAACAGATTTAGATATTCTCTATTTTAATCACGCCAAAAACAGTGTTCAAAACGCATTTGATATGCTTAAAAAATATAATGCCACGACACTATCCCTCAGTATCTGCCATTCCACTTCAACAAAGCCACTCATGGGCACAAGAGTCGAAGTTCGCTCATGCTTCATGGATACACAAAAACTAAATGCCCTGCTACCACTCCGCAATCCTACAGAGAATGGCATTTTTACACTGCCTTGGCACAGAGCGCTGGATCGCATGCTCGCACATGAAGATTCCCTGAGGCTACATCAAAATGGACTATTTTTCATTCATCCACAAAATCAACTAAAAAATGGTAATCTCATCTCCGTTGCTCGAACCGCTTTGGAACGTGGATATTTTCCCGATATACAACAAAATAAAGTTGATTTAGCTGGCGACCTTGGCGAATGGACACAAAAAAGCTACGCCTCTATGATTATCTTTATCCGCGGCAAAGACACTCCTCCTAAAAAGCTAAGGCGACTGTTTAACTCCCTAAAAATGTAGAACTATCAAGATTTTGAGATCGTCTATATTGATGATTCCTCTATTCTGCACACTAGCGAATATTTAAAGATGCTTGTAGATTATGATGCCTATTTTAAAGGGCGTTTCATTCTAGTGCTAAACGATCATCGCGTAGGATCTTTGGAGAATTTTGAAATCATGCACAAACATATAGTAAAAAATCCTCAAGCCATAATCGTAAACCTAGATAGCGATGATTGTTTGCTAGTCAGACACGCACTAGAACGGATTAAATATGAATTCGACCATGGCGCTGATGTAACGGTTGGGAATCTGTTTAGAGTAGATAAGCCGCTCAAAAAATACACCATAGAATCATTTCAATGCCCATGGAATGGCGAACATATATGGCTACACCCAAAATGCTTTAGAAAATACCTCACACACTATATTCAAGACGATACAAAAATGGAAGGAAAATATATTGACATTGCCACTGATTTTGCGATGATGCTCCCAATTCTCTGCCATGCAAAACACCCGAAATTCATCGAAGAACAACTCTACTATTTTGAGCCCTCAAAAGAGAATCAATCCAAAAAAGAGAATCAAAGGCACATGAAAAAAGAGCTCCTAAAAAGAGCGAAAGAGGCGAGCGAACATAAAATTATTGCCGTGATCGGTGCAGGAAATGCCACAGAGGAATCCAACGAATATAAGCTTGCTTATACGCTTGGCAAGGCTCTGGTTGATGCTGGATACAGGGTGCAGACAGGCGGACTTGGCGGAGTAATGGAGGCAGCACTCAAAGGTGCGCGGGATTCCAAAAAATACAAAAAAGGCGACACGATCGCCATCATCCCTTCATTAGATGAGAATGAAGTCAATGATTATGCGGATATCGTGATACCCACGGGACTTGATGTATTGCGAAACGCTAAGGTTATTCAAGCAAGCGCAGTCGTTGCTATCGGTGGTGGGGCGGGAACACTCTCTGAAATAGCGCTGGCATGGCAATATTTTAAGCTCATCATTGCCTATAGGACTTGCGAGGGATGGAGTAGCAAATTAGCGGATAAGAGGCTCGATGACAAAGTGCGATACGACGCTATCCGCGAGGACAAAATTTATGGGGTTAATAGCGCAGATGAAGCATTGGAAATAATTAAGGCACGGATTGATAAATACACAAGAATTCATCATGTAATCAAGTGGAGAAACCGACAAACAAGCTAAATCTACGCATGGCAACTCTTTTTGCTGAGCCTTGCATCTTTAGTTATCTTGCCATGGTATGGGGGAATCCACACAGATTCCCCATGCACCTACGCATTCCCAAACGTCCCGCTCAAATTGCGGGCGATTCCCGCAATTATCCCTAGCGCAACAACCTTCGCGCGCTTGCAATCACGTCATGATTAAAGAGCTCCTCCTTGATTGCACGGAGTTGCCTTTTGAAAAACGCCTCATCAAGGAGGTTCGCTGAATTTTCCGCACGGTTTGTAAGGACACGCTCAAGATTGAGCCACATCTCATTAAATGCGCTGGAGAGGGTCTCGTTTTTGTGGCTTTGAGGCGCGCTTTGCTCGCTAAAAATATCACTAGGAGTGCTGTTGGTATAAGTGGAAAGATTGTGATTTTTGAGCGCACTATCTTGCTTCTGACGGTTTGCGCCAAGCTTCGCAAGATCGATATGATGGAGCTCGCCCTTTGTTCCGTTGAGTCGCTCAAAGCCGGCACTTTTGCGCTTGATTCCCAGAATATTGCCACTAGAGCCCCGCAGGATCTGCTCGTTACGCTTCGCATTTAGGTAGATCGTGCCGATTCCCGCCTCACCAAGCCCCATCAGCCGTCCATTGCCATTTTCATCAGGTGTCCAGATTCTTAACTTGCTAAAGATCGGGTCGTTTTTGTCGATTTTGTGATCGCCATTACTGTCATACCGCGCCAAATCCGCGAAACCATCGCCACTTTTTGTGCCAAAAAGCTCGCTACCGTTGTTGATTTTCCCATCTCCATTTTTATCCAGTGCGAGGAATCCTGAGCCACGTTTGAGCATAGAGATCTGATCGGGCTTGCCATCAGAATCCAAATCAAACTTGAACGTCTTATCCTTAAGCTCCGTGCCATTTCCTAAATAATCAATCACTAATGGATCAAGAAGCTTCAGCTTCTCGCTGGGCGCAGTGCCCTTGGAATCAAGCGCAGATCTAGAGCTACGCAGGGTGCTAATGAAGCTCTCTTGCAGAGTAAAGTCAAGCTGTATTTTAGATAGCGAACCATTGCGATCTCGCAGGGTCGCAGATAGTGAGAGATTGACTGAGCGCGTCCGTGCGCTCGCAATGCTAAGCGAGCCCGATTCCCCTTGCGCACTCATCGCGCTAAAAGTCGTCTCACTATAACTCAACTTCATCTGCTCCAAAGAGGAGGACGCGCCATTTGCCCCCTCTGCATGCGAGCTAAAAAGCTTCTCGATCTCCTTTAAAAGCTCATCTTTTACCTGCGCGAAACGATTAAGTGCAGCATCTAGGATACTCTTTTGCAAACTTCCAAGCGACCCCTCTATCTTTGAAGAGACGCCACTTGCGCCACTCTCTTTTAGAGCTGCCTCCTGCTCGTTCTCTTTGCCATTTTTTTCCTTACGCCCTTGAATGACTTTTTGCAAAATTTCCTGAAACAAGCCCGCATTTTTCGGAAAAGATACGCTCTCCACAATTTCCTCCTTGAAATAAACTTAAGATCGCATTAGCATCGGCAAAATGAAACAAAAATTTAGTAAAGAAACAGGTCAGAGTAAGAGGAATGGCAACTTGCTAGAATCGTAAGGGAGTGTGATCTTTGAAAGCTTTTGTGAGATTAAATGCCAGCCAAAGAGACGGCTGGCGCGGGAATCCTAGGCTTTTTGCCTTTGGATATGCTCTTGAATCATTGCATACGCCTCATCTTTGAGAGCGAGTTTCTCTTTTTTGAGCATCTCAAGCGAGAATTGATCCATGTGCTCACGCCCCTCTTCGACATCTTTAATCTGCTGATCTAGCTCATTGTGTCGATCAAAAATCTTTGCAAAATGAGCATCTTTCGTCTTAAGCTCGCTAATCTCTGTCCGATATTCATGTAACATGATCGCTCCTTTGTTGATGATGTAACGCGAAGATTATAGGGAAAGAAACCTTATTTTGAGGTTGCCTTATGTGCGATAGTCTGCGTTGATTTTCACATACTCATAGCCCAAATCACAACCATACGCAGTGAATTTCCCCTCGCCAATTCCCAGCTCGCAGGAGATTTTAAAGCTCTCTTGTCGCAGAATATTCGTCGCTTGCTCTTCAAGCTCCTTATTTAGCAAAATTTCTCCGCAGTCATACACAAGCACACTGCCAAAGGAGATTCTAAGTCGCTTCTCATCACACTCAACGCCACTTGATCCGATGGTTGAGGCGATTCTCCCCCAGTTTGGATCTTCGCCAAAGAGAGCCGTCTTCACAAGCAAAGAGGTGCTAAGAGCCTTAGCCACGCGCATTGCCTCGTGATTATCTTTCGCCCCGCTAACCTCAAAGGCGACGAGCTTCCTCGCTCCTTCACCATCGCGCACCACATCGGTCGCAAGCCTATGCATCGCCATCTCCAACGCCTTTAAAAACGCCTCCTCATCATAAGCTCCACTCGCGCCATTACACAGTAACATAACCGTGTCATTCGTAGAGGTATCGCCATCAACACTAATGGCATTAAAAGTCGTGTATGCCGCCTTTTGGAGCAGTTTTTTCATGCTACTCTCAGGCACATTTGCATCGGTTGTGATAAAGCAGAGCATCGTCGCCATCGACGGGTCAATCATGCCTGCACCCTTTGCCATCGCGCCGATATGGAAGCTCTTCCCGCTAGGAAGCTCTACTCTAAAGGCGATCTCTTTAGGGAATCGATCTGTCGTCATGATCGCTTTAGTGGCTTTTTCGTGCTCTTTGCTACTAAGATCAATCTGCTCAAAAGCGCCCGCAATACGCTCTTTGGGCAGTCGCACACCAATCACACCCGTAGAGCTCATCACGGGATTGACCAATGTCGGGAATCGCTCCAAAAGAGCGCGCATGAGCCACTCCACATCGTCGATTCCCGCATCGCCGGTCATCGCGTTGGCGTTTTTGGAATTGACCAAAATGAAATTACAATCAAAGCATTCTCCAAAGCTCTGAAAATAGCGCAACGGCGCAGCGGCAAAGCGATTGCTCGTGAAGATTCCTGCTATTTTTGCCAAAATATGCGAGTGGATAAACGCCACATCAAGCTTCCCCTCCTTTTTTAACCCCGCTGAGATTCCATCCGCGCTAAACCCCTGTGGAGCGCACACTCCACCATCAATTGAAAAAATATCAAACATATTTCAACTCCTCGGGCTTCTCGTGCTTTGATAAAAGTCGTTTGGTCGCTCTAATCCCATTTGATGTGCCGATCATTAGGAGCTTGCATTCGCTTGTGATGAGCGTATCGCCCGTAGGCATGGTGATAAATTTGCCGTCTTTTTGCGTGATTCCCACGATAGAAACCTGCGTAACCTCCCTAAAATGCGCCTCTTTAAGCTTCTTTAACACAAGCCAACTTGAGCGAGGGATAAAAACCTCCTCAAGATCAAGGGGTGTATCCTGCTTATAGACGAATTGCTCGAGCAGATTTTCCATATCAGGGCGCGTCGCCATCGCACTCACACGCTGCGCCATAAGCCGCGTCGCGGACACCACCGTATCGGATCCGAGCTTTTTGAGCTTCTCTACATCTTCGACACTCTCTGCTGTGCTGATGAGATAATAAGGTCGGCGCCCGAGCTCCTTCTCAAAAAGCCTTACAGAGACGATCTGAGCGATATTATCGGCGATATTTTTAGACAGCGTAATAACCCCTTTTGCACTTGAGAGATGACTTTTGCGCATCGCGATTTCCGTGTGCGGATCTTCGTTGATGTAATAGGGGTAGCGGTGGCGTTGCGCCTGCTCTTCAAAATCGGGCGATGGGTCAATTACCACAAAAGGAATATGCGCCTCTCTAAACTGCTCTGCAAGCTGCATGGTATATTCGTTGTGATAGCAGACGACAAAATGATTTTTAAGCCGTGCGACACGATAGATCATCCTTCGCTCCTTGATAATGGAAATGAGTTTGCCCCGATTCAAAACATCAATAATGCTAACGACCGAAAAGGTCAAAACCGCGGAGCCTGCAAGCATAAGCATTGCGGTAAAGATAATCGTAACGCCATTAAAATCACTCTCGCCAAGCGCACCAAATCCCGTCGTCGTGAATGTATAGGAGGTTTGGAAAAACGCCTCCATTAGCGAGTATTCCTCCAATACCATGTAGCCAAGTGTGCCAAATATGAGACCGAGCTGTATGAGGATTAGCGGGAATCGGAAAGGCTTTAGCTGTTCGTAAAGCTCGCCGGAGAGATCGATATCAGGCTTGCTCGAACGTTCCCAATGGAGGAATCGAGCTAGCTTTGTAGAAAATTGCATACCCTAAGCGGAGGGTTATGAGCGCTTTTTCATCGTTCTGAGCGTAGAAGCTGCGACTTTTAATTTCACCGTGCTTCCATCTTCGAGCTTCACCCGAACGGTGCGCAAATTAGGGAGTAAACGACGTTTTGTTTTGTTATTTGCGTGGCTTACATTGTTGCCGACCATAGGTCCTTTGCCAGTAAAAAAACATCTTCTTGCCATGAAATTTGCCTTTATTTTTTAGGTAATTTTTGGGCGAAACATTAACAAACCTTTCCCCAAAACTATCTTAAAAGAGCCTTTAATCAAGCTGCTTTTTAATCTCCTGCACAATCGCAAAACCATGATTTAACGCCACCGCAATCGAGCCTCCGGACTTAAAGAGAATATCCCCTGCAATGTAGATTCCCGCGACCGACCCCTCATGCGATGCGTTTGTTATAGGCACGCCATGTTCATCAATCTCAAGCTGGCATTTTCGCAAAAAATCCACCGGCGCGACCCCGCCAATCGCATAAACAATGCGATCAAAGCTCTCCACGCTCCCATCGGTAAAATGCACACTGGGTAACCCGTGCGATTCCGAAAGCTTCACAATATCCACGCCAATTTTCAGACGTAGCGCGCCCTTTGCCACCGCCTCATTGAGTAGCGCCATGTTGGGCTCATTCACCCGTGTGAATTCACTTTTTCGATAATTTAGCGTCGTCCTGCCAAGCTCTGCAAGGAAACAAGCATACTCCGCAGCGGAATTCCCACCGCCCACGACAAGGATATTTTCGCCCTCTTTGCACTCATTCACATTGAAATGCACCCGCCCTTTGAGGCTGCGAGGAATCTCGTAGGAGGGCTTGTTGGGCTGCCCCATTTTGCCGATAGATATGATGACAAAGCGCGCGGAAATCTCCGCCCCATCGGTGGTAGAGATGAGGAATCGCTCATCCTTTTTTCGCACCGACTCCACTTCGGTTTTGAAACGCTCCTCGATTCTGTGGGCTTTCAAAATCTCATCAAAGAGATCCAGTGTGCTCTCTTTTGTGCCATCGGCAAAGTAGATATTCCCGTTGAGCTCGACTTTTTGCCCTTTATAATCTTTATCAACCCGCTTATTGTCTTTATAAAATTTTCGTATTGTAGCGGAGTGATTATCGCTCTTTTCTAGCAAGATTACATCTTCGATTCCCAGCTTCACTGCCTCCACTGCTGAGGCGATCCCTCCGGGTCCTCCTCCGATGATTGCGATATTATAAATTTTTTTCATATACTATCCTTTGTGTTTAATTTATTTAATTTCCTAAGCTTCTCCTCGCGCTTTTTTGAAGCAAAGCCGCCTCCCGCAACTCCTCCTCACCATCAAAAAGCACCCCCTGCATCATCTTTTTCTCATCATCAAACTGCCCGCCCTTAAGCCCCCACAAAAAGGCGAGCAGCCCCAAAAATCCGAGGAAAATCGAGACGGCGAGCATGATTCCCACCATCGCGCTATTCATCTTATCTCCCCGCTTTTAGGCACTTTCGGCTAGCTCCCCTGCGTGGAGAGCTCTGCGAGTGCATATTCGCGTGCATGTTTGAGTGCATGGGCGATTCCCGCGCTGTTTTTGCCTCCGGCTTGTGCGAAATCATCTCTCCCTCCTCCGCCCCCACCAACCAATGGAGCGACCTCTTTGATCCACGCGCCTGCCTTGATTCCTGCGCCTTTTACCCCAGCGGCAATCATCACTTTGCCCTCACGCTCCTGCACAAGCAACACTGCAACATTCTCATAGCGATTTTTTATCTCATCAATGCTATTTTTTATATCACCTGCGCCAATTTTCTCGATGATGAGGCGTGTCGAGCCCACAAGCTCGCCCTCGCTAATCACACTCGCACTCTCCAGCGCATGGATTTCGCCTTTTAGCTCTTTTAGCTGCTCTTTTAGCTTTGAGATTCCTAGCATCAAATCCTTTGCTTTGAGTGTCTCTTTAGCCTCTGCGACCTCGATGAGTGCGCTCTTAGCATACCGATACGCCGCCTCGCCACACACCGCCTCAATACGCCTCACACCCGCGCTCACACCGCTCTCTTTGGTAATATAAAAGCTCCCGATGAACGCGCTATTCTCCACATGCGTCCCACCACAAAGCTCAATACTCGCCTCGCCAAAATCCACCACGCGCACCACTTCGCCGTATTTTTCGCCAAAAAGTGCCATCGCGCCGCTGTCTTTTGCCTCACTGATGGGCATTTCACGCACCCGTGCGGGAATCGCAAGCGCAATGAGCCTATTGACCTCTGCTTCGATTCTCGCGAGCTCCTCGCTGCTTAGAGCCTTTGAATGAGAGAAGTCAAATCTGAGCCTATCAGACTCAACCAAGCTCCCCGCCTGCGCCACATGTTCGCCCAGCTCCTTGCGTAAAACCGCATGCAAAAGGTGCGTCCCAGAGTGGTGCTTCTTAATCTCATCACGCGCCTTTGAGACAAGAATCCTGAGCTCCTCACCCATTTTGAGATCGCTTTTTAGCTCAATTTGTGAGATATTCAGCCCAAAATATTTGCGCGTCCCAAGCACCCTTGCGATGAGATTTCCAGCCCTTAGCAACTCGCCGCTATCGCCGCACTGACCGCCGCTCTCAGCATACAGTGGTGTTTTTTTGAACATCACATATCCGCGCTCGCCGCTTTTAAGGGAATCGACACATTGATACTGCTCATTCATAAGCGCGACCACGTGAGAATCGCAAGAATCGCACTCATACCCGACAAACTCATTCACGCCATGCGCTTCCAAAATCGCGCTAAAATCGCCCTCCTTAATCTCATCGCCACTGCCTTTCCATGCGGCTTTAGCGCGCTCTTTTTGCTCTTTCATGCACGCTTCAAAGCCCGCAATATCAACGGCGATTCCGCTATCTTTGAGCATATCTTCTGTTAAATCAAGCGGGAATCCAAACGTGTCATAAAGCCTAAAAGCCGCCTCTCCGCTGAAGATTCCCGTGGTAGCTTCAAGCTCTTTTTTAAATACCTCCATACCTCCGGCAATGGTTGCAAAAAACCGCTCTTCCTCATCAAAAATTAGCCCCTTAATCCGCTCGCGCTTTTCATTAAGATAGCCATAATATCCGCCCATCTCATCGCACACCACATCGGCGATTTTGTATAAAAAGGGCGCGTTTAATCCAAGAAGATAGCCATGACGCACGGCACGGCGCAATATCCGACGCAACACATATCCGCGCCCCTCTTTGTCGAAATTCACCCCCTGTGCGAGCAGAAAACAGATTGAGCGGATATGATCGGCGATGACACGATAGCTCGCGCCCTTTTCATAGATATAGGGCTTGTTTGTGAGCTTTGCAACCTCATTAATCATGGGCATGAAAATCGAAGAATCAAAATTGCTACTCTTCCCCTCCACCAGTGCTACGACGCGCTCTAAGCCCATTCCCGTGTCAATGGAGGGCTTGGGCAAAGGCGTGAGCGTGCCCTCAATACTCCTCTCATATTGCATGAAGACGAGATTCCAAATCTCTAGGAATCGATCCCCATCGCCGCCAAAATAATCCTCTTTGCCGTGGAATTTCTCCGCACCCTGATCGACAAAAATCTCGCTACATGGTCCGCACGGACCCGTATCACCCATCTGCCAGAAATTATCCTTATCGCCCATGCGCTTGATTCGCTCCGCGCTCACGTGCTTTAGCCAGAGATTAAACGCCTCATCATCGCTCTTATGCACCGTAACATAGAGCACCTCTTTGGGGAATTTAAGCACCTCGGTTACAAATTCCCACGCCTGATTAATCGCCTGCTCCTTAAAATAGTCGCCAAAAGAGAAGTTCCCGAGCATTTCAAAAAGCGTGTGATGACGGCTTGTGTAGCCGACATTTTCTAAGTCATTATGTTTCCCACCTGCACGGATACACAGCTGCGCACTCGTGGCGGTCTTGTTGCCAGGAGCGGGAATCTTGCCCGTGAAAATATCCTTAAATTGCACCATTCCAGCATTGGTAAAAAGCAGCGTAGGGTCATCAGGCACCAAAGGCATGCTCTCATACACCTCGTGCCCTCTAGCGGCAAAATAATCAAGAAAAAGCTTGCGAACGTCCATGACGTAACCCTTTGAAGTAGCATTCATTCGCGCGATTCTACACTAGAACTCGTTAGCTCAATATAAAGTGCAATGCGCTCGCTCGCCCCTTTTTTGATGATTTCGCGCAATTTTTGGCTCTTTTTTTGCAAATTTTGATTGAGGATTTTTAGCAAACTCTCTTCGCTTAACTCCCCCTCACGCACCAAAAATCCCAAATCCTGCTCAAGGATAAAGCGCGCGTTGTGATATTGATGGTCGCTCGCAGCGTAAGGATAGGGGATAAAAAGCGCGGGCAAGCCATTTGCACACAGCTCCCATAGCGTGCTCGCACCCGCGCGCGAGACCGCCAAATCCGCCCACTGCATACGCTCGTGCAGCTTCTCATCAAAGGCAAAAAGCGCAACCTCGATTCCTAAAGATTTGTAGGAATCCTTAAGCCTTTCATATTCGCGTTCTCCGCACTGATGGGCGATATTTATCCCTTTATCTTTAAGGATTGGTGCAAGCTTAAGCGCGTAATTGTTAATCGCGCTCGCTCCTTGCGAACCGCCCAAAAACAGGACATTCTTAACCTCGCCCCTCACCCGCGCGTGATTAAAAAAACAGTCACGCACGGGATAATCCACGCGGGAATCCTTGCCTAAATTTGTAATATATGAGGAGAAAAAGCGCGTGCAAAAGGGCTTTAAAAGGCGGTTTAGCGTGCCGATTCTTGCATTTTGTTCATGGATAAAAAGCGCGATTCCTAGGCTTAATCCCGCTAAAGCCGCAGGCGCGGCGGAATAGCCCCCCACACTAAAAACACGCTCAATTTTTAGCTGTTTCAAAAGCGCGCGTGCCTCTAAAAAGGCTTTAAACATCGACGCGGCGGATTTTATAAGCCCGATTCCCCGCTGATTGACTACCCCCTGCGTCGCGAGAAAATATCGCTCCTTAAACAGTGGCTCATGCTCAAACCACGCGCGATCCTGCCCGCGTGTCGAGCCGATGAAATAGAGCGTATGCCCGCGCTTATGCAGTGCCTCTGCGACCGCTTTTGCGATCGCCAAATGCCCGCCCGTGCCCCCGCCTGTGATGAGAATATTCATAACCTTGACCTCGTGAAAATTTCGCGCATTGTAGCGATTCTTTAGTGGAGGTATTATAAACACTGATGGCAATCACCTCTGTAAAATCCGCAAAAATGGGGAAAATTACAAAAATTTTAAATAAAAACTTAATTTTTAAGATTTTAGCCTCCATTTCATATTTATTTTATCCATAATTCATAATAATTAGCAGTCTTAGTATTTTGCAAAAATAGATCGATTAAGGAGTTTTTATGTCTGCACAAAGAGGATTGCTCTGCATTTCTTGTAGAAAT
>JBQMYQ010000012.1:0-38693 GCA_052173415.1 Wolinella sp. | reverse complement strand
CGGTAATCTTAACAGACATAACATGCTCCTTTTACATAAAATATAGCCTAATAAAGGCAGCGAAGTCTATTCTACTCGGGATAAAATTCGCCTAAAATACCTCGCCAGCCTCCATTAGAGAATTAATTTTACAACTTCAAGAAATCTTTAATCTCTGAAGCTTTATCGGTTTTCTCCCATGAAAATTCGGGAAGCTCGCGCCCAAAATGCCCATAACTAGCCGTTTTTCTATAAATCGGGCGGAGCAGATCAAGGCTCTGTATAATTCCTTTTGGAGTGAGGCGGAAGAGCTCACGCACGCACGCTTCGATGCGCTCATCAGCGACCCTCCCCGTGCCGTGCGTATCCACAAGAATCGACACAGGCTCAACCACACCAATCGCATAGGCAATCTGAATGGTCGCTCGATCGCACGCACCCGAAGCGACCAAATTCTTCGCCACATATCGCGCCGCGTATGCACCGCTCCGATCCACCTTACTGGGATCTTTGCCCGAAAACGCCCCGCCCCCGTGCGGACAACTTCCACCATACGTATCCACGATAATCTTACGCCCCGTAAGTCCCGCATCGCCCTGCGGACCGCCGATCTCAAATTTACCCGTAGGATTGACAAAATAACGAATATTATCGTTTAGATACTCCTTGGGCAGGGCTTTATAGACGACTTCCTCAATCACTGCATCGCGCAATCTATTCTGATCTGTGCCCGGAGCGTGCTGAGTGGAGACGACGATCGTGTCGATTCCCACGGGTTTGCCATCGACATATTTGACTGTTACCTGTGATTTACCATCAGGGCGCAAAAACGGGAGCGTGCCATCTTTTCGCGCGCGCGCAAGCCCCTGCGTAATCTTATGCGACAAATGTATCGGAAGCGGCATGAGCACGTCGGTTTCGCGGCATGCGTAGCCAAACATCAGCCCCTGATCGCCCGCACCGATTTCGCCATCGGCACGATCCACACCCTGATTAATATCCGGACTCTGCTCGCCCACGCCATTTAGGATTCCCGCACTTCGGTAATCAAAGCCAAATTGCGCGTCCGTATAGCCAATCTCGCGCACCACTTCCCTAGCAATCTCTTGCATCGGCGCATAGGTCGTGGTTTTAAGCTCGCCCGCAATGACGCAAAAGCCATTTGATAGCAACGTCTCGCACGCCACGCGCGCACTTTTGTCCCGCTCAATAATGTAATCCAAAATCGCATCACTGATTTGATCCGCCATCTTGTCAGGATGCCCCTCGGTCACCGATTCTGATGTAAAAAGATACTCTTTGTTCATGAAATCACCTTATGTTCTAAATTTTAATCAAGTTTTGCGATTTTAGAGCATTGGACTTTAATAAAAGATTTAACTTCCAAATGCTACTATTTCTTAATTAATAATTTTTATTAATTAAAGCTTTTTTAAGCTTTTCTCCCTATTTTATACTTTCCAAAAATTTACAAAAGGAGTTCTCAATGTTAGTTACTAACAAAGTCCCAAATTTCAAAGCAACAGCAGTTCTTGCCAACAACGAAATTATCGAAGATTTTGAGCTATACAAAAACTTCGGCAAAAACGGCACTGTGGTATTTTTCTATCCACTAGACTTTACCTTTGTCTGCCCCTCAGAGATCATCGCGTTTGATCACCGCCTAGAGGAGTTCCAAAAGCGCGGAATCAACGTCATCGGCGTCTCTATCGATTCCCAGTTTAGCCACTTTGCGTGGAAAAACACACCCGTCAAAGAGGGAGGAATCGGACAAGTGCGATTCCCGCTAGTTGCGGACATCACAAAACAGATTTCACGCGATTTTGACGTGCTTGTAAACGAATCCGTCGCGCTTCGTGGCTCGTTCCTCATCGACAAAGACGGCACTGTGCGCCACGCGGTCATCAACGACCTTCCTCTTGGACGAAACATCGATGAGATGATCCGAATGGTCGATACCATGCTGTTTGTCAATGAACACGGCGAAGTGTGCCCTGCGGGTTGGCAAAAAGGCGATGAGGGCATGAAAGCCAGCACCAAAGGCGTCGCAGAATATCTTGCGAAAAACTCTGGCAAGCTCTAATCCCCTCTAACCTACACCTCAACCAAAAAGGTGGGGGTGTGGCTCTTTAATCCCCTGTTCTGCGCACTTTTAAAGTGTCGATTCCCCTCTGTTTGTCAAAACTCTAGCGATTCCTCACTGACCTTGGCGCACTGCAGCTATAGAGCTCCGATTCCCTGCTTCTGCTATAATCCACGCTCAAATTTACCCACACAAGGCTGTCTATGTTAATGAATATCGCGCTGTTTCTTGGCGGTTTGACGCTACTTATTTTGGGGGCGGAGTGGCTCGTTAAAGGTGCTTCAAAGCTCGCCTTTAGGGTGGGAATCAGCCCACTAGTCGTGGGGCTCACCGTCGTAGCCTTTGGGACGAGCGCGCCTGAACTTGCAATAAACATACAATCCGCCCTAGACAACCAAGCCGACATCGCCCTAGGGAATGTCGTGGGGAGCAACATCTTCAACACGCTTTTTATCCTCGGGCTCAGCGCGCTCATTATCCCTCTGCGCGTGGATAGGCAGCTCATCAGACTTGATGTGCCAATCATGATCGGCGCGGGAATCCTCCTCTACCTCCTCGCGCTGGACGGGGCACTGGGGAGAATCGAGGGCGCAATATTATTCGCACTCATGATTGCCTACACAATCTTCATCATCTATCAAAGCCGCAAGGAGCAGGGAGAACAAGCAGACGATTCCACACACCTAGTGGAATCTCGCTTGATATCCGATCATATTCTCTTTCAGATTCTTCTCATTATCGCGGGGTTGGCGCTCTTAGTATTTGGCGCGCGGTGGCTCGTGGAGGGGGCTGTGGCGTTTGCTCGCTATTTTGGCGTGAGCGAATTAGTCATCGCCCTCACTATCATCGCTGCGGGGACTTCGATGCCCGAAGTGGCGACCTCAATCGTCGCAGCCCTCAGGGGCGAGCGGGACATCGCTGTAGGGAACGTCGTGGGGAGCAACATCTTCAATATCCTCTCCGTGCTGGGAATCACCTCGATTCTGACCCCAAACGCACTCCCTATATCCAGCGCGGTGCTGAGCTTTGATTTGCCAATCATGCTACTCATTACCTTGCTATGCTTCCCAATCTTTTTTAGCGGATATGAAATTAGCCGAGGCGAGGGGGGAATCTTCCTTTTAGGATACATCGCTTATAGCCTCTACTTGATTCTCGAAGCGACCTCAAGCGCGCTGTTGCCACACTACACCACTCTAATGCTCTATGTCGCTCTGCCCATCACACTGCTCGCCCTTGCGGGAATCTTCTTTCAGATGAGAAAAAGGCGCGCGGGGTAGAACAAAAGCATATGTCTTCGCTAGCTACCCTGCTCCACTTAGGAATCAGACGCAAAATCGGCGCGGATTCCCAGCAAAAACATTTCACAAAATTTTTAAGTCTTATTTGCTACGCATTTAAAAGGGGTTTACGCTCCTCTGTGGGCGCGAGAATATCCACTTCCCAAAAAAATTCAATCCACTCATTCGCGCTACGGATATGATAATCAGGCTTATAAATCGCCGTGGGCTTGTGGAAAAGCACCGCCGTTTTAAATTCAATATCAGGATTAATCTCAGTCAAAACCTCTAAAATCTTTTTCATACTTTTACCGCTATCAATAATTTCATCAACAATGAGCACCCTGCGCGCTTCGCCTAGATTGGGGATATTGAAAATCTTAATATCCCCATCTTGCTGCTTATTGAAATAGGAAATTGCATTGATCGCATAGACTTCGCGCATATCCAGGGCGATCCCTAGAAAATGCGCCATTGTAAGCCCGCCACGCGCAATCCCCAGCACCGCATCAGGGGTATAATCCAGCCGCTTCACAAGCTCCTTCATATCCTCGCGAAAAAGTTCGTAACTGTAATAAAACATATAATCCCCTTTATGAATGAAACAAAAAAGGAATGAGACTAATGAGTGCCAAAAATATTAAGCCACCGCTGATATGCTTCCACTCACCGCGCACAATTCGCATAAATACATAAAGGAGCAATCCTGAGGCTAGTCCGTTTGTGATGGAGTAGGTAAGAGGCATGAGCAAAACAATGGCAAAAACTGAAGCAGAGATAGCAAAGTCGCTAAAATCGATATATTGAAGCTCGCTAAACATTAGGATTCCCACTACGACGAGCACAGGATAGATCGCATTCTCGGGAATCGCGCTAAAAAGCGGCAACATAAACAGTGTAAGCACAAAAAATAGTGCCGTAAAGACCGCGGTCAATCCCGTGCGACCGCCCTCTTCCACGCCACTTGCGCTCTCTAGGAAGCTCGTTGTCGTCGAGAGTCCGAGCATACTCCCACCCACTGTTGCAAGCGCATCAACTTGGAGTGTGCGTTCAAATTCCCTACTCTTGTTATCCTTGAAGATTCCCGCGCGGTAGCCCACCCCCGCGAGTGTCCCAATGGAATCGAACATATCTGTAATCATAAACGTCAAAATCACGGGCAACATAGAGAGCATCAGGACACTTGCTATATCAAGCTTTAGCGCGATAGGTGCGACAGACGCGGGGAGGGAAAATAGCTCCTTAGGAAGCTCCTTGATTCCCAGTGCCCAACCTAAGCATGAGGCAGCGAGCACCGAGAGGATGAATGCTCCTTTCACGCGCCACGCGCTTAAAATCAACGCAACTAAAAGCCCAAAAATACCGATGAGGACGTTTGTGTCCGAGAGATTCCCAAGAGCGACGAGCGTAGCGGGATTATCCACGATAACTCCCATCTGTTTAAGCCCAATAAATGCGATAAATGCGCCGATTCCCGCACTGATTGCGCGACGCAAATCATGCGGAATATTATCAATAATCCAGCGTCTAAACTTAGTAAAAGAGACGATTACAAAAAGGATTCCCGAGAGAAATACCACGCCCAAAGCCTGCTCCCATGGGATTTTCATGCCTAGCACAAGCCCGAAAGTGAAGTAGGCATTCAGCCCCATGCCTACACTCATCGCCACGGGTGTGTTGGCGTAGATTCCCGTTAAAAACGTAGAAAATATCGTAATTAACGCAGTCCCTGTGATGAGCGCATCCATAGGCATGCCTGTCTGGCTCATAATGATGGCATTGACCGGCACGATATACATCATCGTCAAAAATGTCGTAAAACCCGCCAGAGCCTCGGTTTTCACGCTTGTCCCGTGTTCTTTTAGCTTAAAGTTTCCTAACATCTTCTCTCCTTTAGTAAGTTTGCAATTCATTGTATAGGCTATCGCGCTCCACAGGCACAAAGCCCGCGTCCTTGATCTGAAACACAAGCTCCTCTTTGCTCACCCCCGCGCCGCTCTCCGATCCCGCCGCGCTTTGAATGGATTCCTTTTGGATTGTCCCGTCTAGATCATCTGCGCCAAATTCCTGCGCCACGAGCGCGAGGTTAAGCCCCAAAGTCGCCCAATAAGCCTTAATATGCGGAATGTTATCAAGCAGGATTCTCGCGATGGCAATGGTCTTTAAAATCTCCTGCCCCGTGGGGAATCGCTCGACTTTTAGGAAGTTATTTTGCTTCTGATACAAAAGGGGAATAAACGCGTTAAACCCGCCACTTCGCTCCTGTTGCTCGCGCAGACGCAACATGTGATCAATCCTGTGCGCCCTGCTCTCAATGTGCCCAAAAAGCATCGTCGCGTTACTCTGCCTGCCCAAAGAGTGCCAATGATTGTGGATCTCCAGCCAGCGCGCGCTATTTACCTTGCCCCCGCAAATCCTGCGCCGCAATGCCTCATCAAAAATCTCCGCACCGCCCCCGGGCATGCTATCCACGCCCCAAGCAAGCATATCTTCCAGCACCTGCTCGTAGGGAATCTCAAAATGGCGCGAGAGAAAATCTACTTCCGCCGCAGTCATCGCCTTAATATGAATATCCGGAAGGGCGCGCTTAAGGCTCTTAAAAAGCTCGCTATACCACTCGTAGGGATAGTTTGGATTGTGCGAGCTCACGATATGCAGCTCTCGCGCACCTGCCGCATGGGAATCGCGCGCAATACGCAAAATCTCATCAAGGCTCATGGCATAGGGATTGGGGTTTTTGCGGTGGGAAGAGAAGGCGCAGAATCGGCAAATATCCTGACAGATGTTACTGGGATTGATATGGCGATTGGAGTTGAAAAAGACCTTATTACCATGGAGCGCGACGCGTTTGGCAGAGGCGAGATTCCCGAGCGTAAAAATATCCAGCTCATAGAGTGCCTCGCCCTCGCTCTGTGAGAGCCGCTCCCCGCGCATCACACGCTCTACAAGCTCGCCACTCTCGCTGCTACGGACTTTATCATCATTCAAAGGGGAAAGAGACATGCGATTCCTTGAAATGAGATTCCCAAAAAACTCGCTTGGTGCGAGCAGATCCTTGAAGCAAAATAAAATTGGATTTTATAAAAAAAGGGCTTAATAGATGAGTGTTTTTCACTTTTTGGGTGTTTTTGCGCAATTCTTAGGGGGTTTGCCTGCGCTGTTTTTAGCTTGAAATGGCACACGTCTTAGCAGCGCATGCTCCTTAGAATCGCCCTTTTCCCGAGCCTGCTCCTGTTCCTTAACAAACGCATGAAGCTTATTGTATTCGCTCCGATTTAAGTAGCGATTCTTACCGCTAGGCAGGGCATTGAGCGAGACAAAACCATAAGAGACACGCTTTAAATCCAGCACATCTGCGCCAAAATGAGCGAAGAATCGGCGCAACTCCCGATTCTTGCCCTCTTTGATTGCCACTTTGATTTTGGAGAAATTCCTCCCCACTTTGGCGAGCTCAAACTCCACAAATGGCGCAAAACTCATGCTCTTTATCTTGCTTTTCTCATGCCCGCCCGCACGGGCGTTTTTTAGCTCCAACCCCTCTTGCATGGCTTTAATCATCAATGGCGTGGGGGCTTGATTGATTTTGATATGATAAATGCGCACAAGCTCACTCTCCATGAGCATTGTGGCGATTTTTGGGGAATCTGTAAGTAGCAACAGCCCCTCGCTCGCAAAATCAAGCCTCCCTACGGGTATAAAATGGCTAAAGCCCTTGGGCAGGGAATCATAAATCGTCCTGCGCCCACGATCATCGCGCTTGGTCACCAGTTCGCCTTTGGGTTTATTATAGACAATAACCGTGTAGCTCGCCTCTTTGGGCTCTTTTAGGAGCTTGCCATCGACAAAAACCCGCTCGCCCTCGCGCACCTGCACAGAGAGCCTCTCGACCTTGTGTTTTTCGATATTCACGCGCCCCGCCTTAATGAGCTCGTCCGCCTCGCGACGCGAATATTTGGAGCAGTAAGAGATGTATTGATTAAGGCGCATGGCGTCTCCTTGAAGGTTGCGGGGCGTTATTTAGGGTGGGCAAACTTTCGCGCAAAACGCCGATTCCCCACATGTCTCCTAGGCTCACTCATCGCCCCCGCGCTTAACGCTTAAATCCAAAGCCTGCTTCTTTGAAAAAGCTCGCCACACGCTCTTTGCGCTCACCTTGAATCTCAACAAAACCCCCTTTATACGTGCCTCCACAGCCTAAAGCGTTTTTAAGTTGCTGCAAATATTGCCACGCGAGCTTCTCGTCGATAAAAAACTCGCCCACGCACGTAACCATGCGCCCCTGACGCTTCTGCACAAATACGCTGAGATGATGTTCTAGTGGGCTTTTGCGGGGTGATTCCTGCGTGCAGACGCATTCGCTCTCCAGCTCGCCACATTTTTTACACACTCGCTCGACACTCCAACTCTCGCTCATTTTTGCTTCAAGGCGAATTTTCTGCGTTCGCACTTATCCCACCTCATCAAACCACTCAAAATTGGGGAGCGATTCCTTAATACTAGAATGCACGCTAAAGCCCGTTACAAGAATAGCCTCCTCGAGATTCCCGCGCAAGAGCACCTTGAGCGTGCGTGTGCCCTGATGTTTGATAGCCGCTTCACGCAGATTCTCAATCATATTCGGCGAGGAATCGCTGCTAATCACTGCCACAAGCGCGCTTGAGAGATCTTGCTTTGCAATCTTCGTCTCGACCCTCACCCCTTGTGCCTCCTCTAGGCTCATCACCTTCTCCACCCTCAAGCGACTGTTTTTGCCATCTTTTGAGACGGTGCATTTGAAAGCGACGGGGCGATTTGTCTTTGCAAGCTCCTCAATCTCTGCCAAAAGCCGCTCAAATACCACCATTTCGATGTTTCCGTGCAGATCAAGGAGATTAATCACGCCGAAGCGATTCCCCTTTTTGCTGAATTTTATTACCACCTCCTCGATCTTGCCCACAAAAATCGCCGCGCTACCATCTTCAATCTGCTCTAGCGAGCTTGAAAGCGTGTAATCAATTCCCTCAAGTTCATGCCTAAAGTCATCAAGCGGATGCCCCGAGACGTAAAATCCCAGCGTCTCTTTCTCTAATTCTAAAAGCTGCTTGAGTGCGTATTCCTCGCGCTCCTCAATCTCCACGTGTGCGCGGATCATCTCCTCATCTTCGCCAAAGAGCGATTCCTTAGCCATCTTCTTTGCCCGCTCAGAATCTTTAGACGCCTCCAAAATCCCCTCAATCTGCTCTAATAGCGCGCGTCGCGAATAACCAAAACTGCTCATGCTGCCACTTTTAATAAGCGATTCGAGCACCTTTTTATTCACTTTTTGCGCGTCAATGCGCCCCAAAAAATCCTCGATGTCGCTAAAAGGCGCACTGTTACGCTCTTGCAAGATCTGATTGAGAGCCACACCACCCGTGCCCTTAATCGCCCCAAGCCCAAAGAGAATCACGCGCTCTTTCTCCCCCGATTCCTCAATGTCCGCGACACTAAATTCAAGATTTGAGCGCGCGATACTGGGCGAAAGCACGCGGATTCCCATGCGTTTCGCCTCATCGACATATTCGACCACCTTATCGGTGCTATTTTGCTCGGAGGTAAGGAGTGCTGCCATAAATTCGTGCGGATAGTAGGTCTTCAAATACGCCGTCTGAAACGTCACCATCGCATAAGCAGCGGAGTGAGATTTATTAAAACCATAACCCGCAAATTTCACGATCAAATCAAAGAGCTCCTCGGATTTTGCGCGATTAAAGCCCTTTTTTTGTGCCCCATCAGCGAATTCCCCCTTGAGCCTATCCATCTCCTCTTTAATCTTTTTCCCCATCGCGCGCCGCACCAAATCCGCGCCGCCAAGACTAAAGCCCCCAATCGCCTGCACGATTTGCATGACCTGCTCTTGATAGACAATCACCCCATAAGTGGGCTTTAAAATCTCCTCAAGCTCGGGAAACATATAAGAAATCGCTTCACGCCCATGCTTACGATCGATAAAATCATCAAGCATTCCCGATTCCATCGGACCCGGACGATAGAGCGCAAGCACCGCGATAATATCCTCAAAGGTCGTAGGCATGAGGCGTTTATTGAGATCTTGCATTCCTTTGGATTCTATCTGGAATAGCCCCGTGGTATTCCCACTTTGGATAGTCTGATAGACGCGTGGATCATTCACATCAAGCGCATTAAAATCAATCTCCTTGCCATAGCGCGCCTTAATCATATCTAACGCCCCGCGAATTACGCTCAGCGTCTTTAGTCCAAGGAAGTCAAATTTAATTAAATCAACATCTTCGAGGTATTTCATCGAATATTGCGTCGCAATCGTCTCATCGCCACTTGGCTTATAAAGCGGGGCTTTATGCCAAAGCTCATGCTCGCTATCAATCACTACCGCAGCGGCGTGTGTGCCGGCATTACGCTTAAGCCCCTCTAAAAGTAGCGCAAACTCCCATACCTTGCGCGCTTGCTCGTTTTTATCGATGAGCTCTTTAATTTTGGGCTCTTTTTGAAACGCCCCGGGCACAAAATCGCTCGTGCCCTCTTTGCCTTTGCCATTAAGCGTGATTCCGAGCTCATCGGGAATAAGCTTTGCCATCGCGTCCGCTTCATTATAGGGCATACCCATGACGCGCGCGACATCACGGATCACACCCTTGGCTTGAAGTGTGCCAAAGGTAATAACCTGCGCAACATTGTAGCGTCCATACTTCTGCACGACATAATCAAGCACCTCTCCCCGTCTGCTCTGACAAAAATCCATATCAATATCGGGCATGCTCACGCGCTCGGGGTTTAAGAATCGCTCAAAAAGAAGCGCGTATTTCATCGGATCAATGTCCGTAATCTCCAAACAAAACGCCACCAAGCTCCCTGCTGCACTCCCACGCCCAGGTCCGACGGGAATCCCGCGCTCTTTAGCCGCACGCACGAAATCCCATACAATCAGCATGTAGCCCGGGAATTTCATCTTATTAATCACTTCGATTTCGCGCTCTAGTCGCTCTTCATACTCCTTGTGTCGCTCGCTGGGCACAATGCGCAAACGCTTCTGCAACCCCTCGCGACATTTATAAGCAAAATAGTCCGCATCATGAGTAAAATCCAGTCCTTCACCCTTTGCATATTCAGCGGTAAATTTGAAGCTCGGCGGGGTCGGATTCCCCAAATGGAGCTCAAGATTGCACTTATTTACGACCTCTTGCGTATTTTGCAGTGCCTCAGGTATGTCGGCAAATAGCTCGCTCATCTGCTCGGGGCTTTTGATATAAAACTCCTGCACCCTGTGGCGCAAGCGGTTTTTGTCATCAAAATTTTTATTCATCGCGATACACATGAACGCCTCGTGCGCCTGCGCGTCCTCTTTGAACTGATAGTGCGTGTCATTCGTCGCAATGATCTTGATTCCCGTCTCTAGGCTCAGCCTGATGAGCTGCTCATCGATAAAAAGCTGATCATTAATCCCATGGCGCATAATCTCAAGATAATAATCCTCGCCGAAAATCTCGCGATACTCCAAAGCGACCTTTTTAGCATGCTCAAACCCCTGCGCGCCAAATTTCCTATTGCGCTCGTTGTTGGTGTTGAGATGCCACTGCACCTCGCCCTGAAGGCACGCTGAAGAGCAGACGATTCCCTCGCTGTGCTCGCGCAAGAGCTTTTTATTAATCCGCGGGTAGTAGTAAAACCCCTCGATGAAGCTCATGGAGCTAAGATACATGAGGTTTTTGTAGCCCGTCTCATTTTTTGCATACAAGCAGAGGTGAAATCGCTGCTTCGTGCTCTTATCACCCAGCTCTTCGCCATTATGAAGATAGGTCTCAATGCCGATGATAGGCTTGATTTCCTCCTTTTTCATCGCGGTATAAAAATCAATCGCCCCAAACATATTGCCATGATCGGTCATGGAGACGGAATCCATACCGAGCTGCTTAACGCGTTTTGCGAGATTTTTTATCTTATTGGCTCCATCAAGGAGAGAATATTCGGTATGAAGATGAAGATGGGTGTAAGCTTGGCTCATATTTGTATCCTCTAAACAAGCCCAAAACAGGCGGTGCTATCTATCCTTTTTTGGAGTGGATCAAACGCATTATAGAGAAGCACTCTTAAAAAGTCCTATTTAAAAACCCGTAGGGATTTTGAGATTGCATGTAGATTCCTAGGAATCCCCGCTCATTTCATATCCCAAAAAGAGCGGGAATCGGAATAAAAAGCCCAAAAATTAAGAGATTCCTCAAAAAAAGCTAAAAAGCTGGCAATATCGCTCCTTGATATTTTTCAATAATGAAATTTTTAATCGCCTCGCTCTGGATCGTCTGCATGAAAATCTTAATGCGCTCATCGCTCGCTTTATCCTCTCTAACCGCGATGATATTGGCATAAGGCGAGTCTTTAGACTCAAGCGCCAGAGCGTTTTTGAGCGGATTAAGATCTGCCATGAGGGCGTAATTGGTATTAATCACCGCGATGGCGACCTCGTCGAGTGCGCGCGTAAGCTGAGGAGCGTCCAGCTCTTTGAATGTGAGATTTTTCGGATTTTCTATCACATCAAGAGCCGAGAGCAAGGGCTTATCAGCAAGCTTGATGAGCCCCTCTTTTTGGAGAATCAAAAGCGCGCGCGAACCATTGGTCGGATCATTGGGAATCGCCACGCTATCGCCCTCTTGCAACTCTGAAAGCGCGGTAATCTTGGAAGAATAAACCCCCATGGGCTCAAGATGCACACCCCCCATACTAACGAGCTTCGTCCCCTTTTCATTATTGAACTGATCCAAATAGGGCAAATGCTGGAAGAAATTCGCATCAAGCGAGCCATCTTCTAGGGACATGTTGGGCGTTACATAGTCTGTAAATTCCTTAATCTCAAGCTCGATTCCCGCCTCTTTGAGCGGAGTGACGAGCTCTGCAAGAATGCTCGCATGAGGCTCGGGAGTCGCGCCGATGACAAGCTTCTTGCTCGCTTTAGCCAAAGAAGCCGCGCCCTCCTCGCTCTTTGTGTCGCCACAACCGCCAAAAAGCAGCGCACCACCGATAAAAACGCTAAATAAAACAGTCTTATTCATGAAAAATCCTTTAAAATGAGAATCTCACTCAATTATGGAAAACGCCCATTCTATTACTGCGAAGATTAATGTTTAATTTGACGGTAGATAAAATCGCCGATACTCTGGATCACCTGCACCAAAACGACAAGCAAAATCACCGTATAAAACAGCACATCGCTCTGGAATCGATAGCAGCCGTATTTAATCGCCACATCTCCGAGCCCGCCGCCACCAATCGCCCCTGCCATCGCGGAAAATCCGACGACTGTGATGAGCGTCAGCGTGATTCCCGAGACAATTGAGGGCAGTGCCTCAGGGAGCATAATCCTAAAAATAATCTGATAATCGCCCGCGCCAAAGCTCTTCGCCGCCTCAACCACGCCCCTATCGACCTCTTTTAGCGCATTTTCCAAAATCCTCGCCACAAAAGGAGCCGCGCTAATGCTAAGCGGAATAATCGCCGCGCTCGTGCCGATGGTCTTGCCAAGTAGGAATTTTGTGAGCGGGAAAAGCACAATCATCAGAATGAGAAAGGGGAAGGAGCGGAGCATATTCACGACCAAATCGAGTGCCTGATAGAGTTTTGCATTCGGACGCAAGCCCTTTGCGTCCGAGAGTGTGAGCAAAATTGCGGGCAGGATTCCCATGCACAGCGCGATAAACGTCGCTACAAAGCTCATATAGAGCGTCTCCAAAGTCGCCGGAAGCAGGATTTTTACCCATAATTCACTCATCGTTCCCCTCCATTGATAATCTCCCAACGCACGCCATTTTCATGCAGGAATCGCTCCGCTTCCTCTTTGTGGGAATCGGGCAGATTGATCACAAGCGAGCCAAGCACGTCCTCACCAAAACGCTCCAACCTGCCCCAAACAATCGAAAAATCAAGCTCCAATTCCCGCGCCATCTTCGCGATAACGGGATTTTGCGCCACCTCTTTGGGAAAATAGAGGCGAATATTCACGCCGCTTTGAGGGAGCACCTCACTCTCGCCCAAAAAATGGCGCATTCGCAAATTCGGCTGCAAAAACAGCTCCTCCACATCGCCCTCCTCGATGAGCTTGCCCTCTTGCAAAAACGCCGCATGATGACAGAGCTTCTTCACCACCTCCATTTCATGCGTAACAAGCACAATCGTAACACCCAGTTCTTTGTTGATCTTCTGCAGCAAATCCAGCACGGACTGCGTCATAGAGGGGTCTAGCGCGCTGGTCGCCTCATCAGAGAGGAGCAGCGGGGGATTAAGCGTGAGTGCGCGCGCAATCGCCACACGCTGCTTCTGTCCGCCACTAAGCTCACTAGGGTAGGAATCACGCCTATCCTCCAAGCCCACAAGAGCCAAAAGCTCCAAAACGCGCCGCCTAATCTCCTCGCTAGAGTAGTGCCAGCAACGCATCGGCAAGGCGACATTTTCAAAAACAGTTTGGCTTGCCATCAGGGAAAAATGCTGAAAAATCATGCCGATTCTTTTGCGGAAAGCACGCAACTCCGCGCCCTTAAGGGCTTTGAGCCCAACGCCTTGCACATGCAGATTCCCGCTCTCAAAGCTCTCTAGCCCATTAATCGTGCGTAAAAGTGTCGATTTCCCCGCTCCGCTATGCCCTACAAGCCCATAAATCGTGCCTTTCTCAATCGTGAGCGAAATATTATCCAGCACGAGCGATTCCCCGTATCGTTTCGAGAGATTTTCAAAAGTAATCAGCGATTCCACGACGCCTTAGCTCCTATTCTAATTCCCGCGATTTTTAGCCCGATTCCTGACCCGATTTCAACCCATTTTTTACATGGAGCAGGCGGATTTGCCGTTTTTGACGGGCTGAATGCCGCTATTATCCGCGCGCTTTTCTTGGTTGATTTTCTCAATAAATTCCCACAGTGTCGCGGCGGCTTTCATATATTCTCGCGCGCTATGGCTATCTGGGTGGAAAAATACGATCGGTTTGCCCGTATCGCCTCCCTCTCGCACAGCCGGCTCGATGGGAATCTGCGCGAGCACAAAAGTATTAAACGCCTTAGCGACCTCCTCAGTCGTGCCTTTGCCGAAAATGTCGTATTCCTTGCCGCTATCCGGACAGATAAAGCCGCTCATGTTTTCGATGATTCCCGCAAGCGGGACGCCAAGCTTCTCAAACATGTCAAGACTGCGCGCGGAATCATCAAGCGCGACGCGCTGAGGCGTGCTAACCGTGACGCCCGCACTCACTGGAACACTCTGCGCGAGCGTAATCTGCGCATCTCCCGTGCCCGGAGGCATGTCGATGATAAGCACATCAAGCTCGCTCCATCGCACATCTTTTAACATCTGCTCAATCGCGCGAATAATCATCGGTCCGCGCCAAATAAGCGACTGCCCCTCATCACAGAGCACACCCATACTCATCACCTCTATGCCATATGCGCTTAGGGGTATGAGCTTCTTTTGCTCCTCATCAACCATCGGGCGATCCTTATTTACACCGAGCATTCGCGGAATATTCGGACCGTAAATATCAGCGTCCAAAAGCCCCACGCGTTTGCCCTGCTGCGCGAGCGCGAGCGCGAGATTCACGCTTGTAGTGCTTTTACCCACGCCCCCTTTGCCGCTACTTACCATGACAAAATTTTTAATATGAGGCGCGATATTTTTAGGACCTTGCGGGGCTTGAGGCTCGCTCTTTTGGGCTTGAGGCTGATTGATGATAAGATTTAGATGTTTAGCCTCTAAGGGGGCGAGCTTCTCGGTAATGCTCGCGCGAAGCTGCTGCTCCACCTCAGGAGCACTTGATGGAATGCTCACTGTAACATTCAAAAATCCCTCCTCCAAAGAGGCACTCTGTACAAAGCCAAAGGTAACAATATCTTTCTCAAAACCGGGATAAATCACCCCTTTAAGGAGCTCTAAAACCTTCTTTGAATCCATCACAAATCTCCTAATGTATGTTTAGAAATAATCTCTTGTGAGATTTTATAACTGCAAAATTTCGGTCCGCACATGGAGCAAAATTTCGCCTCTTTGAAAACCTCCTGCGGAAGCGATTCATCGTGATATTCTCGCGCTCGCTCAGGGTCAAGAGCCAGCTTGAACTGAGAATTCCAATCAAAAGCATAACGCGCCTCGCTCATCGCATCGTCCCTATCTCTCGCCCCTTTGCGCCCGCGCGCAATATCCGCAGCATGCGCGGCAATTTTATAGGCGAGGATTCCCTCGCGGACGTCTTTGGCGTTGGGGAGCCCCAAATGCTCTTTGGGCGTAACATAGCAGAGCATTGCCACCCCTTTCCACGCCGCAATCGCCGCGCCAATGGCTGAAGCGATATGATCATACCCTGCGGCAATGTCCGTAACAAGCGGACCAAGCACGTAAAAAGGCGCATCATTGCAGAGCTCTTTTTGAAGATTTATGTTGCGCTCGATCTGATTCATCGGAACATGCCCAGGACCCTCGACCATCACCTGAACATCGCGCTCCTGCGCCCTGTGCGTCAGCTCGCCTAAGATTCTTAGCTCAGAGAGCTGCGCCTCATCACTCGCATCAGCCAAACAGCCCGGACGCAAGGAATCGCCCAAAGAGAGCGACACATCAAACTCCTGACAAATCGCCAAAATCTCATCAAATGCTGTATAGAACGGATTCTCGCGATGGTGGTGCATCATATAAGACGCCATAAGACTGCCCCCGCGACTGACGATTCCCATCTTGCGCTTCGCCACTTTGGGAAGGTCTCTAAGCAGGAATCCGCAATGAATCGTAAAATAGCTCACACCCTGCCGTGCCTGCCGCTCAAGCACCTTAAGCATGGAATCGACACTGAGATTCGTAATATCGCCGCCCTGCACATCGTGTAAAATCTGATAGATCGGCACTGTGCCAATAGGCACGCTGGAATTTGCAATGACTGCTTCACGAATCAAATCAAGATCGCCACCCGTGCTAAGATCCATAATGGTATCTGCGCCATATTTAATCGCGATAAGTGTCTTCTCCACTTCCTCTTCAATACAGCTTGAAAGTGCAGAACTGCCGATATTTGCGTTGATTTTCGTGCGGGTCGCCACTCCGATTCCCATCGGGGAGAGGGAGCGATGATTGATATTCGCAGGAATAATCAATCTCCCGCGCGCAACCTCGCTGCAAACGAGCTCTCCGCTTAGTCCTTCGATATTCGCAACCGCTTGCATCTCTTCGGTAACAATCCCTGATTTAGCATAATAAAGCTGCGTCCTTACGGGATCTTTTTGACGCTTTTCTACATAATCTCTCTGCATTAACCTGCCTAAAAAATTTAATCTCTATTAAAAATATAAACTTATATCAATAAATAATCAAGGCAAACAAACCCGCCCTAAAGCAACTTAAAAGCTATCCAAAAAAAGATAAAAGCAAGCTTTTATATGTATAATTTCGTAACATTCAAAAGGCAAGATTCCCTATTTTTGGGAATCTTCACACAAGGAGTTTGCTTGTGAATGCACTCTCTCTCATCATTATGGCAGCGGGGGAATCGACACGCTTTCTTGGCAATAGTGAGCTACAAATCAGACAAAAAAAGCAGTGGCTTTGGCTGGGAGAAACCCCTTTGTGGAAGTATGTAGCGCATTCCCTTGCAAAGAGTGCACCTTTTGCCGAGGTGATTATCACTGCGTCAAAAGAGGAGGCGCGGTATATGCAAAAGCAGACGGATTTTAGGGTCGTTATCGGGGGTGCGAATCGTCAAGAATCGCTCCAAAATGCCCTAAAAGAAGTGCAAACGCCATGGGTTTTGGTGAGCGATGTGGCGCGCTTTGATGTGCCTAGCGACGTGGTGGAGCGGGTGCTAGAGCGTCTTGGTGAGGCGGATTGTGTCGCACCATTTTTGAGCGTGAGCGACACGGTCAGCTATCAGGGAAAATATTTGGAGCGAGAGGCGATTAAGCTCATACAAACACCGCAATTAAGCCGTGTAGAGGCATTGAGAGCTGCACTTAAAAAGGGTAATTTTACCGATGAGAGCAGCGCAATTAGTGCAAATGGCGGGAAGGTGCTCCTCGTGCAGGGAAGCGAGCGGCTTAAGAAGCTAACAAATCCCGAAGAAATCGCGCTTTTACGAGGATTTGACCCACCTTATAGCGGAATCTACGTAGGAAGTGGTTTTGATGTGCATGCCTTTAAAGAGGGCGATTCCCTTGTGATTTGTGGCGTGAAAATATCCTTTGAGCGGGCTTTTAAGGCGCATAGTGATGGCGATGTGGGAATCCACGCGCTTATTGACGCGATTTTGGGTGCGATGGGTGCGGGCGACATTGGGGAGTGGTTCCCCGATCACAGCCCTGAATACGCAGGAATCAGCTCAAAAATTTTGCTCCAAAGGGTAATGAGTTTTGCCCATCATGTGGGCTTTGAGCTTGTAAATGCGGACATCACAATCATGGCGCAAGCTCCAAAACTCTCGCCCCATAAAGCGATGATGGAGCAGGAGCTCGCGGGCATTTTAGGGGTAGAGCGACGAAAAGTCTCTGTGAAGGCGACCACGACGGAATCATTAGGCTTCACGGGGCGCAAGGAGGGAATCGCCGCAAGCGCGAGTGTCGGAATGAGACTAAAAGATTGGACAAAATATGCGTATCTTAATCGTTGAAAATGAGATTTATCTTGCTCAGAGTATCGCCTCAAAGCTCGCTGATTTGGGCTTTGAATGCGAAATCGTCTCTCTAGTTACCGAGGCCCTCAAGGATGAAGTTTATGATGTGGTGCTACTCTCGACCAATATTTCGGGGCAGGATTTCTACCCCATTATTGAGAAATATCGTAACACCATTGTGATTTTGATGATCTCCTATGTGAGCGATGATACCGTGAGCAAGCCGCTCAGAGCTGGGGCGAAAGATTATATTTTAAAGCCCTTTATGATCGATGAGCTCGTGCGTAAAATTGAGCACTATCGGACGTTTCAAAAGCTCAAAAAAGAGGCGGATTTTTATCGCAATTATCTTACTTTTGCTCTCCCAAATGTGCCAAATAAAGAGCGTCTAACACCCCCTTTTGTGCTCTGGAGTAACAGCCAAAAGTGCGCCGATTCCTACGTAATGCGCTACATTAAAGAGCTCTCCGTCGTGCCTAATCTCATTGTCTTAAATGAAGCGGGGAGTAGCTGGCGCGAATGGCTAAAAAAGGGGCTGCATAAGCACGAAATGAGCTACATCATCGGCTCAGAATCGCTCAAAAAAAGCGAAAGGATCGAGCTTTTTGAAATGGTCGCGGGACATTTGGCGATCCTCTCTTTTGTCTCTAATGAAGAGCCCCTCTATCACAATGTCGTTGATATTCGCGGGACCTCTCAGGGAATCGACCTAGGTGGGGAAATCCTCTCGCTTGATGATTACATCAAAAGTGTGATTATTCGCTTCGAGCACAAATACCCCGATACAGAGATTTCTAAACGCCTCGGAATGTCGCGCAAAAGCCTTTGGGAGAAGAGGAAAAGGTATGGAATCAGCAAGAAAAAATAGGATTCTTTACCTCGACAAAGAGACACTCTCCATGCTCGCGCTGTGTCAAGAGGGCGCGCTTTTGCCCGTGGATTGCCTGATGAATAAGCAAGAGATGGACGAAGTGGATAAGGGCGGAATCTACAAGGGCAAAACCTTCCCCGCGCCCTTTTTGCTATCGCCCAGCGGGGAGCACAACGAGCAGGTGCTAAAAGGTGCGCAAAAAGGCGAATTTCTAAGCCTCATGTGCGAGGATCGGCACTGCGGACACATCATCGTCAGCGAGGTCTTTCCGATTGATCACGAACATCGTTTTAGGAAGATTATGGGAGGCGATCTTGCCTCGCCTAGGGCGCGCGCAGTCCATCAGAGGCTCGGGAATTACGCTGTTTGCGGCAAATATTTGATTGAGGGCTTTGGTGAGATTAAGGAGCTGAAGCGACGCATTAAAGAGGCGCAACAAAGGATCAATGCCAAGCACACAGCCGCGCTTATACTCTCTGCAAATCCCTTACACAGGGGGCATGAGCGTATCATTCGTCTGAGCCTTGATGAGACGGATCTTTTGGTGCTATTTCTCTTAAAGCCCTACAAAAGGGACTTCATGGATTACTCCTTGCGCTACAAAACCCTTGAATTCCTCGCTAACAACTACCTTCCCAAAAATCGTATCCTCATCGTTCCCTTAGAGGACACCTCCCTTTTTATGGGCGAAAATAAGATGATTTTAGGTGCGATTCTTGCGCAAAATCTAGGCTGCGATCGGCTCATTACAGGTGCGAATCACGCGGGACTTTCGATGTATTATGACCACAATCGGCTTCATTGTATTTTTGACACGCTCAAAGGCATTGATATTGAGATTAAAATCATGAGCGAATTTGTCTATTGCGACCTGTGTCGCACGCTTGTTAGCACCAAAGCTTGCCCGCACGGACATCATCACCATATTACCTATCATTCGGAATCGATTCTTGAGTTTTTTCGCTTGGGGCTACTGCCCCCTGCGATTCTCGTGCGCAAGGAGATTTCAGCGATGATTCTAAGCGAACTTTTCCCCAATCGCTTTAAGAATCTTGAGCGACTCTATTATGACATCATGCCCTCTGATGGACTAATGATTGAGCGCGGTGATAGGGAGTTTTATCAAAAGCTCATGGATCTCTATCAGACCTCATCACTAACCTAATAAAATCCCAAAAAACAGGAGCGCAAATGAATGCAAGGCGGATTTTTCTCACACTTTGCGGAGCAGGACTCTCCCCCAAGGCTCCGGGCACAGTAGGCACGATAGTCGCGGCATTTTTAGCGATTCCCGTGTTACTCTTTTTAAGCAGCACGACCCTCTTTTTGCTCGCCTTATTAATCGGAATAGTCGCCGTGAAAATCATTGACAAAGAGGAATCCAAAGGGGCAAAGCACGACGCCCAAGAGATTGTCATTGACGAGCTTGTAGGTGTGTGGATCGCACTTTCAATGGTGAAATTTGAGCCCGATGGCTTCTGCTTAGCAGTGCTACTTTTTCGAGTATTTGATATTTGGAAGCCCTCAATGATCGGACGAGTCGATCAAAATGTCCGCGGGGGAATCGGCGTGGTGGGCGATGACGCGCTCGCAGGATTTTTCGCCGGGCTGATGAGCGTAATCATCATCACACTGTGGAGCAGATTCCTCTAAGGTGCGCCTATAATGAAGCGCAGGGCGAATAGCCAAAAAACCCAAAATCCCCAAAACAAGCAAAATAAGCACAAATAGCACAAGTGCAATCTCTTGAAGCGTGTCTAAATGTCGCTCGCTCTCAAGCTGAAAGGTCAGCACACAAAGCTCAAGCACACCAAAAAGCCCCGCTTTCCCCTCCCAAATCTCCATGAGTTCGTGGCTTAGACGCAACGATTCCTCCAAAAGTTCGCTATAGAGGAAAAGATCCCCGATTCCAAGGAATTGATCCACTTTGAGGGCAAGATCCCATGAACCAAAATAGACCTCATAGAGTGGAGAGTGCTCTTTAAAAGAGAGCTTAGGTCGCTCCAATGCCTGCTTGCTAAGACTTCGATGAATCCCCCTAAACTCCTGCAAAGCAAGCTTCAACTCTTCGCGCAAGAAGTGCGATTCCCGCATTAAAAGCTCCTGAGAGAGGATATTTTGCGCGAGTGAGACAATCCGCTGTGCAAGCATGCGCTGCTTCCCGCTGATATTCACAAGATAGGCGTCGTTGCGCTGTTTGGATATGGCAAGCTGAAGTGTCGCATAAGAGAGGCAAAAAAGCGACACAAGAGAGATCATCAGCACAACATATCGGCGCAAAAGCGTTCGAACCAGCTCTCTCATGTGCCCCTCCTTTTTGTGCGCTGATTATAGCAGGAGTTTAAGCCACAGGAATCTAAGAGGAATCTCAAAAAATTTCACGCAATCATGTGCTAAAACCCTGCACAAAATCTCTTGCAGATTCCTCGCAATCAAGGGCTTTTGAACCCTCAGATCATTGTGGGGGGGAATCTTATGGGAATCTAAGAGGAATCCTAGGGAAGATTCCCACATTCCAACGTTAGAAAATGAGATGATCCTCTTGCGTGCT
This sequence comes from Wolinella sp., assembly GCA_052173415.1. GTDB lineage: Bacteria > Campylobacterota > Campylobacteria > Campylobacterales > Helicobacteraceae > Wolinella. The sequence continues at coordinate 17,309 of JBQMYQ010000012.1, read as the reverse complement.
GGGGGCTTCCTCTTTGGGTTTTGATTGATCCGTGTAGTAGTAGAGTTCGCCATCTTTTAGCACGCGATGCACCCCTTTAGGGATGTCAAATTCACGCTTGATTCCCGGCTCAATCTTTAAAAGCTGATCAAAAAAATACCTAAACGCCGGTGCAGCCGCCACTCCACCCGTCTCATTCGCCCCAATAGGCGTATTATCATCACGCCCATACCAGACCACCGCTTCAATCGTCGGGCTAAAGCCGCAAAACCACGCATCGACGTTTTCATTGGTCGAGCCCGTCTTGCCGGCAAGCTCGATTCCCGCGACGCGTGCCCTGCGACCCGTCCCTTTATTGACCACATCGCGCAGAATATCGACCATGAGAAAACTCTGCTCTTCTGATGTGATACGCTTAGATTCCCCATCAAACTTCGCCACTCTGCCCTGATAATCCTGAATGCTATCAATAAGCCTCGGACTCATCAGCGCCCCTTTGTTTGAAAATACCGTATATGCGCGCCCCAACTCCAAAGGCGAGACACCAAAACTCCCTAGCGCAATGGAGAGATCTTTAGGGATGCTATGAAAGCCATAATTCAGGCTTTGACGATAGATACGCTCAAAGCCTATCTCCTCGACAAGATTGATCGTCGCGAGGTTGAGCGACTTAACTAAAGCCTGCTTAAGCGGGACGATTCCATTGAAAGTGTTGCTATAATTTTTAGGCTGCCACAGCTTACCTTTGTTGTTGACAGTATATTCATACGTGCGCGCAATGTCTGCTAGCGGCGAATTCGTCGCATATCCTAAATCAAGCGCACTCTGAAAAATAAAGGGCTTAAAGCTACTTCCGGGCTGCCTTTTTGCCTGCGTAGCGCGATTAAAGCTACTTTGCTTGTGATCGATTCCTCCAACAAGCGCAAGAATCCTGCCCGTGCGATTCTCAAGCACAACCATCGCGCCATTAAGCGTATCAAAATCGTCCGTTTTGTGGCGTGATTTGATACCCTCATACCCATAAAGAAGCGCATCTTGCGCAATCTCCTGATAATCCAAATCGATATTTAGCGTAATCGTATAGCCCCCTTGTCGCAGATCATCGACTCCCTTAAGCTCCCTAATCGCCTCATCTACAGCATAGGGCGCGCTATTTTGTGTAAGTGTCTCATTGTAAATGGTGGGAATCTCGCTCAAAGAACTGCTCAGCTCCTCATTAGTAATCCAGCCCAGTGTATGCATGCGTTGCAAAATGTTATTTGCCCGTCCGAGCGAGAATTCAAGATTTTTCGTCGGGTCATAGAAGCTGGGCGCACGGGGCAATCCAACAAGAATCGCAACCTCTTTGAGACTCAATCGATCCATCTCTTTTTTAAAATAGCCCCTCGCAGCAGTCTTAATCCCGTGATACCCATGCCCAAAAAAGGTATGATTTAAATAGCGTTCCAAAATCTCCTCTTTGGATAAGACATTCTCAAGCCGAATCGCCAAAAGAGCCTCTTTTATCTTACGATCAATGCGCTTCTCCCGAGTGAGCGCGATATTTTTGATGAGTTGCTGCGTGATCGTGCTCCCACCCTCAATGTAGCGTCCGCTCTTGATATTCTTCACCATCGCGCGAGAAATGGCATCGAGATTCACCCCTGAATGCTCAAAAAATAGCGTATCCTCCACGGCTAAAAGTGCCTCGATGACCCGTGCGGGAATCTCGCTATAAGGCGCGTAAAATCGAAACTCTTCATCAAAGAGATTTGCGACCAGTCGCCCTTTACGATCCAAAAACTGTGTCGTTATGGGTGGCTCATAATGGATCAACTTATCAAGCTCAAAGCGAATGTCGTTATACAAATGCGCGAGGAAAATCCCCACAGAGAGGGCGATCGCGAACAAAATGGCAAGAAAATATTTCATGTTTGACGCTCATTAATGATGAGTTTGCAGAGCTTTTTGAGCTCCTTTTTGGGATTCCCGCAGCGCAAAATAAGACGCAGCATGGGAATCTCCACGGTAGGCTTGCGAATAGCCCCCACGAGGAATCCCTCCTCTTTGAGACGATGTGCTACACGCAAAAGCTCCTTTGTATCGGGAATCTCATACGCAACAATCGGCGTTTTAAGCGTAAGCTTGAGAATCCTGCCTGCAATCTCTTGACGCTCTGAGAGCTCTAGCGCGAGCTTGGCAGCGTGCTTATAGATATAGCGCGCATTCACATACGCTAACGCCGTATCAAGCAAAGAGAGTGCCGTCGTGTAGATAAGGCTTTTGGCACGATTCTCCAAAAAGGCGACCACCTCGCGCGAGGCGAGGACATACGCGCCATAGCTCGCATACGCTTTACTAAGCGTGCCTAATTTGATGTAATTGCGCTGGCGTAGGAGGTTGTGATACTCAAAGTAGCCCAAAAGATGCTCGCCAATCGTCCCACTACTATGCGCTTCATCGACAATCAGCAGAGCCTCAAGCGAATCGGCAATGTGTGCAAATTCCGCTTTGGCAATCCTCCCGCTCATGGAATACACCCCTTCAATGGCAATAATAATGCGCCCTCTGGGAGCGACTTTGGCGATGAGCTCGCGCAGGTGCTCGGGGTCATCGTGGCGAAAAAATGTAACGCGATTCCCCAAAACCCGTGCGCCAAATTTCCCGCTGGCATGATAATCCGCGTCCATAAAAAGATGGTCGTTAGGGCGGATAAGCGACTCGATGAGCGCGAGATTCGCTAGGAATCCGCTCCCAAAAAGCACACCTGCGGGAAAGCCATTAATCGCACTCAGATACTCCTCAAACTCCGCATGCAAGGGCGAATATCCATTCACAAGCATGGAGGCTTTGGGCGAATGATACATGAGGCGTTGAACGCGCTTAAAAGCCTTGCGCAGGAGCTTTTGATTTGTAGAAAGGGAGAGGTAATCATTGGAGGCAAAATCCAAAAGTTGCGAGCTAAAGAGAACCCGCTCGCGGAATCGCGAGGAGGCGCGCAGTGCAGCTAGCTCTTTTTCATACATCGCATAAAGCCCTTAGGCTCGCTCGTCATGGACGCAATAAAGGCGATAGCCCACGCCCGAGAAGTTTTTTACGATTCCCTGAAAGCTCTTCTTGCGAATGCTATTAATGTGCATGCGCAGGGCATCAAGCGTCATGGGAATCTCGCCCCAAACGGCGCGCTGAAACTCCTCATAAGAGACGGGATTCCCGCGATTTGTGATAAGTAGGCTCAGGATTTTGGTCTCTTTTTTGGTGAGATCCACGCTCCGATTCCCATGATAGAGTAGCTGCGTGCGAGTGTGGAAGCTAAAGTCATTATTGATGGGAATCACGCCCTCTTGGCGATACTTTTTGGCATTGGCGAGCAGGAGCATGAAAAGTTCGTCCAAATCGATGGGCTTTTTTAGGAGCGAGCATGCGCCATTATCAAAGGAGCGGACGAGATTTTCCTCGCTTCCAAAGGCGGTAATTATAATGATTGAGACCTCTTCTTGCTCGGTTTTAATCTCCTTAATCATCTCAAGCCCGTTGAGCTTTGGAAGATTAATGTCCGTGATGACGATATGCGGGCGCTTCTCGCGAAATAGCTCAAGCCCCTCCTTGCCATTAGCGGCGCAATAAAGAGCCTTGCACCTGCGCTTTAGCGGACGCTCAATGCTCGCACGCAAATCCGCGTCATCTTCAACCAAAAGCACCTTAATATCCTTAAGGTAATCAAAAACGTGTTCGCTAAACATAATAAACTACCTAAAGTGTTTTATTGAATGGATAAACTAAACAGAATATCAGCACAACTAGAATGTTTAGATTATAATTATTTTGTCTTAAAAAACGAAGGAGTTGTTGATGAAACCTCAAAAGAGCGAGGAGGAATCGCTCCATTATCAGCTTTTTGATTCCCATGATGAGCCCAAAGCAATCTTTCGTGTAGATGCGAGAGGTGCGTATGTTGAGTGTGTTCATCTCAATAAAAAAGCGCGCAAACTGCTCGGAATCACTCAAGTAAAGGCGCATGAGGGGGCGGCTCTTTTTGCTCGATTCTTCGGGGAGAGGCTTGGTCAATCTCCAAAAGAGGGAATCGTAGAATCGAGCCTACACACGGAAGAGGGGGAATTTATAATCCTAAACCTTGCCGCCAGCGAGGAATCGGAGCACATAAGAGAAGCAGAGCGCAACAAAATGATACGCATGGGCGAGATGATCGGGGCGATCACACATCAGTGGCGACAGCCATTAAGCTCCATAAAGCTCATGGCACAGGATCTTCTTGAGGCATATCATTTCAATGAAATTACGCAAGAGTATCTAAAGGAAATGGGCCAAAATGTTTCACGCCATGTGGATTATCTTTCGCAGACGATTGAGGATTTTCGTAATTTTTATAAAGATGATCAGCTCACGCACACTTTGGAGCTCGGGAAAATTATCGCTGATTCCCTAAAAATCGCAGAGCCACAAATACGTATGCAAGAGATCAGAATGCACTTTGAATGCGATGAGACTTTTTTGGTGAAAGGGAAGCAAAATGAGCTTATTCAGGTATTCTTAAATTTAATTTCCAACGCTCAAGACGCGCTCTTAAACAAGAGTAAAGCGAAAGGGAAGTTTCTCATGGAGATCCGCATCAAGCTCACAAGAATCGGGAATCAAGCGCGCGTGCTTATCATGGACAATGGCGAGGGAGTGAGTGAAGAGGCGCGGGAACGGATTTTTGACCCCCACTACTCCACGCGCAAGGAGCGAGAAAGTATGGGAATCGGGCTATCTCTGGTTAAGAGAATTTTAAATAAAGATTTCAACGCCTCCATCGCGCTCATAAACCCTGCAGAATGGACGGAGTTCGAGCTTATATTCCCGATCGCTGGGCGCTAGGAGCGTGTCCCGGGCGAATCGTGAAGAATTGTAACCTTTTCTTTAAGGTCGCTAAAAATCGCACACGCACTCTCCACGCCTGAGCCAGAAGCGCACGCAAACATCGTCGTCTCGCCCGCTAGAAGCCCTGCGGCGTAGATTCCTTCCTCGATGAGATTGCGCCCTTTAAGCGCGAGCGCACTCATGCCCTCTCTAGGCATTTTTGTGTGGGGAATCGGAGTGGCTTTCGTGCCCTTAATGGTAAAACCATGCGCGCCCGTAGCGATAATGACATATTTAGTCTCGTAATTTTGAGACGTGCCCTTAAGCGTGAATGCGCCCTTTTTCCCCGAAATCTCGACAATCTCATCGTGCGTAATCTTGGCATTTGAATAGTCCAAAAGCTGTTTTGAGAGCATCTCTAGCGCATCTTTTCCTGAGATTCCCTTGGGCAGAAACGGGACATTGTAAAGCTCGGCTTTCAAAAAATCAGACTTTTGATTGTCAATCACCAAAACCTCAAGCGATTCCCAGCCTTTCGCTCCCTTGGTAGAAGCAAGCGTAAGAGCCGCACTAAGCCCGGCAGGACCACCACCGACAACAACTACGTCATACATAAAAACTCCTTATAATTTTTGCGATGATTATAGAGCAAAAAGCTTAAGGCAGGGAGTTTTACTCAAAGGAATCCATCGGGCAATTTTCCATCGCGACCTCGCCAAATATCTTGCAATACTCGCAATATAGGCAACTCACGCTCCTCTTGGAACAGACTACGGGGATATTTCGCTTCTTGGCTTCACCGCGGAATTTCTTCATCGTATTATGATTAAGGAAATTCGTCAAAAGCACGAGACAATCAGTATTTTGCGGAATATTTTTGCGATTGACACTCTCTCTGCGACCATCCCAGTGGGTAATATCCTTACATCCTAGATTCTCCAGCACCGCCTTGATGGGGGTAATCTCATCTCCTCCGACGACCAAAACTGACATCTGCTTTTCCTTTTTAATCCAAAATAAATAAGACTAATTCTTATTGTTTAAATCTGTTCTGCAAGTATAATAAATTCTGCCCTGTTTTGTCAATAATAGAAATGATTACTAAAATTAGACGAAATATTTAAAATGAAACCCTGTTGCATTGTCACTATTGATAAAATCTGCTACTATGGTGCAAAAATTAAAAGGGAGGTTACCATGAGAGCAAAAAAAGAGAGTCTAGACACCATTTATGACCGCTTGAGACTTTCCATCCGCAAAAATGGTCTAAAAAATTCCAAGCAGCGTGAATTTATCTTAAAAATCCTCTACGAAAATGGCGGACATTTGAGCCCTGAGGATATTCTCATGCTCGCTAAAGAGAATTACAAAGGCGCGAGTATCTCCTCGATCTATCGTATTTTGGGCTTTTTGGAGAAGGAAGGCTTCGTGCAGTCCATCGAAGTGGATAAAAGTGGCAAAAAATACGAAATCGCAGGTGGCACGCACCACGACCACATTGTTTGCATTGATTGCGGGAAAATCATCGAATTTTACAACGAAGAGATGGAGGAGCTCCAAGAGAAGATCGCTAAGCAGCATGGCGTGAAAATCGTCAGCCACGACATGCGGATCTTCGCTCTCTGCAAGGATTGCTCCAAATTGCAAAACTCCTAAGAATGCGCCTTTGACGTAAGTAGGGGAATCGTTTGTAATTTTTGAGCACATTTTGTGAGCGTTCCCCTTGGGCGAGGATTCCTCGCAAAAAGACAAATTTATTTGCTATTTATGGCTAGATACAGGCTTATTTAGCTAAAAATTTCAAAACAAATGCATCTTTTTTGAGACACTATTCCAGCGGGCACTCTAATAACAGCTCAGAATCAGGAGCGATTCCTCGAATTTTAGGCGCGGTGGGGGAATCGCCCTCTCCAAAAAGTGTCGCGGGTCTGTTTAGGGAAAAAAGCGTGCAGCGAGAAAGCATAGGAATTGCCCCCTCATCTACGATCCGATAGAGATACGCCCCGACGCTTTTTAGCCTGTGGCGTTGCGTATTTGGCCTAAATACCATCTGATGCACGTGGTGGTAGTAGCGGATTTTGCCCTGTTGTGTTCTGATAGATAGCGAGCTTAGCGCACTCTCAAAGCCACTCTCCTGCTCCTCATCTCCCTCTAGGATTCCCTTGCTAAATCGCCTGAGCGACGTGCTTTCAAGCTTCAGCCACATAGCGCCCTTGTGCTCAAAAATCCTTGCCTCGCCCTCTTTAATGCTCTTATGCACGCCCTCTTTGGGGGGTAATTTTACAAACGCACTATGGGCAAACCCTATGGGAATCGCACCAAAAAATAGCAACCAGAAGATCATTTTACGCATGGCACTTGCTTTAAATTTAGTTGAATCGGGCTATGATTCCCGCCTCTGTTTTGTCCATTATACAAAAACACACCCCACAAAAGAGAGCCCACACAATTATGAAAACGATCGCCATCATCGGGAAGCCCAATGTCGGAAAAAGCTCGCTGTTTAATCGCCTCATCAAGGAGAGACTCGCGATTACTTCCGATGTTTCGGGCACGACGCGGGATATTAAGCGACGCAGCATGGAGCTTTTTGGCGAGGAGGTGCAGCTCTTAGACACGGGCGGAATCGAGCACGAGGAATCGGAGCTCTTTGGCAAGGTGCGTGATTTTGCCCTAAATGCCGCGCAAGAGGCGGATTTGGTGCTCTATCTTGTCGATGGGAAAATGCCTCCACAAGATGATGATATTGCGATTTTTAGGGATTTGCAGCGCAGAAATAAGACGCTCTTTCTCATCGTCAATAAAATTGATAACGATAAAGAAAAGGAGCGAGGCTGGGAATTTTCGCATTTTGGCGCAAAAGAAATGCTCTTCATCTCCGTCTCGCACAATCGGGGAATCGCCCACCTTATTGAGCTTATGGCGAATGCTTTGGGGCTACGAGAACAGGGCGTGAGCGAGGAATCCGAAGAAGATTTTGATTCCTATATCGCTTCTTTAGATGAGGGCACACCAGAGAATGATGAGCCTAGCGAAATTCGCGTGGGAATCATTGGCAAAGTTAATGTCGGAAAAAGCTCGCTACTTAACGCGCTCTTAGGAAGCGAACGCTCCGTAGTCTCAAACGTGGCGGGGACGACGATTGATCCAGTCGATGAGGAGATTGAGATTAACGGCAAGCGCGTGCTTTTTGTCGATACTGCGGGAATCCGCAGGCGAGGCAAGATTGAGGGAATCGAAAAATACGCATTAGCACGCACCAAAAGTGTGTTAGAGCGCGCTCATATCGCCCTTTTGGTGCTTGATTCCTCGAGCGATTTTGCGGATTTAGATGAGAAAATCGGCGGGCTCGTTGATAAATTTTCTCTGGGCGTTATTGTGGTTTTTAACAAATGGGACATCAGGAATCGCGAATTTAAAGCCATCACAGAGGAGTTTAAACGTCGCTTCAAATACCTCGATCACGCGCCGCTTTTATGTGTTTCAGCGCAAAATGGACGGCACATTAAGCAGCTCAAGGAGAAAATCCTCCAAGTATATGAAAATTTCTCGCGCCGCCTCCCTACGGCGATTCTCAACAAAACCATCAGCGAAGCCACTGCACGTCACGCGCTCCCAAGCGATCATGGGAAGCTTGTGAAAATCTACTACGCGACGCAATATAGCGTGCGCCCGCCGCAACTCTCACTCGTGATGAACCGCCCAAAATCGCTCCATTTCAGCTACAAACGCTACATTGTGAATTTCTTGCGGGAGCATTTTGATTTTGAGGGCTCGCCGATTCTCGTGCGTGCGAGAAAAAGGGGTGAAAAATTGCAAGATGAGCGCGAGGCACTGGGTGAGGAGGAGCTTTAGAGAAAAGACATTAATCCGCCTCGCCCCAAAATACGCGAAGTCAAATCTGTTTGAACAGACACGCAAAGGCACAGGGAATCCCTGCTTATGCCTAAAATAGCGGCTCGTTCATCTCTTTAGGAATCGGTAAGCCCATAAGTTTTAGCACACTTGGAGCAATGTTGCTCAGTGTGCCCTCATGGATTTTATCCACGCCTTTTGCGCTTACAAAGCACCAAACATCGCCCACTGTGTGGTTTGTGAGCATGTTCCCCGCCTCATCGCGCATCTCCTCGCAATTCCCGTGATCGCTTGTGAGAATCACCGCGTAATCACGCGCGCTCGATTCCTCAAAAATGCGCCCAAGCTCACAATCCACCGCCTCAACCGCTTTAGTCGCTGCCTCAATATTCCCCGTGTGCCCGACCATATCGCCATTTGCAAAATTCACCACGATAAAATCAAACCCCTCGCGTATTCCCGCAATAACCGCCTCGCCCACCTCATGCGCACTCATTTCAGGCTGCAAATCATACGTCGCCACGCTGGGGCTTTTAACAAGCACACGACGCTCGCCCTCCCAAGGTGTCTCGATTCCTCCGTTGAAAAAGAACGTAACATGCGCATATTTCTCCGTCTCAGCGGTATGGAGCTGGCGAAGTCCCGCTTGCGAGATAATCTGCGCTAGCGTAGGCTCGACCTTCTCTTTGGGGAATAGAATCGGGAAATCAAAAGAGTCATCATAAGGCGTCATGCAAAGCACCGGCAGGGGTGCAAATTCGCCACGCTCAAAGCCATCAAACTCGCTCGCGCCAATACTTTTTGTAATCTCGCGCGCCCGATCACTCCTAAAATTCGCAAAAATAAACCCCTCGCAATCGCCTGCCCCCGCGTAATTTCCAAAGCTCGCAGGCTTGATGAACTCATCGGTGATTCCCGCCTTATACTGCGCATTTATATACTCAAGCGGCGTCAAATTCGTGCGCCCCTCCCCGCGGATTATAACGCACCACGCCTGCTCTATGCGCTCCCAGCGCTGATCCCTATCCATTGCGTAATATCGCCCGCTCACGCTCGCTATGCGGATATTTTCATTCACAATTCCCAAAATCTGCTCGACAAAATGTGGCGCGGAAGTCGGAGAAACATCTCGCCCATCGGTGATTAAATGCAGCGCAACTTTGAGTCCTAATCGTTCTAAAAGTGTCGCGATTCCTATAATGTGCTCAATGTGCGAATGCACACCCCCATCGCTAATAAGTCCGGCTAAATGAATGAGCTTTTTACCCTCTATAAACTCGCGCAAACACGGATTTTGCGCAAGAGAATCCTCTTTTAAAGCACGCGAAATCTTGACTAAATCCTGATAAAGCACCTGCCCGCTTCCTAAACTCATATGCCCCACTTCGCTATTCCCCATCTGCCCCTCAGGCAATCCCACGCTCATGCCATGCGTTTTCAAAAGCGCGTGGGGAATATTTTTAAACAAAAAATCGTAAGTGGGCTTTTTTGCAAGGAAAAAGGCGTTATGCGGGGAATCTGGCTTATGTCCAATGCCATCAGTGATGATTAAAACGGTCTTTTGCGCCATGTAAACAAGAATCCTTATTTAAGTTTTCGAGCGTTAAAATCCTAGCAAAGTTTTCATTCATTTTTCCCCTCTCTTACCCCCTAAAATAAGGATAAAACGCCTCATGCTCTACTATCTCTACACAAGCTTAGGAATCAACCTCTTTCAATACATCACTTTTCGCGCAGGCGTGGCGTTTTTTGTCGCATTTTGCCTCACACTCCTTTTAATGCCGCGATTTATTGAATGGACACGAAAAAGGTGCGCCTCACAGCCTATTTCAGAATTCGCACCCAAGGCTCATCACAACAAAATAAACACCCCGACCATGGGCGGAATCATCTTCGTAAGCTCCACACTCATCGCCGCGCTTTTGTGCGCAAGATTGGGCAATGTATATGTAATCTGCGCACTTCTTACGCTTGTTTTTTTCACGCTCATCGGACTTAGAGATGATTTGGTCAAAGTGCTAAATCACAGCAACGCAGGGCTTAGCTCGCGCGCCAAAATGCTCTATTTGATCCTCGCAAGCACGGTGATTAGCCTCTTGCTCTACAAATTCGGGCTAAATAGCGAGCTCTACTTGCCCTTTTACAAGAATCCCATCGCAATTATGGGAATCATAGCCCCGCTCTTTTGGATTGCTGTGTTTATCTCCACAAGCAATGCCGTGAATATTACCGATGGACTGGACGGATTAGCGACCGTGCCCTCGGTCTATGCGCTTGTTAGCCTCTCCGTGCTCGTCTATGTCACGGGGCACGCGGGGCTTAGCTCCTATCTTTTGCTACCAAAAATCAGCGAAAGCGGCGAGGTTGTCATTATCTCTTCCGCACTTGCAGGCTCGCTCATTGGGTTTTTGTGGTTTAATTGCCACCCTGCGCAGGTCTTCATGGGCGATAGCGGAAGCCTCTCAATCGGCGCATTCATCGCATATATGGCGATTATTTCAAAGAGTGAATTTCTGCTTTTTTTGATCGGCTCGATTTTTGTAGTCGAGACCATCTCGGTGATTTTGCAAATCGGAAGCTACAAAATGCGTGGCAAGCGGATCTTCCTCATGGCACCAATTCATCATCATTTCGAGGTCAAGGGACTAGCAGAGACCAAAATCATTGTGCGCTTTTGGATCATCGCGCTCATGAGTAACATCATCGCGCTCCTAAGCCTAAAAGTGCGATAATGAAAATCTCTCTCTTTGGCTATGGAAAGACCAACAAAGCCCTTGCAAGGCGACTTGCGCCGTGTGATATTTATGATGATTGTTTTAGCGAGGATTCCTCTGATGAGCTTGGGAATCGCCTCCTAAATCCGCGCCATTTTAGCGCGCAAAATAGCGAACTTGAAGTCGCTACACCGGGGATTCCCCCAAATCACCCGCTTATTTTGCAAGCCAAAAATCTCATCAGCGAATACGATGTCTTCGCCGCTTCCATGCCCTTTAGCATTTGGATTAGCGGCACAAACGGCAAAACCACGACCACGGAAATGCTCGCCCACCTGCTCGCTCCAAAGGGTGCGCAATGTGGCGGGAATATCGGCACACCGCTTGCTGAGCTAGATGAGCGCGCGAGCATGTGGATTCTTGAGACGAGCTCCTTCACGCTCCATTACACGCGCTTTGCCCGCCCTAATCTCTATCTCCTGCTTCCGCTCAGCGAGGATCATATCTCGTGGCATGGGAGCTATGAAGCCTACGTGGAAGCAAAATTAAAGCCGCTTAAGATGATGAGAGATAAGGAAATTGCAATCGTGCCAAAGCAATTTCTAAACACACCCACTTCATGCGAACTCATCGGCTATGAGGATTCCCGTCATTTAGCGCAAATCATGGGAATCGCCGTGGAAAAAATCGCTTTCAAAGAGCCTTTTTTGCTCGATTCCCTGCTCGCACTTAGTGCTTATAAGATCCTCTATGGAGAGATTCCCTACGATTCTATCAATAGCTTTAAAATCGGCGCGCACAAGCTTTTTGAGTTTTTTGATTCGGCAAATCGGCTGTGGGTCGATGATAGCAAAGCTACCAATGTCGATGCGAGTATCGCGGCTCTCAAACGCTATCAAAACATGGGAATCCGCATAATCCTCGGCGGCGATGATAAGGGTGCGGATCTTTCGCCGCTTTTTGAAAGACTTAAAAATCTTCGAGCAAATGTCTATGCAATCGGAAGCAATGCCCAGAAAATCGCCACCTTTTGCGAGGAATCCAAAATCCCTTGCGAAATCTGCAACACCCTAAAAACCGCCGTGGAAAAAATCAAAACGGAGCTAAAGATAGGCGAAGTCGCGCTCCTCTCACCCGCAGCGGCAAGCTTGGATCAATTTAGCTCATACAAGGAGCGCGGCGAGCGATTCCAAGAATACGCGCGCTCTTAAGCTCGATTTTAACGAGCTTCTGTATAATTGCGCTTCTTTTTGTCTGTTTTGGCTTGATAGCTCAGTCGGTAGAGCAGGGGACTGAAAATCCCCGTGTCGGTGGTTCGATTCCGCCTCAAGCCACCACTTCGCCTTTGCGCCTCTTCATCGCTTTTTAATCGCTTATAAAAGTTGCTCTTTATCTTTTGTGAATAAAATTAATTATGTTGCCTGATTTTACCGATTTGGAGTCCCTTTTGATAAGAAACGATTCCCATAGCCCCCGCTTTGAAGTGCAAGAAAACGGAGCGAATCGACGAGTCCTGCTCTATGGAAGCTGGGATTATGAGCTTCCCAAAGAGCTCATCGCAAGCCTTTTTACGCTACTTGAGGACAAAAGTCTCACAAATATTTCACTCAAGCACGTCTCATCGCTTGATTATGCCGCGGCGGTGCTACTCCTAGAGCTTTGCGAGCGGGCAAACACTCCACAAAAACCATGCGAACTCAGCGAGATTCCTGAAAAACTCGCCCATATCCTTAAAAACGCCCATCAAAGTAGCCATCGCCACACCGATAAGCTCAAATCAGCTTCCAAAACGCTCCGCTCGCTGTTATACTCCTATGCTCATACGCTCGTGCTCTTTTGTAGCTTCGTTGGTGAGGTGCTTTCTGCACTTTTTTATCTCCTTAGACACCCGCACCTTTTTCGCCTCAAAGCCATGCTTTTTCATATTGAGGAATCGGGTATTAAAGCGATCCCAATCATCGCACTTACCTCATTTCTCGTGGGAATCGTTATGGCTTATCAGGGCGCACTCCAGCTTGAGAAATTTGGAGCTTCTTTGATTGTCATTGAGATGACCGCGATGCTCACCCTGCGCGAATTAGCCCCCGTGATTACCGCGATCGTCCTAGCAGGGCGCAACGCATCCTCCTACACCGCGCAAATCGGCGTGATGAATATCACAGAGGAGCTAGAGGCGATGCAAACGATGAATTTTAATCCTCATATATTCCTTGTGATCCCGCGAATTATCGCACTCATCATCGCCATGCCCTTTGTCATTTTCTTCGCTAACCTCACAGGAATCGCGGGCGAAATGCTCATCATCAACTCCTACTTAGGGATTAGCTCCGCGCAATATCTGGAGCGATTCTACGAGATGGTCGAAATTAGGCACTTTTGGGCTGGGATCATCAAAGCCCCCTTCTATGGCGCAATCATCGCACTCATCGGCTGTTTCCGCGGATTCCAAATCACAAGCAGCACCGAGAGTGTCGGTCGCTACACTACCATCAGTGTCGTGAATGCAATCTTTTGGGTCATCGCGCTAAACGCCGCATTTTCGGTAATTCTTACGGAGTTTAGCCTATGAGTTTGATCGAAGTGAGGAATCTTAGCACCCATTATGAGGGGCAGCTCATTCACGATCGCATTTCGCTAAATGTGAATGAAGGCGAGATTTATGGGATTTTGGGTGGGAGTGGGAGTGGCAAATCCACGCTCATGCGCGTGATGATTTTGCTTAAAATCCCAAGTAGCGGAACCATTAAAATTGAGGGCACGGATATCTGGAAGCTCTCTGCACAAGAGAGTGCGAAAATGCGCCTAAAATGGGGAATCCTCTTTCAATTTGGTGCGCTATTCTCCTCACTAAATGTGCTGGAAAACGTCTCGCTTCTTTTGAAAGAGTATTCGCACTATCCGCCTGATGTGATTGAGAGTATTGCAATGATGTGGATCCACCGTGTGGGGCTTCCCAGTCACTCCGCACAACTCTATCCTAGCGAGCTTAGTGGTGGAATGAAAAAACGCGCGGCTCTGGCGAGGGCTTTGGTGCTTAGTCCGAATATTCTCTTTTTAGATGAACCCACAAGCGGGCTAGATCCGCGGAGTGCGGAGCGATTTGACCGCCTGATTTTAGAGCTTAGAGATACGCTGGGAATCACCGTCGTCATGGTAACGCACGACCTAGATACTGTCATGGACACAATGGATCGATTTGTCATTTTGCATCAGCAAAAAGTGCTCATGGAGGGAACACTTCAAGAGCTACAATCGCGGGATTTCCCTGAGCTTAGGGAGTTTTATTCGACAAATCGGGGAGGCAAATTATGGAAAACCGCATAAGCTACACACTTATCGGGGGATTTTTCCTCTTTTGCACTATTTTGATGGCACTTTTTATTTGGTGGATTGGGCGTTATGGGGAGAGTAAAGAGGCGTATCGCCCCTATTATATCCTCGCACAAGAGCTTGATAGTGGGATCAAACAGAGAACTCCCGTGCGATTCCGTGGGATTAATGTGGGATTTGTGCAGGATTTTCGCTTCTCTAAAGAGCACCAAGAGATGGTCGAAATCGAGCTGTGGATACAAAAGGAGATCCCTATTCGGCGCGATTCCTATGCTGTAGTGGAGGCGCAGGGTCTAAGCGGTCTCAGCTACATTGCCATTAAGCAAAAAAGCACAAATGCACCACTTTTTGACCCTAGCGAGCGAGCAGAGCTTCCCCTTGGGGCGACGCTTCTTGAGCGCGTGAGTGGGGGCGCAGAGCAGCTGGCTCAGAGCACACAAAGCGCGCTTGAGCGATTTAATGAACTTTTAAAAGAGGAGAATATTCAGAGAATCGACTCGATTCTTGGCTCCACTGATGTGCTTTTGGCGCATTTAGCCCGTAGTAGTAGCCAACTTCAAACGCTACTAAATACGAGCGAACTAATGGCGGAATCGGGCACACGAGCATTTAAGATGCTGGAAAATGTAACCAAAGAGCTTCGTGGAATCGGCGAAGTTAAAGAGGAGCTAAAAAGCACGCTCATGCCACTTTTAAGACAAAGTGAGGTGTTGCTAAACGAAACAGAAAGTGCAATCAGTGAGGGAAAGGAGCTAATAAACGAACTCAAGACCTCACCCTATAATTTTTTGTTTGATGAAAAAATTTCGCCCAAAGGACCCGGAGAATGAAAAAGCTTCTACTTTTTGCGTGCGCGTGCGTATTTCTTAGCGGCTGTATCGGCAAAACAACGAGCGCGCCCACGTATCATGAGCTAATGCTTCCTCTAAAGGAGGAACAATGTCTCTCTAATAAACGCTTAGGAATCGCCACTCCTAGCGCACTTGGACGAGCCCAAAGAAGTGAAATCGCGTATATGAATCACGATGGTGTAGTGGGTTATTATCAATCGCACAAATGGGCGCAATCTCCTCATTTGATGTTGCAAAAGCTCCTTGTAAAGGCGTTTTCTAACGCATGCCTTGAAGTGATTTTGCCCCCTTTTAGTGGCGTGAAAATGGACGCACTGTTACAAAGCAAACTTTTAGCCCTTGAAGTGCAACTTTTGGATAGAGAGAGTGTCGCTCATGTTGAGATGGCATTCACGCTAAGAGAGGGGCAAAAGGCGCATTCATGGGTGATTGCGCATAAAGAGCCGATTGAAAAGCTTGAGATTCCCACAATTATGAACGCCTTAAATCGCGCCACAGAGGAAGTTATTAAGAAGTTAAAAACGCGTATGCGTGAAGTTTCAATGTCAAAATAAAAGCATTCATATGTACAAAAACTAAACAAAATATACAATACAAGAATCGCCCGCAGGAATCGGGTGATAAAAGACCTACAAGCCCCGAATACACGGGGCTTAGCTTGAGTGGATTAATTCACTCCTACAAGAATGCTGGAAGCCTTAACAATCGCATGCACCTCATCGCCCTTAGCTACAGCAAGCTCGTGTTGCGCGTCCTTAGTGATGATCGCGACAATCGTGATTCCTGTCGCTGTAGTGATAATCACTTCGCAATTCACCGCACCTTCTTTAATCTCGCGAACTTTGCCTGCAATTTGATTTCGTGCGCTTAGTTTGAGCCCCTTTGCTCCTTTGGCTACGAGCACACTTTGCGCTTTAAAAATAAAGCTCACTTCCATGCCCACTGCGAGCGAAAGAGCTTGCACAGCATCATTTGTAATGATTGCGACAAGCTTTTCACCCCCTTGAGTCATCGCGACTTTGCTATTGACTGCGCCCTTTTCTAGCTCAGTAATCTTGCCTACGATTTGATTTCTTGCGCTGATTTTCATTGATTGCTCCTTGAAGTTTGATTGCACTTTTTAAATGCTTGGGGAACTCTATCCCAAAGCGTTATAAACTGTCAATTGATAACAATATGGTATAAATTTAGTATCGTATTTGAGGGGCTTTTGGAGATTGTGCGAATAACGAAAAGGCAAAAATCCTCGAATAAAAAGTCAAAATCCGTCAAATTCTGCGCTTTTAAAATCAAAAATTTTTACATATTAGAGCGTGCATTAGCAACTCGCGCGCCACTATTGCCACTCGAGGCGTAAAAAAGAGGGGTAGAGTTTATTTGCGGGCTATTTAAAGTTTAATACATATTGCAAGCTCGTTGCCATATTTCTCTTTGCTTGGGGACATTTTGTGCGCTGGAGAAGGGGTTTTTACCCAGCTCGCAAGCTTTTGCAAAGTATGGTGCTGCTTCAAGATAATCGCCATTGTGATACAGCAATCCAAGATTGGTGCAAGCTCCTAAATAGAGCTCGTCTTTTTCATTACCCTTTTTACATACTTTCTCAAGGTAGAATTTCGCCTTTTTATAATCTTTGCTAAGACCCTTTATGCCCAAAAGATAGCACTCACCCAATCCAACGCAAATAAGGCTATCTCCATCTTTGCACTGCTTATCAAAGTCTTTAATCTCCTCTTGCGTGAAA
>JBQMYQ010000011.1:0-44474 GCA_052173415.1 Wolinella sp. | reverse complement strand
AGAGCCGCTAAGAAGCAGAGCCACAATCAAAAGTCGTTTCATGTAAAACCTCCAACAAAAAATTTTCGCCAAAATTTGGCTAGGCGCGATTATATCAAAATATAACGCATGTTTATATCCGCTACCTCTGCAAAACTCCGTAATTGTCGGACGTATCTTGTGATTTTAGAAGCTCGATTCCCGCTTAAAATAAAAATTTGTGGAATGTTTTTTGCTTGCAAATTGATGTTTTGCCAAAAGGAGTCCCCATGAATATCCAAAACAACATAGCTCAAGTTGGGACGCTTTTCACTCCTTATGCTAAAAAGGCGGAGGAATCAGAGGGCTTTAAAGAGCAGCTTACACAGATAAACGACAAGAGTGCTAAAACAGAGGAATCGGCGAGTGTCGATTCCTTAAAAAGCCCAAAGAATCCAAAGAGCAAGAGAAGCCCTTTACTTTTTCAGAATTTTGGCTACAGTTCAGCAAGGACATCAAAGCTAGGGGATACAGTGAGGAGAAGAAACGTCTTATGAATGCACATTTATTTTTTGCCTCTATTACGACTGCGTTAAGGACTCATTGCTACGAGACAGGTGAGCATGGTGGTATGGAACACCTTTATGACCAGTGGAAGCGATATGGGGATACGATATGGGGATAACAGTGATCCCAGAGTGCAGAAGCAATTCATCGCGCAAATCCTAAGGGAAATGCGAAGAGATTCCTATCGATCACCTCTTAACTATAAGGGCGATCCTTTTGAGCATAGACAAGCGTGGGAGGATACTATCAAATACCTCTCTGACAAACTCAAAGAGTGGGGTATGTCCGAATACGAGACTATGGAGAGCACGCCCATTGAGCGTGGCGAGATGAAACGCTACATCGATGAGCAGATTGCAATAAAAAATCTCCTTGACAATCTCACACATGCCCCTTCCAGATGGGATTTGCTCTTTGAAGAGAAAAAGAGCAAAAAGGGCAAGGATTCCCAGCAAACGCTCAAACCTCCGCTAGAGACGTTGCTACAGAGTGGCAAGGAGGAGGGTGCGAGGAATAAATCCAAATCCATCTCTTAAAAAACTAAAAGAAAGGGGATGCCAAGAGGAGTGCGCTTAGATTCCCCACTCTTTGTGCGTGGTGAAATTCCGATTATCATGCACAATGGGCGGTTTAAGTATAGTTTTAGCTTTTTAAATATACATTTTTGAAGCTAGGACAACCTAAAAAGGAGGTTGTATGAGAATATTAATCGCTTCGTTGATTTTACTCCTTGCTAGTCCGCTCTGTTTGGCTCAAAGCTATCTAAGACAGGCCGTTATCGTTTCAAAGGACGCTAAACCTGTAGGTGTAGCAGAAGTCCTGTCGCCCGTGGAGCTGATAAGCGTAAATGGCGATAAGGCAGTCGTCAAAATCTCTGGCGTAGTTGCCGATAGCTATCGTGCCGTGCTTCAAAGAAGCATAAGCAACTCCGAAGTCTTCGTAAGGTTTAATACCGAGAATCCGACAAATTTCACACAATTAAAGCAGATTGAAGATGATTATGGCGAAGTTTGGTTTGAGAGCGAGGGAGTCTATGAAGTAGATAAGAGCGCCGTTACGGACGATGCAGAGCCACTCTATGCAAAAGCAAAAGAGCTTTACGAAATTACCTGCTCGGCGTGCCATAGATTACACGAACCACAAAGCTTCACGGCCAATCAATGGCCAGCTAGTATCCAAGGTATGATCAGTGCAAATTATGTTACGTTAGAAGAGAGTGATTTAGCTCTGATAACCAAGTATCTGCAACATAATTCTAGAAACCAATAATCAGGAGGTGTTTCCATGCAAAGACGGAATTTTTTGAAGGCATCGGCACTGTGTGCTACGGCATTGGCAGCGGACAAGACTAGCAGTATCAACAAGACGATATTTGATGGAAAGAAAGTTTTCGGGGCAAATCGCTTCGGACTGTTTTATGCTAATTTAAATTCGGAACGAATTGTCTCAGTGAGTGATTTTGAGGGGGATAAATTCCCTAATACGATGAACTATTCTCTTCCCGATAGTGTTCAAAACGAAAGCCGCGTGCTTTATCCGATGGTAAGAAAAAGCTATTTAAAAGCTAAGGGTGCGGCAAAGTCAGAACTTCGTGGCAAAGAGGAGTTTGTTCGCGTTAGTTGGGATGTTGCCTTAGATTTAGCGGCAAAAGCTTTAAAAGAGAGCTTTGATAAATATGGTGCGGAATCTATTTATGGGGAGTGCTACTGGTGGGGTGGTAGCGGCAAGGTTAGCTGGGGACGAACTGTCGCACACAGAATGCTTAAAATTTTAGGTGGATATGTCGAAGAGAGTGGGGATTATTCGACTGGAGCCGGGTTAGTTATAATGCCCCATGTGTTAGGAAGTAGTGCGGTTTATGACACTCCAACGAAGTGGAAGGCGATAATCAAAAATGCTAAAAATGTCGTGTTTTGGGGGACTGATCCGCTTGTAACGAATCAAATTTCCTCAACACCACCGACTCACGATGGCTACGTTGGCATTAGAGAGCTTAAGAAAGCGAAAATAAAGACATTTAGCGTGAATGTTATGGAAAATGATACGGCGCGTTATTTTGGTTCGGAAAATGTCATTGTGCGTCCAAATACTGACATTGCGCTGATTTTGGGCATGTGCCACCACCTATTCAGCGCGAAGCTCTATGACGAGGGATTTATCAAAAAGTATACGGTTGGGTTTAATAAATTTAGAGATTACTTTTTAGGTGTTACCGATAAGGTTGTCAAAGATGCTGCATGGGCGAGTAAGATTTGTGGCATAAGTGAGAAAGACATAAAAGCTTTCGCGGAAAAATTAGCCAAAGAGCCTACTGTGGTTCTGATAGGCAGGGCATTGCAAAGAGCACATCATGGCGAGCAGGCGTTTTGGGCTTTAGTAACGCTTAATGCGATGCTGGGGCACATAGGCAAAGAGGGTTTAGGTTTTGAATTTAGTTTAGGTTATGGTTCAAGCGGAGCAAGCGACAAAATCGCACCTGTGCTAAAAGGCTTAAGCACTCGTATTAGCGATAAATACGATAAAGTTGGCGGTGCGCCTTGGAAAAATGCTAAAAACGTTACCATTCCATCTTCTCGTTCCATAGAGGCTTTGGCTAATCCAGGTAAGGAGATCGATTATGATGGTGTAAAGATAAAACTCCCACATATGAGGGTGGCATATTTGGCGTCTGGTTCGGTATTTACCCGCCATCAAGATGTCAATAACATAGTAAAGCAGTGGAGAAAATTCGAAACCGTCATAACTGCTGAACCTTATTGGACGAGCACAGCTCGTTTTAGCGATATAGTGCTACCAGTGGCGATAGAAGTCGAACGCTACGATATTAATCAAAGCTCTTCGACTGGAGAATATATCGTGGCTAATAAACCGATCATAAAGCCTATGGGCGAGAGCCAAAGTGATTTTTGGATTTGCGAGCGAATTTGCGAGCGTTGGGGGTATAGAGAGGTATTTAGCGAAGGGAAAGATGAGCTGGGTTGGATGAAGGAGTTCTATGCAGATGCGACAGAGCAGGCGAAGGGATTAGGTATCGCTATGCCTAGTTTCGATGAATTTATAGAAAAAGGCTACGCCCGATTCTCTCAAGATAACCCTCAAACCGAGCTCTATACGCGTTTAGCGGATTTTAGAAAAGACCCAGCTAAGAATCGCCTAGGGACTCCATCAGGTAAAATAGAGATATATTCTCCGACCATTGCCAAGATGAATTATGACGATTGCCCCGGACATCCTGCTTGGAATGAGCCTTTTGAATGGCTTGGTTCAAAAATCGCTAGCAAGTATCCGCTTCATGTTGTGAGTCCTCACTCTAGGTATCGTTTGCATTCTCAGCTAAATAACTCCATCATTAGAAATTTCGCGGAGGTCAGTGGCAGAGAACCTATACTTATGAACTCAAAAGATGCGAAAGAACGCGGTTTGGCTACGGGCGATATTGTGAGAGTATTTAATGACAGGGGCGAGATTTTGGCTGGCGTTTTGGTAAGCGATATTGTGCAGGAGAAAGTTGCTGTAATTTGCGAAGGTGCGTGGTATGACCCCGATGTTTGGGGAGAAAAAAGTCTCTGCCAGCATGGTTGCGTGAATGTTCTTACTAAAGACGTAGGGACATCAAAGTTGGCTCAAAGTAACTGCGCACATACGGCTTTAGCGCAAGTTGAGAAGTTTAAAGGAGCGATAAGAGCCATAAACGCTTTCTCAAAGCCAAGAATCCTGCAGTCTCTATAGATTTTCCAGCCTCTCTCTTACAAAAAAGAGGGAGGCTAGAATCCGCTAGATAGTTGCAAGGAGGTTGGCGCGTGATTTGTATTGCCAAGATGTTTCATGCGATTCCTCTGTTTTTTGTTTTGATGTAGGAGAGCAGGCTAAAAAGTAGCAAAAAGATTGTGAGGATTCCCACCCATACGGGAATCGGAAGCCTATCACCTCGCGCATAGGAGTGAAGCCCCGCAAGGTAGAAATTCACCCCAAAATAGGTCATGAGAATCGAGCCAAATCCCCACATGGAGGCAAGTGCGAAGAAGTATTCATACAAGCGCACGCCAAAAAGTCGCAGGTGCAAGATGAGCGCGTAGATGAGAATCGAGATGTAGCTCCATGTCTCCTTGGGATCCCAGCCCCAGTAGCGTCCCCAGCTCTCATTCGCCCAGATTCCCCCGAGGAAATTTCCGATTACAAGTAGAGTGATTCCCAAAATCAGCGAGGCTTCGTTTATTTGCGTGAGGCGCGTGATTTTGGTTTCTAGCGGGGTTTTTGTGTGGGGTTTTAAGATTAAAAGCCCAAGCACAAAAAAGCCTAAAAACGCCCCCATGCCGAAGAATCCATAGCTTGCGGTAATGACCGAGACATGCAGCGTGAGCCAAAAGGATTTGAGCACCGGCACGAGTGTAGTAATTTGCGGGTCGATGTGGCTTAAATGTGCGCTAAAAAGGAAGATTCCTGCGATTAAAATCCCCGCGGCAAGCGCAAAAAGCGAATGCCTAAAGAGGAGAATCGCCCCGAGCATGCCCGACCATGAGATATAGAGCATCGATTCGTAAGTGTCGCTAAAAGGGGCATGTCCGCTCGCATAAGCGCGCAAAATGAGTCCGAGTGTATGCGCAACAAAGAGCATGAGCGCGAGAAAATAGAGCGAAGAGGTGATTTTTGGCGTGTTGAGCGTGTGCTTAAAAAGCGCGCCCAAGGCGATAATGAGGGTCAGGAATCCAAGGAGTAAATAGGCGGGGAAGAGGCGCTCAAAAAGCCCTAAATTATTATAGAGAAGCTCTGTGCTAATGGTGCGCTCGCTCGGATAGATAGGGCTTTGGCGTTGGTGTTTTTTAATCGTGTTTAGTGGCTCAAACCCACGCTCATAATGTCGCTCAAAGACGCTATCAAGAAGCCTCGTAATTGCACTATGAAGCTCCTTTGCCTCTGCTTGAGGTAACAGCTCAGAGGATTCCCGCAGGGTCAGCCAACGATTATTTGGGTCGTTTGCAAGGGGGAAAAGCTTAAAAAGCTTGCCGTAAAAAACCATAATAGTGATGTTCAGCCGCTCATCAACCTTGATGATTTCGTTATCATAGCTACTACGTTTTGAAGGTGCGAGCAGGCTTACGCGCTCTATTTCGCCCTCTAATTTATACCTCCCGTATTCGTCAAAAAAATCGCTAAAGCGCGCAAATTTTTCCGCTCCGATTCCCAGACGTTCCTTGAGCGCGCCCTCTTTAACCCGTATCAGCGCGATATGTTCCCAAAGCTTTGGGTGGCTAATCATACCAAGTACCACTTGATCCGCACTCATTCCCACAAAGGAATCGCGCCCACTGAGCTTATAGAGGATCTCTTTGTTGAGCGTATTTAGGGGCTCAATCCGCCCTTTAGACTGGACAAGTAACGTCCCAAATTCCCTTGCTAGTGCGTATGAGTGCTCGCGATGGTGCGTGAGATAATCGCTAATGTAATCCTCTTGCGCATACATGGGCGTGCTCTGAAGCAAGAGCATGGCTAGGATTCCTGCAGTAGGGTTAAGTGGAGTCGGAGTTTTAATCGCGCGCAAAAGTGCTCTAAAACGCGAAGCGGGGGTAAAAAGATTGAGCAAAAGCCCAAGGAAAAGCAGGGCATAGCCGATGTAGGTGGGAATCTTGCCCGGATCTTTATTGAGGGTGAGAATCGTGCCTTTCTCATCGGGGTCGTGGGAGGTTTGAAAGAATTTATAACCGCCGTGTGTAAGGGTATTATTCATAAAAATCGTGTAAGTAAAAGCGCGATTCCCCTCACTCAGGGTCAACTCGCTCGCGTATTCTGAGGGTGAATTGCTGCCCGGGTAGCGCGTGAGAGTGAATTTTTCCAAATGAAGCAAAAAGGGCAGCTCCATCTCACGCGCGCCGTAAGAGAGGGTGAAGCGCGTATTTTGAAGCGTAATATCGGCACTTTGCGGCGTGTTACTCATGCCAAAAGTGAAGCGATGAGGCACGCAAGAATCGCCCACACAAAGCGTAAGATCAAAATAGCCCGAAACATTTTGCCCCTCTTTGTGCAGCAGGGAATCGGCAAGCTTAATCTCTAGCGTGTCGCCATTTTGTAGCGGAATTTTTTGGCTGAAATGGTTATGCCATGCGTTGATCTCAAAAGGGAAAAAGCGCGTTGCCTCATCTGCAGGGGTGATTTGCAAGTAGAGCTTTTGTGTGAGGAATCGCGCGCTACTTTCGCCTTCGCGGAGGTGCAAAGTCCCCTCGATTCCCGCGTATCGCGTCAAGGCTGCGCCCAAGAGGATTACAACAAAAGCGATGTGAAATAAAAAAGAGGCTTTGCACCTTTGGAATAGGCGCGTGCGATGTAAAACAAACGCAAGATTGAGTGCTGTGAGCGCAAGAATCGCCTCATACCAGAGTTGATCATACACGATTGCGCGTGCAGTTGCGCTGCCAAAGTCGTTTTCAATAAACGTGGCACTTGCTGCACCAAATGCGAGAAGCAGAAAAAGGAGAATCATCAGGGCATAAGAGCTTAGAATTTTGTAGAGCATTCGCAAGCTCCTTTGGTATATCAAAATTGCGGGAATCTTACCTAAAAAGAGCGAGGGTTTTGGGAGATTTCCAAAACCCTGCGAGGGGGAAAATTCTTACTTCTTGATGCGATCCTCATAAGAAGAGCTCTCTTCAAGAGTATCGAGGAATTTAGGATTGAGGCGACCTTTAGCAATAGCTTGCTTTCTCCACTCTTTGACGAGGGTATTCCGGAACGCAACCTTCTCGGCAATGAGCTTATCCATGTCGAGCTTGGCAAGCTTTTGTGCCTTATCTCTGCTGTCAAAATCCGGAGCAATGTAATTCATCGCGCCATATTTTGCCAACACTTTGACAAGCTTCAAGCGCGCTTGTTGTGCCTCTTCGTTTCCAGAGGCAAGAGCTCTTAGCACCTCTTCAGGAGCGTGGAAGAATGATCCGTGTCCTGCGATCGCCAAATCCGCTCGGAATTGCGCGTGGCGAATATGTGTGCGGATCTCTTTAAGCTCAGCATCACTCGCGCCTAATCTGATTGCCTCAGCGGTCTCAAGGTGCGCTTTTGCGATGTTGTCAAATGCAATGTCTTGGAGGTAATCTTTACGCTCATACTTTTGCTTCACGATGTTGCGGAGCTTCTCTTCGCTCTCTCTGTGGCAATTCATGCAGCTCTTATCCATGTTGTCAAGCGGATTCCCGACTTTGTGATCGGTATATTTGATTGCGCCCTCTTGAGTGTAAGGCATGTGGCAATCTGCGCAAGATACGCCTTTTTGCCCGTGGATTCCTGTTTGATGGAATTCCCAGTCAGGGTGTTGAGCCTTTAGCATAGGAGTGCCCGAGAGATTATGTGTCCAATCTGTGAAGTTCATGTCATCATAATACTTCTCCATATCCTCAAACTTGATTCCATTCGCCCAAGGAAGTGTAACGACCTGAGCGACTTTTTTGTTGCCCTTGTCATCAGTCCATTCGGTCTTTTTGAAGTAGTATTCCACGTGGCACTGCGCACAGACAAGCGAACGTTTCTCTTGGTGAGTCGCCTCCGCTGAAGGTCTGAAGCCCGCAGAAACAAGCGCACGATCAAGGAATTCATACTTCACTTTGAGTTCAGCTGTCTTGTCATCATGGCACGTATAACAGCCAATTGGATTGACGATTTCAGCACCATATTTAGCCCATTTACCCGTAAAGTATTCTAGCTCACCATCTTCTTCCATAAGTCTTGCAACATCAGGAGATTTACATGTCCAGCATGCAGTAGGAAGTGGTCCAGAAGTCTTACCTAGTGGATCTTCAGGGGTCGCTACAGGAGCTCCTGTTCGCAGAATATTTGTAACATCTTGGATCGCATAATAGTGCCCTCGTGGCGCATTGTAGTTCTTTGCAAATGCATAGCCCGACCATGCGATTACGAGCGCAGGTTTTTTTGCAAGCATATCTTCAATATCCTTGCTCTCGCGAGTTTGCTTCCATGTGTCAAACTGTCGTGGGTAATACTTTGCCCACTCTTCATTCATGGCTTTGCCTTGGATTCCCTCACTGTGAGCAGTCTTGTTGAGGGCGACGCGCTCTTTTTCTCTATCAGAAATATTGCTTGCGAGCAATCCCATGGAGACGATCGCAACCAGTGATCCTGCAAGTAACAATTTATATTTGGTCATCTTGACTCCTTCTTTGTAGATTTACTTAACTTCTTTAACACCAAGCGTATTTGGTGTAGTGGTTAGACTTCGCACTTTCCCGTGCGGAACACTCTTGTGACATTCCCAACACATTCTCTCGCTCGCGCCTTTTGGATCTGAAAAATCATGATATTTCTCAGCATTGCTAATGAGCGTCGAACTCAAAGATGCGTGGCAAGAGATACAGTTTTTCTGAACCCTTTTTGCGCCATCTTCGCTGATTTTTATACTGTGATTGTATGTGCCTAGTGTGAAAGCTACAGAGTGATTCCAGCCATCTCGCGCCTTTGCAACGTATTTTGCGATGAAGTCATCGGTGGGTAGATGACACTCAACACAGGTAACGTCCCTAGCGTGCGAGCTGTGCTGCCACGTTGCGTATTGTGGATTCATGACGTGGCAGTTAATACAGGCTTTCGGATCGCTTGACAGATAAGAAAATGCCTTAGAAGCATTCACTAGATAGACAAACAGACCCAAAGCGATTACAAACAACGTCAGCGAACCATACACTAGGAATCTATTTTTATTCACATTCCCTCCTTTGGTCTCTGCCTTTGGTTTTAAAACCCCGCCCAAAGTGCTTGCGCACCTACTCAAAACCCTACAAACCCTCGTCTTACGCCATTAGGCGCAAATCTTCTAGACAACCCTAGACTATCTAGAGGGCTGTTACGAAGATTCCTAGGAGATTTGTAGTGAAATTGTAATAAAAGCAGCGCTCAAAAAATTTGACTAAGGTCAAATGGAGTCAATAGAGCAGAAACTTATGTATGATTTATTCTGTAGTGGGGAATCGGATCGCTTTTTGCAATCTTGATTGAGCTTTTTAAAGTGAGAATGGCTTAAGATATCCCAAAGTGCCAAAGGTGGTGCAATATTGTTATTGATTTGGCACAGCCAAAATACGATTGTCTATCTGGAGCCCCAAAGATCCTTTTTTAGTGTCGCCGTGGGCGCGGGAATTAGCATCAGCTCCTCGTGCGGGCGCATGATTGTGGATTTGGGGAGCGGGCTTACGGGGGGGGGTGGTGAGTATCGTCTCTTTGGGCGGGTTTGTGGCTACAAACTCGAGCAAATTCATTGGAGATGCGCTAGATACGGCGATTATCGAGCATGTTAAGCGCCACAGGAATCTTTCCATCTCCAAAGATATGGCGGAGGAGATAAAATCACGCTCACAAATCTTGAGAATCTAAGCCCCAAAGAGTGTATGATTGCCATGGCAAAAGCTCTCGCCCACGCCCCTGCTTGACATCTCTAAAGGCGCGAGCGATATTTTGAAAACCATGGGGAATCTCCCTAAAAATGCGTGAATCAAGCGGGAATCCTTGCTATTTTCTCCTCAAAAAGAAGTGTGGCGAGCTTTAAAGGTAGGGTTTGGGCATGTTTTGGAGTTTAAAATAATCACGAAAGCGACAATCCTGACGTTTTCTTAAGCACATCTTAAATATTGTCGGCACACGCATTTCTGCGATACATGCCCCTTTTTTATTTTAGAGACATCATGCACAAGGCTAGAAATCTAGCCCAAATAAAGTGGGGAATCGCCCCTTGGTAGCACCTCTCCGATGAGCGCAGCATGTGCGATTCCCGCTTTTTTGAGCGCATCAAGAAGCGTAATAGCCTGCGCTTTTTTGACCGAGAAGAGCAATCCGCCTGAAGTTTGCGCGTCAAAAAATAGCATTGCTTCATCGGCGGTAATGTCGTATTCTATGGTAGTTTGTGGCTCAAGATAGGCTTTGTTCGCATAGCTTCCCGCGGGTATGATTCCCATCTTGGACATCTCCAATGCTTCGGGAATATAGGGCGTGGCGCGTGCGAAAATCCGCAGGGAGTTCTCTCCAGACATCTCAAGCGCATGTCCAAGCAAGCCAAAGCCCGTAATATCGGTGCATGCGTGGATTTCAAACTCTCTTGCGACTCGCATAGCGTGCAGATTGAGTGTTGCCATGATTTCTCCGATTTCGCGCGCAATGGTTTCGCTTAGCATATCCGCTTTGATTGCGGTCGTCAGGATTCCCATGCCAAGGGGTTTTGTGAGGATTAGCGCGTCGCCTATTCGGGTCGTGTTGTTGCGCCAGATTTGTCCTGTCTGCACGATTCCCGTGACGCTCAAGCCATACTTTTGCTCGCTATCATCGATGGTATGCCCGCCCACGAGCATACCTCCCGCCTCAAGAATCTTAGAGAGCCCGCCTCTTAAAACCTCCGTAATAACCTCTTCGCTCAAGTGGCAGCGATCCCACATGAGCAGATTGAGCGCGGTTTTGACCTCGCCCCCCATGGCGAAAATATCGCTTAGCGCGTTGGCTGCGGCGATTTGCCCATAGAGATAGGGATCATTTACCACAGGCGTGATGAAGTCTGCACTCTGCACCAGCGCATATTCGGGGCTAATCTGATACACGCCCGCATCTTCATTGCCCTCAAAGCCCACCAAAAGGGCGGGATTGTGCGGCTGAATGAGCTTAGAGGATAGTTGTGAGAGGTCGCACGGACCCACTTTCCCCGCTCAGCCTGCTACTTTGACAAAATGGGTAATCTTATCTTCCATTTTTACCCCCTTTTTGGACGTGAGATTATCAAAATTTTTATTAAAAAGGCAGGCGATTCCTTGGATTTTGCACTTTGATTCCCGCTCCAGTTTCCGCACAGTGCGTTATTTATCTACCCTTATTCTTAATTCTTGTTTTGTATCCTAGTTCCCGCTTTTGCCCTATTTCCTCATGCGACATATTATTTTTGCGTGCTGGATTCCTGTCCTGATTCCTGTCCTTTTTTTGATTCCTTTTTTATTAATTCTATCTCTTTACTATTTAAATCATAAAGCGTGAAAACTCGCTCATCGATTCGCTCGCTTATAGATTTTATCTCGCTTGTAAGCTCACTTGCTTGTCTTTTATCAAGCATAAATAGCTCTTTCCATTGCTCTTTAAATTTTCTCTCTTCAAGTTTGTCTTTAAGTTTTATCTTCTTGCATTTTGCGAGCTCGATGATAAAATCCTCAAAGCCCAACCTCCAAAATTCCAAAAGCTTTTTGCTTAATTTTTCGCACTCTAAGCTCTCATAAAATCGCACTTTGACCTCACGCAGACGCTCATGCAGGCGTATCATTTCATTAGCCAAAGGGGTGAGTGTGCTTAAATCACGCGGGATAGGAATCTGACTGAAATAAACCCAGTTTAGCGCATAGCCGTTTTGGATTTGCGTGCAATATTTTGAGATGAGCCACCAGCCCATTTTGGAATTAAGCAATGCTAAAAGTCCCTTATTATCTGTCGGTATGAGCCATATCGTGTCGTTACAATATAGTCCGCTCTCATCGTAAATAAAGCAAGGTTTAACCTGAAATTTTTGATACATGATTTTGGATTTTGCGAAGATTTCGTAGTAGTCGCACGCTCGGAGCTCCCACCAGAAATCGCCCTGATCGTTACGCTTTTTTGCCCGCTCTTTAAAGGGTAAAAGGTAATTAAAAAGCGCAGGGAAGTGTTGTGCGAGATAGGATTCCCCATCTTTTTCGCCAGCGATTCCTGCGGATTTTGTGAATCCTCGCTCGATTCTTATGAGGTAGCTCCGCACGGGTGCGGGAATCTCATAGGGCTTAATATCGCGTCCGCGAAGCATTGGGAAGACAAAGCGTTTGGAGTTCTCATCAAATGTGCTTAAGGTCGCTTCATCGATAAAAAAGGCTTCTTCCAAGCCTGTTTTCACGCCATAATATGCCTCGCCTCGCACGAATTCTTTTAGCGTGATGAAATTTTGGCGCAAACGTTCCAAAATCGCCTGCGTGCGCACAGAGGAGATGACCCATGTATCTTCGTTTAGCATCGATTTATCAAGCATTTCAAAGGGGATATGCTCAAAGCCCTCTCCTTTGAAGTCTTTCCCCAGCGTGGCAGTCTTGAGATGGGGCTGCGATTCCCCATTTTGCGCGATGAAAATGCATGGGTAGGTGGTCGCCCCGCCAAAAATCTGCACATCGCCAAAATCGATGAGTTTCTCGAGATTTTTGGTTAGGAAAAATCGCCGCAGCGCCCTGCCATAGTCGGTCTGAAGCCACTTGTTGGGCATGATGTAGGCAATCCGCCCCCCCCCCCGCTATTTAATAGCTTAAATCCCTGCTCAACAAAAAGCACATAGAGATCGCCATTGCGACTAAAGGTCTCAAACCCTGCGTGCTCAAACGTGTCTGAGGTCTCTTTGATGTGTCCGAGCTTGACATAGGGTGGATTCCCGATGATGACATCAAATGTAAAATCAAAGGGAAAATTAAGCAGGGAATCCGCGGCGATGAGATTTTTACTGAGGTCTGTGAGCGTCTCGCCCTTTTTGGCGGTGCGAAGCCACAGCGAGAGCTTGGCAATCTCGATTGCATCGGCGTTAATATCCACGCCATAGAGGTTGTTTTCAAGGATTTTGGGCAGGGTGTCATAGAGCTCCAGCCATTCATTCTCAAGCCCACGCCGAAACTCATCAAGCATAGCGTGCTCGCTAATTAAAAACTCAAGAGCTTGGTTTAAAAACGCGCCCGAACCGCACGCGGGATCGAGGATTTTAAGCTCCAGCAGCCATTTGCGATAGGCGTAGATTTTCTCACGGATTTCCTGCTCTGCGCGCGTAAGTTTTTTGTAATTTTTTGCCACGATTTTTGTGTCTAGATTTAGACCCAGCTCGCGCTTTTTATCCGCACAGAGCGCGCCAAGCGTCTCATTCACGATGTAGCGCGTGATGAATTCGGGCGTGTAGTAGATTCCCTGCGTTTTGCGCTTGCCCTCTTTGAGATTGAAACTTCTGCCCTCGATTTTGGCATTTAGCTCTTCAAGGTCGTTTAGCGAATTTTCAAAAATGTGCCCCAAAATATTGACGCTCACATCGCTTGTAAAGTCGTAACTTGCGATGGTATTGAGATCTAGCGCACTATCATCAATCAGCAGGGAATCTAAAAACGGATCTTCACGGAAAAGTCCGCCATTGAAGCGATCGATATTATTGTGGGAATCGCCCTTATCAATCGCGATAAATAGCCGCTTGAAGTAGTTATACAGTGGCTCTTTTGCGCCAAATCCGCGGGCATTGTGCGAAGCGTGGGAATTGATGAGGTCTGCGACAGATTGTGCTGGGATTAGTCCCTTGTCTTCGGCAAAAACGATAAAAATGAAGCGATCGCAGAGCTTGTTTGCGGCATTTAGGAGTGATGATTTGCCGTGATTTGGGTTGTTTTTGCATAGATTTTCAAAGAGATTTAGGCGAAAAGCTTTGTAATCTTGATAGAGCCTAAGAGAGATGTCTTGCTCGAATGTGAGCGATTTATTTTTGAGCGCAAGGGGCAAATCCGCGCGGATACTCTCAAAACTAAGTAGCAAATAGAGTCGCTCAAAATCGCTCCTATCCATGCTAAAGAGCGCAAACTCGATAAATTCCGTGCGATCATCGATGTAAAAGCGAAGCTTCGCGAAATTTGATGTAATCACATAGCGGACATTTTTATGCGAAACTTTGTAGCCAAAGGCTTGCGCTTCCACGTCGCTTAGGTTTTTGGTTTTTGTATCTTTTAGCTCGATGACTGCGCGGATTTCGCCCTCTACGAATATCGCTCCATCGGCTTTCTTGCTATCATTTACGTTTTTTTGCTCGCGCGCGAGATTGAAATTCACTCCATCATCGGTATCGAGCGTATAGCCAAGACACTGCACAAAAATATGGCGCAAAAAGCCCTCTTGATATTTCTCCTCTTTGTAGGTTTTGATATGTTCGGCGTTTGATTGATAGGCTTTAAAATGCTCATAGGCGAGATCAAGCCTCTTGCCTTCAAGGCTTTTTAGGGCTTCTTCGATGATTTTTTGATTAAACATCGCACACCTTATCCTTTAATCTCAAAATATGGCGCAATCTGCCTTAATTCCCCAACCTGTGAGGAATCGGGGGCGAATTTATGGGAATCGCACGCAAAGTAAGCAGTGCCCCCAAAGGCTTTTAAAGGGTATTGAGAATCGCGGCGACCTCTTTAGCGTGATAAGTGATAATTATATTCGCCCCTGCGCGCTTGATTCCCAGCAGGGTTTCCATCATGACGCGTTCATAATTGATAATGCCAAGCTTCTGCGCCGCCTTAAGCATGGCGTATTCGCCACTGACGTTATACGCCGCAAGCGGTAGGAGCGTGCGCTCACGCACATCGCGGATAATATCCAAATATGCTAACGCGGGCTTTACCATAAGAATATCCGCCCCCTCACTCTCATCTTGCAGGCTCTCTAAAATCGCCTCGCGACGATTCGCAGGATTTTGCTGATAGCTTCGGCGATCGCCAAAGCTCGGTGCGGATTCCGCGACATCGCGGAAAGGTCCATAATAGGCACTCGCAAATTTTGTTGAATAGCTCATGATGGGCAGATTGATAAAGCCCGCCTCATCAAGTGCATTGCGAAGCGTGGCAATCATACCGTCCATCATGCCGCTAGGAGCGATCATATCCGCACCCGAGTGCGCGAGTAAAAGAGCCTGCTGTGCGAGAATTTGAAGCGTCGCGTCATTATCCACGCTCATGGTTTTGGGATCAATAATGCCACAATGCCCATGATCGGTGTATTCGCAAAAGCAGAGATCCACGATAACA
Organism: Wolinella sp.; assembly: GCA_052173415.1. Classification (GTDB taxonomy): domain Bacteria; phylum Campylobacterota; class Campylobacteria; order Campylobacterales; family Helicobacteraceae; genus Wolinella. The sequence goes on along the minus strand of JBQMYQ010000011.1, from coordinate 29,157 downwards.
AACATTTGCGGGAATCGCTCTTTGAAAGCTCGCACCGATTGCGCCATGATTCCCTCACTCTCAAGGGCTTCACTTCCGATACTATCCTTAAGTGCGGGAATCCCAAACAAAATCACGCTCTTAATGCCTAGAGCAAGTAGCTCCTCTGCCTCCTTTAGTGCCTCATCAAGGCTCATCTGGAAAACGCCGGGCATGGAGGGGACTTCTTCTTTGATCCCCTCGCCATGACGAATAAACAGCGGATAGATGAGGTCGTTTTTGCCCAGTTGCGTCTCTTCTACAAGATCGCGCAAAGTTGGATTTAGTCGCACGCGGCGCAGTCGTCTAAACATTCTCTCTCCTTTATTTTAAGAGTGTTACATTAAACATTTCAAGCAAATTCAGCTCATCAAGGATCTCATAGAGGCGTTGATCTTTTACTTTCATCAAGACACGAACCCCCTGAATCGCGCTCTTTTTGCTAAGATAGCCGATAATTGTCGAAGTGATGGAAAAAGATTCACCAATGAGAATCTCAAGATGAGTAATCTCCCCACACTCATCGATACTTTTCTTAAACTTGTCAGAATCGACGTTGCCCTTGATGATCCCCGAAATCTCCGCGAGAACCTCCGTGCCTTTTTGGGTTATTTTGATCTCCATAGCCGTCCTTAATAATGCAAAATGGAATATGATAATAAAAGAGGGTTAAATAGAGTTTAACTTTTTAGCTCTCTTTATAGGATTAGCGCGCGAATTTCATAACCTCTGCGCGCCGTCTCTTGCGCCACTCATCGCCTAAAGTTTTGCCCGTAAAACCCTGCGCCAAAAGCTCGCTGGGCGTGATATGCGAGGTGAATTTTTGAAGAGCGATTCCCAGCGAATTTGCTCGTTCTAAAATGCAGGAATCATACAGCCCCAACCATTCATTTAAAGGATATTGACACGATAACCCCACGAGGAATCGCTTGCTAATATGGCGTGGAATACGCTTTTGCAGCCTTAAGAATCGCTGCTCTTTTAGGCTCATCGCGGGGAATGTGCGCAGGATTTTCTCAAGCGATAAGAAGTGAAATTGCCATAAAAGATAGAGGGGAAGCAGGTAGGGGCGTGCGATTCCCATGCGATTCCCGTGCGATTTTGCCCGCGTGAGCTCGGTTTTTATGCGCGCATAAGTCGCAGAATCGATGGGCTTTTGGAAGAGCTTCTCATCAAGAGTGGTGAGTCTCAGCGCGTCAATTCCTTTTAAAACGTGCGGTGCGCGTAAAAGTAGCGACATCTCCAGCCAAATTCGCTCGCTACTTAGGTCGCTAATATCCATGGAGCGCAAAAGAGGAAGATCGTGCGGGAAAATATCGCAATCAAGCTGTGCGCAAAAGCGTGCCGCGCGCAATAATCGCAAGCTATCCTCGGGGAAAGTTTTTTCATTAACAACCCGTAAGGAGCGATTTTTAATATCCTCTAAAGCACCAAAAAAGTCGAGCAACTCACCTGTGCGGAGGTTGAGCATCAGAGCATTCATCGTAAAATCGCGGCGAAGAGCGGCTTCTTTTGGCGTTTTGGCAAGCATTACTTCAAATCCACGGTGCCCTTGCGCAATTTTATTTTCACGACGTGGCAAGGAGAGGTCGATTCCCCGCCATTTATAGACAAAAAAGCTTTTACCCACACCCTTTGCACCTAATTTTTGCATGAGAGAATCGAATTTTTCAGGTGTGATTGCGTGGATTTCAAGATCTAAATCCTTAGGATTTTGCGAAAAAAACAGGTCGCGCACCCCTCCACCTGTGGCGTAAACATCGAGATTATAAGGCGTGAAGAAGTCTAAAAGCTCACAGCAAGCACGGGCAATTTCACGAGGCAAAGAGGTAAAAAATTGCTCTAAGAGACTCATTTTTCCACGACCACGCCCTTTAGGCAAAATTCGTGGATCCCCTCAACATAGCGATACTCTAGCGCGATTCCCTGCGCATCTAGCGTGCTTTTAACGATATAAAGCCCAAGCCCAAGCCCCTTACTACTCGGATTTTTTGCATCCTTAAAAAAAGGTTTAAAGTAGTTTTCAATCGGATAAGTCAGTGGCTCGCTTTGGTTGCAAACAAGCAGGGAATCGCCGCGAACTTCGATAAAAATACGCCCTCCATGGCTGTATTTTAGGGCATTATCAAGCAGATTCTTAATCGTGAGGGAGAGCATTTCAAAATCCGCACAGACAATCACCTCTTGCGTGGGGAGGCTAATTGCGTGTGCTTGCTCAATCATGAGCTTATTCAAAACCTCATGCAAAATCGTGCTGAGGCGATATTTGCGCTTTGAGATTTGATAATTTTTGGAGCTCATCTCTTCGATTTTGGCGAATTCATCAATAAGGCTATTAAGGCGATTAAAAACCGAGCATAGACGCTCCTTTTGTGTGGGTGATTCGACCATTTCAGCGACGATTCTCCCTTTGGTGATGGGCGTTTTTAGCTCGTGCATAATCGTGCGCAAAAAGAGATGACGCGACTCATTGAGTGCGGCAATTTTTTTCACCGCGTTGTCAAATTCATTGGCTAATTCGCCAATCTCATCGCTTTGTGCGAGTGCGCAATGTATGTCGGTGCGTCCTTGCGCGAATTTACGGATCTCTGTGCGCAGGGTTTTTAGCGGCAGGAGGCTTTTTAACACCAAAACATAAAGAAAGACTACGACTAGGAGCACGATGAGTGTGATGAGGTAATAATTGTGGAATCCGGACTTGAAAGAATCTCCATAAAGCGCGATGTGATCGGGGGTTTGTAATAGCAAGTAGATCGATTCCCCCTCGCGAATGATTTTGGCGATTACCCCTTGGAAAAACGGATCGATTTGGCTTGCTAATTTTTCTCTGATTTCACGATCTTCAACCGCGTGAAACTCAAGCTCTGCGAGGTATTTCTCGATGAGATTTATATCGCCTCCATAGCGCATGATTTGGTTAATCGTGGTGATGAATTGCCCATATTTGCGCTCAGATTCCCGCCTCTCTTTGTCGATTTGAATTTTGATGAAGTAGAACGAAAATGCGCTTAAGCTAAGGAGTGCTACGGCGAAAAGTATGGTGATTTTGACGAGAATCGAGTTTTTAGTCATGCTCTAGCTTATAGCCGATTCCTCGAATAGAGAGGATATAGGCGGGATTCTTGGGATTATCCTCAATCTTTGCGCGGAGGCGTGAGATGATGACATCAATGCTTTTATTGGAGCTCTCAGGCGAGATTGAGGCGGCATGGATTGCAATCTCTTCACGCGATACCACCGAGCCTTTTTTTTGAATTAAATAGGCGAGAATCTCATATTCTGCACGCGTGAGCTCTAGGGGGGAGTGTTTAAAATAGATGGTGCGCCCTTTCTCATCAAGCACAAACGGGGAGGGGGGCTTTGAGATGGCATTTGTAGGGGAATCTGCCCTATGATAGCGACGCAAAACGCTATGAATGCGGGCTACAAGCTCTTTGGGATCATAAGGCTTTGGAATATAGTCATCTGCGCCGTATTCTAAACCGCTGACTTTGTCGTTGATATCGCTACGTGCGGAGGAGATGATGATAGGGATTCTCTTTTGCTTGGCAACTCTTTTGCACACCTCAAGTCCATCGAGGTTAGGAAGGGTCAAATCTAAAAGGAGGAGGTCGAAATCTTTCGCACTAATCGCACTCATACCCGTGTAGGGCTCATCGTAGTTCGTTATATTCATATCGTGGCTCTTGAGGTATTCACTTAGAATTGCAACCAGCTCGAGGTCGTCCTCAATCATCAAAATCTCTAGCATGGAGCACCCTTTTGCGCAAGAAGGAGTTGTGTGTCTCTGTTTGTTTGAAGGAGTGAGTTGGGGGTTTGCATATTCATACTTCGCAAAAGGGGCTCACCCATGCCAAATAATAATCTCTTAAAGAACTTGTCTGCAAGAAGATGAAACTCCGCTGTCTTGGAGGGGCAGCCTATCATCTTAATACGTTTCGAGACATTTTCAGGTTTGCGCTCATAAAGCCCATCTCCTAGCGACGTCTGCACTCGTCTTAAAAGCCTGTTCTTTAGAGTTTTCAAACCCAAGCTCCTTAACGCAAAAGAGCGCAAAGACAAAGGGTTTTCTGGGGGAGTGTCCCATTTTGCTAAAGCCCTACTTGCGAAAGTAGCCAAGAGAGTCTCCTTTGTGAAGTCCTCTCTATCTCTCACCTTGTCTCCCTAGGTTGAGATGGCGAAAGTATAAAGGGTAAAAGTAAACGGAGGGTAAATGGCAAAATTTTCTACTTTTTCCCCAAAAGACGCTCATCAATCACCGAAAGTAGATAGTCGAAAAAATTCAAACTAAGCTCTACCTTCGCCTCGACGCTACGGTTGTTTGGCGATTGCATTCCCTCAAAAAGCACCAAAATACGCTCTCTCATCGCCTCAAGGAATTGTCGCTCGCTTATATTTAGCTCCGATTCCTCCCCGTTTTGCGCTTCGTAGGGATCGGGCACGACCATGGGCGATACGGGATTGAGGTTGGCAGATTCCTGGGAATCTATCTCCTCGCACTCCTTGTTTTGTTCGGTGCATTCGGACGATTCCTCGGGATTTGCCATCGGGGAATCCTGTAATTCAGCGAGCGTGGATAGGATTGCTTCTTTTAGTTCCATGGTTTTAGTAGCCACCTTTCAAATTCGTTGAATTCGACTTCCGTGTCCATTTTAATAAAAAACTGTTTCATCTCCTCATTCACCACCTCATATTTTCTACGCACGCCACTTAGGCGTCTGATTGCGATTTTTGCCTCCTCATTTTGTGGCTCTTTTTTGAGGATTGCCTTGTAGATCTCAAGTGCCTCTTCTTTGAGTCCTTGAAGTTCGTAGATTGCCGCTAGGGTGAGGGTTGCCATGGTTTTTAGTCCTCTTTATGGCGCATGGAGGCACGATTTGCGATGACTGAGCCCAGCTCATCGGTGGTGCAGATCTCTTTTGCCCCAAAAGCGGCAATATCTTTTGTGCGATAACCCTCCGCAAGTGCCCACTTAATCGTTTTATCAACGGCATCTGCAGCTTTAGTTTCGTTAAATGAGTGGCGCAACATCATGGAAGCTGACGCAATCATAGCGATGGGGTTGGCGATTCCCTGACCAGCAATATCCGGAGCAGAGCCGTGGATAGGCTCATAGAGCGCGGATTTTCCGCCAATTGATGCGGAGGGGAGCAGCCCGATTGAGCCACTTAGCATACTCGCCTCATCACTTAAAATATCGCCGAAGAGATTCCCTGTCAAAATCACATCAAACTGCTTTGGGTCGCGGATAAGTTGCATTGCGGCATTATCGACATACATGTGGGTGAGCTCCACTTTTGGATACTCTTTGGCAATCTCGCTCACCCGCTCGCGCCACAGCTGGCTCACATCAAGCACATTGGCTTTATCCACAGAGCAGACACGTCGATTCCTCTTTTGTGCCGCGCTAAACGCCACATGTGCGATACGATCGATTTCAGGAGTGCTATAACGCATGGTATTAAACGCACAATCGCCCTCTCTGCCCTTGGGTGTGCCAAAGTAGATTCCCCCGATGAGCTCACGCACGACGAGAATATCGACCCCCTTGATGACCGATTCCTTCAATGTGCTTGCCTCAAGTAGCTCGTCATAGACGATCGTTGGGCGCAGATTCGCAAAAATCTCCAGACTCTTGCGAAGCTCCAAAAGTCCACTCTCAGGGCGAAGCTCTCTAGGGAGATGATCCCATTTTGCCCCGCCGATTGCGCCAAAGAGCACCGCATCCGCCTTCAAACACCCCGCGATCGTCTCATCGGGGAGCGGGATTCCCTTGATGTCAATGGCGATTCCCCCCATGAGATACTCTTGATAGGAGAGCTCAAAGCCATAGGCATACGAGACCGCATCCAGCACCTTTTTCGCCTCATCGATGATCTCAGGACCGATTCCATCGCCCTTGATAATGGCAATCTCATATCGCTTACTCATGAAAGTCCTTTTTGAGTGATTTTTGCCCTCGCATACTCCATCAGTCCGCCGCTTTTAAGCAATTCCATCATAAATGCGGGAATCGGGGCAAATTGATACTCTCTATTAGTCGTCAGATTACGCACGATTCCCGCGCTCATTAGGACTTCCAGTCTATCGCCCTCGCTAATCTCATCACTCTCTTTAATCTCTAAAATTGGCAACCCTGTGTTAAAGGCGTTGCGATAAAAAATCCTCGCAAAGCTCTTGGCAATCACCGCCTGCACGCCCGCGTGTTTGAGAGCCACGGGCGCGTGCTCGCGGCTACTCCCGCAGCCAAAATTCTCCCCCGCGACGATAAAATCACCCTCCTTAAAATGCTCCAAAAAATCGGGGCGTGCGTCCTCCATGACGTGCGAAGCAAGGATTCTGGGATCACTTGTGTTGAGATAGCGCGCGGCGATAATGAGATCGGTATCGATATTCTCGCCGAATTTCCACGCGCTTCCCTGCGCGATGGGCAAGTTCTCCATTCAAAACCCCTTCTAAAAGCGTCGAATTTAGGCTTTTTTGCGCCAAGACGCACACATTGTAGCCTCTTTTGCGTTAAATAATTCTTGCGATTCCCGGGGTTTATGCTCATTTGACAGCCGTTATATATTCTTTTATAATGCGCTTAGTTCTACGTTTTTGGCATGTCGGAGTGCATGGTTCACTTCCATTTATCGAGCCGTGCATTGCGCGGGAATCGTGCCCGAGATGTCAAAAACAATCACAAGCAGGGGGTGTGAAATGCAAATTGATGGGCGATTGTGGATTAAGCGCGATAATGCGACGTTTTTGGGGAGGGGGCGCGTGGAGCTTTTGGAGCAAATCAAGCAGCACGGCTCGATTTCTAAAGCCGCCAAAGCCATGCGCATGAGCTATAAAGCGGCGTGGGATACGGTCGATTCTATGAATAACCTCTCGCCTCTGCCCCTTGTGGAGCGAAGCACTGGTGGCAAGGGTGGCGGTGGCTCGAAAATAACGCAGGCAGGTGATGAAGCGATCGTAGCTTTTAGGGCGTTGGAGCGGGTGCAAGAGCGGCTTTTTGACGCGCTTGGTGATACGCTCAGTGAGTGGGATAGTGCGCTGGAGAAAATCGGGAAAATCAGTATCAAAACTAGCGCGCGCAATCAGCTACTAGGCACGATTAGTGCGATTAATCAGGGGAGTGTCAATAGCGAAGTGGAGCTGAATATCGGCGGGGTGAAGCTCCACGTCATGATTACTAATGAATCGCTCGTAGAAATGGGGCTTGAGCTTGGAATGGAAGCGTATGCGCTCTTTGAGGCGAGCTGGGTGATGATTGCACTTGGTGAAACAGAGGGAATCAGTGCACGTAATCGCCTTAAAGGGACAGTTGATTCGATTGCCAAAGGGGCGATTAACGGTGAGGTAAAGCTTAAAGTTGGCTTTGGATCACAGAGCAAAATAATCACTGCAAGCATTACGAATGAGGCGATTGATGAGCTGGGATTGTGCGAAGGAATGGAGGCTAGCGCGCTTATTAAGGCGAATCATATTCTACTGGGAATCTAGCTCCGATCCCCGCCAAAATCTGTGAAATTTTAAGAATTGCGGGAATCTTTCCTCATTTTACGCGCGATGGGGATCTTTGACTTAGATCCGCTCTTTTAACTCTCCAGACCCGCGCAATTTCCGCGCTTTTGTTTTTGGTCGGGTCGCTATATACAAACATATACAATCGTAGAAAATTCTGCTATCATATGCGTTGTATAAGATCATACATAAAGGAAAGAATCATGAGGAAAATTGCCTTAATTATGGGAATCCTAGCCCTAGTAACGCAGTTGTATGCGGAAAAACTCACAGTTTTTGTCGCAGCAAATGCACGTCATGCGATGAGCGAGATTAAAGATGAGTTTATGAAGTCTCATCCAAAAGATGAGATTGAGCTCTCTTTTGGTGCGACAGGTAAGGCGTATCAGCAACTTAAAAACGGCTTCCCTTACGATATGTTTTTTGCTGCTAACACCAAACATGCGGTGCAAATTGAGACTGATGGGAATGCAGCGACTAAGCCAAAAGTCTATGCACTAGGCGCGGTAGCTCTCTATGCGCTCGATGAAAAATATATTAGTGGTGGGTTAGATGGGCTAAAAAAATTGTCTATCAAAAATTTCTCCATTGCAAACCCTAAAGTTGCTCCTTATGGCGAGGCTGCGGTAGAGATTTTGAAAAATAGCGGAAATTACGAAAAATTTGAGAAAATCATCGTCTTGGGGGACAATATCTCTCAAGCGGTCAGCTTCGTAGATAGCGGTGCTGCGGAGGTCGGGCTTGTGGCATTGTCGCTTTTGCGCCAAGGAGATGGAGCGAAGGGTAAATATATCATCGTCGATAGCGCGCTTCACTCACCGATTGCGCAGTCTTTTGTCATTGTAAAAAAAGCGGAAAAAAGCGCGCTTGCTAAGGAATTTGCCGCTTATGTAGGCTCTGCGAAGGCTAAGGAAGTATTCATTAAATATGGCTATCAAGTGCCTAAAGATTAATCGACTGTGAGGACAAAGATGAAAACAGGAGCGATGGCGATGTTTCGGGGTTTTTTTGCGCTTGTTTTTCTTGCATTGAGTGCTTTTGCTAGTGAGTTGTATATCGCTGGAGGTGCAGGCTATAAACGCCCTATCACCGAGCTTGCAGAGCTTTATGAGAAGAAAAGTGGCGTGAAAGTAAAGATGATGTTTGGGAATATGCAACAAGTCGGCACGCAGATTAAGGCGAGCGATAAGGTTGCATTCTTTTTTGGCGATGAGCGGTTTATAAAAAAGCTCGAGCTTAACTTTGATGAAAAGATTCATCTAGGAGCGGGGCGATTGATGCTCGTCTTTTCTAAAAAAGTTCCCTTGCAAGCTTCGCTAGAGGCTTTGAAAGACGCTTCGATTCTTAGTGTCGGAATCCCCGATGTTAAGAGTGCGATTTATGGAATCGCCGGCAGCGAGGCGATCAAGAATAGCGCTCTTGCGATTGACAGCAAACTTAAAGTGTTACAAAATGTCCCTCAAGTGAGTGCTTATCTTGTGAGTGGCGATTTGGATGCGGGCTTTATCAACAAGACGGATTGCCTAGGAATCAAAGATAAAGTCGGGAGCTTTGTGGAGATTGACAAGAAGCTTTATAGTCCGATTAATATCGTTGCGGTGCGACTTAAAGAGGTCAATGCGGATCCAAAAGTGGTGCAGGATTTTGCCACTTTTTTGAGCACGCAAGAGGTCGCTGATATTTTCACACGACACGGACTTTAAAGAGTTAGGAGGATGACGCCTGCCTATGTGACTTTGCCACTTCTTTTGACGCTCAAAGTTGCGCTGGGCACGCTTCTTTTGCACATATTTGTAGGAATCGCCCTTGCGTGGTATCTCTCAAAAGGGGGAGGCTGGTTGCGGCGATTCCTTGATATGCTCATAAGTCTCCCGCTACTTTTTCCGCCCATTGTGATTGGGCTTTTTCTGCTCTATATTTTAGGCAAGCACTCCCCGTTAGGAATCGCGCTAAAAGGTGTGGGAATCGAGGTGGTTTTTACTCCTTTTGGCGTGTTGATTGCTTCATTTATTGCGGGACTCCCACTTGTAGTAAAGCCCATACAAGCGAGCTTTTGCGAACAAGATGGTATCTATTCTGAAGCCTCTTATGTGCTTGGCAAGGGCGAATTTGAGACTTTTTTGCGCGTGATTTTGCCTTGCAGTTTTAAAGTGATTTTAGCCTCGCTGTTTTTGGGATTGGCGCGCTCGCTGGGCGAGGTGGGAATCACGCTCATGCTTGGCGGAAACATCATCAATGAGACGGACACGATGAGCCTAGCGATTTACAACCACGCATTTAGCGGCGAAATGGATAAAGCCCTCGTGCTCTCGCTCACTCTTGGGCTCTTTTCCCTTGCGATTTTTGCGCTATTGTCCTATCAAAATTGGGACAAGGCTAGGAGGTGAATTTGGAGCAGTGGTGGCTTGAAGATAACGCATATTTGGACTGCACGAGCTTTGGGCTTGGGCTTTGTGGTATGCAGGGCGCGATGGATTTTCGCACCAAAGCAGCGGGTGTCATCTCCGGGATTAGCGAGGTCAAGCGTATTATGAAGGCACTTGATCTTGAGCTTGTGAACAGCGTAGATGAGGGCGTGCGCCTAGAGGCAAAAGAGCTTGTAATGAGCGTGCGAGGCGAGGTAGGTGCGCTACAAAAGGCGTGGAAAGTTTCGCAAAATATGCTGGAGTCCATGAGTGGCGTCGCGAGTTTTACTCATGAGCTTGTGAAACGCGCGAAAGCCATCAATGCGGGAATCGAGATTGCCACGACGCGCAAGCACGCTCCCGCACTCAAAGCTCCGATGATTAGGGCAATTATGAGTGGCGGGGCGATTCCCCATCGGCTGGGGCTGTATGATTCCGTGCTGGTTTTTGAGCAACATCGTGCCTTTTTCACCGACCAAAGCTCCTTTGAGGTGGCATTTTTGAACTTGAAGCGGCGATTCTTGGAGAAGAAAATCGCTGTTGAGGTGGCGAGCGTCGATGAGGCGGAGTATTTCGCCATGCTTGGTGCGGATATTTTGCAGTGCGAGCGCATGGATTGCGCAGAGCTTTCGCGGTGCGTGGAGCTGAAGCGCGCTTTCCCCGCGCTGGTCGTTTCGGCTACGGGAGGCATAGGAATCGAGAATGTCGCGGAGGTGGCTTGCAGTGGCGTGGATTTGATTGTTACCTCCGCGCCCTATTATGCGAAGCCTTTTGATATTAAAGTGGAGATGAGGAGGGTGGAATGAATGTCATTTGCGCTGAAATTAAGGAGATACAATCGCAGGAATCGCTGGCTTTGGTGCATTGTAGTGCGCAGGGCGAGGATTTTTACGCGCTGATTCTTGACCACGAAAACATGCGCAATATGACCGTGGGTGCGAGTGTGGAGCTCATTTTTAAAGAAGCTGAAGTGATGGTTGCGACAGAGGATTCTCGCGTGAGCGCGCGCAACTCCTTTGTGAGCAAGATTAAAAACATTAAGAGTGGCGTGCTTTTGGCGCAAATTGAGTTTGATTTCCATGGGATTCCCGTGTTTGCGCTCATTACGCGCCAAAGCAGCGAGGAGCTTGGGCTAAAAATCGGGGAATCTATGCGCTGGTGTGTGAAAGTCAATGAGATTTTCTTAAGGATGGTGTGAATGGAGGATAGCTTTATTGCGACGATGTCCTTGACCTTTAGGCTCGCGGGGGTTACGACGTTTATTTTGCTGTGTATCGGGATTCCTCTTGGCTATTTTATTGCGTTTAATAAAAGTCGCTTTAAGCCCATTTTAGAAGCGGTCGTATCGCTTCCATTGGTGCTCCCGCCTAGTGTGCTGGGATTTTATTTTCTCATGGCATTTAGTCCGAAAAATGCCTTTGGTGCGTGGCTGGCGCAGGTTTTTGATATTCGGCTGGTATTCTCTTTTGAGGGGCTTGTGATTGCTTCGGTGATTTTTAGTTTGCCCTTTATGGTCAATCCTCTGCAAAGTGGCTTTAGCGCGATTCCTAAAAGCTATATTGAGGCGGCTTGGACGCTGGGAAAGAGCAAGATCGCTACGATTTTTGGCGTGATGTTGCCCAATATGAAGCCCTCGCTTCTCACGGGCGCGGTGATTACCTTTTCTCACACGATTGGGGAGTTTGGCGTGGTGATGATGATGGGTGGGAATATCCCTGAGAAGACCCGTGTGGCGAGTATCGCGATTTATGATGAGGTCGAGGCACTGAATTACGCATTGGCGCATCAATACGCATTTACACTTTTTGCGATCTCTTTTGTGATTCTCATTATGGTGTATGCGATTAATAAACGTTTTGTAAAGGCGAATTTTTCATGATTGAGATGTGCTTGTTAAAGAGGCTCAATAGTAGCGAGGGGGCGATTACCCTTGAGGTGGATAAGAGTATCGAAAGTGGCGCGTTTGTTACGCTTTTTGGCAAAAGTGGTGCGGGTAAGACGACGATTTTACGCATTTTAGCGGGGCTTTTGGCTCCAGAAGAGGGGAAGATTAGCGTAGAGGGCGAAGTGTGGCTTGATAGCAAGCGCAAATTTTCGCTCCCGCCGCAAAAGCGTCGCGTGGGATTTGTTTTTCAAAATTACGCGCTCTTTCCGCACCTAAGCGTGGAGGGGAATCTGCGCTATGCACTTGAGGATAGAAAAGATAGGAATCGAATCGATGAGATTTTGGAAGTGATGGAGCTTGGGAATCTGAGGGCTGAATTGCCCGAGCGACTCAGTGGTGGGCAGAAGCAGCGAGTTGCGCTCGCGAGGGCATTAGTTAGGCGACCTAAGATTTTGCTCCTTGATGAGCCTTTGAGCGCGCTTGATCACATGATGAGGCAAAAACTTCAAGAGGAGCTTTTGCGAATCCAGCGTCATTTTGGCGTTACGACGTTGCTTGTGAGCCATGATTTGAGCGAGGTTTTTCGGCTAAGCAGCCGCGTGCTTGAGATTGTGCAGGGGAGAATTGTGCGTGATGGCGCACCTAGCGAAGTTTTTAGCGATGGAAGTTTGAGTGGGAAATTCCGCCTTAGTGGCGAGGTGCTAGAGAAGCGGAACAGCGACCTACTATGCGTGCTAAGTGTGCTCTCAGGCAACGAGATCGTCAAGGTTGCCGTGAGTGGCGATGAGGCGCAGAATATCGCTGTGGGTGAGCGCGTGCTTGTGGTTGCAAAAGCACTCAACCCAAGCGTTTTTAAAATTAGCTAGATTCCCGCGCTAGATTATGAACGTTTGAGTGAATTCACAATCTGCAACATAGAATCAGAGGTCTGAATGGACTTGGAGTTTGCCTCATAGGCTCTCTGTCCCACGATGAGGTCGGTCATCTCTTCGACTAGCTGGACGTTGCTTAGCTCGACGAATCCTTGTCGCAACTGCCCAAAGCCATTAAGTCCCGGAGTGTCGATGATGGGATCTCCTGATGCGTTTGTGTTGAGATAGAGATTATCGCCTAGAGAGTGCAATCCTGCGGGGTTGATAAAATTTGCAATATCAATTTGCCCGATGACATTGGTCTGCGTTTGATTTCCCTGTAGGACCGATACAGTGCCATCTGTGCCGATATTAATATGTGTTGCATCTTCTGGAATCGTAATCTCTGGAATCAGACGATAGCCATCAGAATTTACGACAGCCCCTTCGTCATTGAGTTTAAATGCACCATTCCTTGTGTAAGCGATCGTGCCATCAGGCAACTGAATACGGAAAAATCCATTCCCCGTGATCGCCACGTCAAGATTATTGCTCGTCTCTTTGAAGTTCCCTTGAGAGAATATTTTGGTAATCGCGATAGGGCGCACGCCCAGTCCGACCTCGATTCCCGTAGGGGATAGCGTCGTCTCGGAGGTGCTTGAGCCCGCGTATTCCATTACCTGATGAAACAAATCGGCAAACTCCGCGCGCTGCTTTTTGTAGCCGATAGTATTGACGTTTGCGATGTTGTTGGTTGTTACATCTACTTGCATTTGCTGCCCGAGCATGCCTGTGGTGGCGGTGTAGAGAGATCTCATCATGGCGTTATCCTTTAGGCTTTCATAGCGAGTTTATTGATGGCTTCGGAGTTGAGGTCATCCATGTGGGACTTCATCACTTTTGAATACATATCCACAAGGCGATTGGTCTCAATGAGCCCCGTCATCTCCCACACGGCATTGACGTTACTCTTTTCTACATATCCTTGTAAGACAGTTTTGCTATTTTCAAGCATGGTGCGATCGTTTGTGAGTCGCTCTTCGGGATATTTGTAAAGATTTGCGCCAATTTTTTTGAGATACTTTGGATTCTCAAAGCTTGCAATGGCGAGATTCCCAAGAGGAATCATCTCGCCCAGTGCCTCATTATTGAGCGTGCGAGTATAGAGATTCCCATTTTTGTCCGCTTCGACCACTACACCATCGGGAATATCAATATACTGCGGACCATCTAAATATTCGCGGGGTAGCACCGCAAAGCCCTCTTTGGTGACAAGTCGCCCATTTTCATTGAGCGTGAATGATCCGTTGCGTGTGTAGCGGATTCCCTCCGGGGTTTCGATCATGAAATAGGCATTATCATTTTGCAGGGCAAAATTGAAGCGATCCTCCGTAGGCGTGATTGAGCCGAGGCTTCGATCGGTATATTCCTCCACGATTGAGGGCACGCGATCCATGGAGCGATTGAGGAATCGTGCCGCCTCTTTGGTGTGATTCCTAAGTGGCAGCTCCTCTTTGTGCTGTTCATAAAGGCGCATAAAGTCGCCAATCACGACATCATCGCGCTTGAAGCCATTTGTAGTAACATTAGCGAGGTTGTGAGAAATCATATCAAGCCGATGAAACTGCGTCACCATTCCGCCGACTGAATTGTAATATCCGCTCTGCATTTCCGTCCTTGTCTCTGCATTTTTGCGGGAATCAAAGCAAAGAGTGTTCCATTTATTGCCCTAGAATGAGAATGATTTTCGATAAAATGCGGGAAATTTTATCCTTTTAAGGAATCGCACGTGCAAGAGACGCTCAATTCACTCGCTACCTATGGATATATTTTTCTATTTTTCTATTCGCTTGGAGGCGGATTTGTCGGATTGGTCGCTGCGAGTGTCCTCTCCTATGCGGGTAAAATGGACATTACACTTGCAATTATTATCGCGAGTGTGGCGAATTTCCTAGGCGACATGGGGCTTTTTTATCTTGCGCGTTATCAAAAGAATGAGGTCATGCGCTCGCTTATTAAACAGCGTCGCAAGCTCGCGCTTTCGCACCTTTGGATGAGACGTTATGGAGATGTTGTCATTTTTATTCAGAAATATATTTATGGAATCAAGACGCTCATACCCATTGCGATTGGATTTAGCAAATATAACTTGTGGCGGTTTTGCTTTTATAACATTCTAGCTTCGGTGCTTTGGGGGCTTGTGATCGGGCTTGGCGGATATGTCTCAGGCGAACTTTTTATAAGGCTATTTGAGGCGATAGCCGAGCATCCCTACCTTATGCCGCTTTTAATGTTGGGGCTGCTTGGTGGCTTGTGGCTGTGGATGGGGCGTGTTTCAAAAAAGAAGTGAAAAAGAGTAATGCTTAAAAGGGCGATACGTGAGGGAGCGACACGCATAAAAGAGCGATTCTCGCGCTCTTCCCCCGCACCATCAGGGGGGCTAGAGGGGCGATTCCCAGTGCGCACTCACACTAAGGGCGATTCCCAACCTTTAGCGAGAAATGCGCGAAGCTCCTTTTTTATTGCGCACATCTTCAGCTTTTACGATTCCCACATCTCCTGCGGTGCCATCATTAGGGCGCGAAACACTAAAGCTCGTGAAAGAGGCACTCTCCACATAGGGCTTGTAAGGGTGGAAGTAGAGATAGTCGGGGATTTTATCCGCACCCTTGCCGTGCTTGATTTGTATAGGCACGCTTGTTGTGCCCTTTTCTGGGGAGAATTGAAGTTTGTAATATCTCTTGTTTCCACTCCCCTCAAGCGTAATGCTTGTGGGCGCGAGATCGCTCTTTATCTTGCTTGCAAGCAACTCCAAAGCGGGCAGTTCATTTATTGCGGGGAATCGCCGATACCAGTAGGCGCTATTCACGCTTCGATCTTCTGCGTAAAGTCCGTAATCTTCGCATTTCACGCCCCCTTCACTTTTGCAATAGATCTCATAATAGACCCTTGCCACGCTTGTTGAGGAATCCATATGCGAATCGGTCGCGTTAATGCGCCCATACACGAGGTTCATATTACTCATGACGTTTCCCTGTCCGGAGATTGTGGGGTCGCTCTCTTCGTTGAGTTCGACGGAGAGCTTGTGGTCAGTAGTGCCACCAAGCTTCAAAGGATTGACGGGCTTATCGCGTGTGACAGAGAATCCCAAAGGTATTTTTATTTTTGCTTCGCCTCTGCGTGGCTCAGATGACGCAGAGGGGTTCGGATCGTTGTTTGCAAATACCTCTTTTGTGATGACATGCTCTCCTATGGGCGTAATCGTTTGAGCGGGGTCGGAGCTCTTAGGTACTGCCTGCAATGGATATGAATGCGTAGTCCCATCGGGCGTGGTGAAAAAGAGCCCAAGATTCCTGATATTTTGCAGGCTCTTATCCCATGCGTATTTTGCTTTGACATCTTTGGCGTAGCACTCGGGGCGGTAGTTTTGAAGCTTATTGCCCTGTTTGTCTGCGGCATAGAATGTATATGAGAGTGTGAGCAAATCAGGCGAATCTCCTACGCTTTCAAAGTAAGAAAAGTCGCTATCCGTTTTAGAGACAAGCACAAGATCTTTGAAGCCGAATTGATACGCATTGACTTCGATGTCTTTAGTGTATTCGGGGATATTTCGACCTTCTGGTGGCGCACTATCCAAGTCATCAACTCTCGACCAGTGAGCTTTTTCGATCTCCTTAATATGGAATCGAATAACTCCATTATAAGGGTAGGAGATGTTCATGCTCTGCACGCCGTTATGGAAGTGTCTAGGAGTGGTGACCCCCCCCGCTTGGAAGGTATTCATATCATCGCCATCATCATGAGTGAATGCCCCGGACATACATTTTTTAAAGTCTCCCGTGTGCATTTTGGGGTCGTTATAAGTAACGGCTAGGGAATAGATGTCGCCATATTCTGGCTTAGTGGGATGAGGCGGATCGGTGTAAACATCTCCCGTGTGGACAAAGCCGACATTAACATTATACCCTTGCGTGGGGTTGTTGAGGTGATTGAGCGCAGAAATTGTAACGGTAAAATCTTCCCCCGCTTTGGGAGGGTGAGAGACTGAGATTTCAAAGCGCTCAGGACGAACCGCAAAGGCATCAGAGACAATCAGTGTCCCATTATCGAGTGTAGCATGGATTTTTAGGTGTTTGTAAGCATGCTCAAGCGTGAAGGGCGGGGGCTCAAAAGTGGGCGTAGTCTTTGAGAGTCTAGGGTCTCCTCCGGTTATCTCGAGGGTCATCGTGGAGCGCGGCGCCGTGCCGTAATCGTAATTGTAGATTTTCACCTCTTTAATCGTGATAACCTCATCACTGTTGATATATGGATCGATCATGAACTTTATTTTTATAGGTTTCCCTGAGATTTTGGTCGTGATTTTATTTTGATCCCATGTTTTGTCCACCTCAAGAATCCGCACTTTAGTTCTCCGCTGGTCGGGCACGATAGCTAGGCTGTGTGGAGCAACGCTGCACGGACGCAAAGTCTCATCTGTAACAGTTCCAAAATCACTCGTATAGCTGACTTTGTAGCCCCCAAGGCTATTAAGAATCGGCGCATTTGTGAGATTAACGGAGTATCCGACATAGACCGTATTATCCCCCGCAAGAGTGCCTCCGCGCGACGCATTCGCCCCATCTCCTAGGCGAAAGCGCAGATACGAAAAGAGATTCTCTGCCATATCATCGCCGTTGCGATCGGTTTGTGAAGTGAACCTTGAATAGCTAGTACCGATTTTTAATGTGTTTGGCTCATAGGTAAAGGGCGCATGATCTCCCGTTGTCAGACGCTTGAGCGTGAGATTTTCCGCAGCCTTTGAGTGCGCTCCTCTGTTTTTGATGGACACGCGAATCTCAGCAAGATCGCCCGAATTAGCTGTCAAAATACGCTCTCCATTTTGTGAATGATAAGTCTCTATATAGCAGAGATTTGGTGCTTGATTCCCGATACTATTGACCGTAAGCCCGAGGAATCCGGGATAAAACACGTCGCCCATTTTTTGACTATTAAGATAATCACTCGTGAGCGTAAACTTCGCCGTCGTCCCTTGGAGGAGGTTTGCCCCACTCCTGCCGATGTTGTAGCGGTGAATATCCGTGCCTAGGTTGTTGATACACTGCGGTGCGCGCTCATTTGGAGAGATGTGTGCATTAAAAAGATGAGACGTAGAGTCTGTGCGAAGATTGCCTAAAGCCCTGTCGTTGAGCAGAAGCTCATTTTTTCCAATCTGCGCGTCCGCACCCCCCACAAAGAGATAGAGATGGGAATCTAGAGGGAGTTCATTAGGAACTTTAAAGCCATCAACGACGATTTGTTCGCTTGCTGTGCTCTTTGTCTTGCTTGGATTAATCTCCTTAAATCCGTCATAAAGCATAATTTGCCTCACTGCTTCACCGGGACTCTCATACACTACAGCTAGAGCCCAACCGCCATGGTATCCGGAATCTCCACTATCATCTGTGAGAGGCTTATCTTTGCCCTCCATGGTTTTTAGATCTTTGATTGTGTAGATTCCCGCGCCGGTTACATATTGCGTCACATCAGCGACCCCTTGATAGGCGTAGCGTGCGTGGGAATCTTGCGCAATATCGTAATAGTTAAATTTTTCGCTTTGCGCGGTGATTGTGTGCGGAGTTGCACTATTTGGGCTGTAAAGCCTGATTTTATTGGCATCTGCAAGATCTGCGGTTGTCCCCTGCCAGTAAAGAAATGCTTTACGGATTGTAGAACCCGTAGGGAGTGAGAGTGTCGCACTAGACTTTTCAAAAAGCTTTGCGTCTATTTCGCCGTTTCTAACACCCGGTGCGGGACATTGCACCAAAGCACCTCGTCGCTCGCCTAGCACGGTATTCCCGATGAGGAGTAAATTCCCTCTAATCGTCTCATGAAAGAATTTTCTAAACGTGCGAGGCTTATCCGTCGCATGAAGCGACATAAATCCAAAAATCACAAACATGCCCAAGATTTTTATGATCCCCACGATTATTCTATTCATGACTAGCCCCCCAATGGAATGGTGTGTAACTGTGTATTGTGTATATGGTTCACGTAAACGTGCTTAAGGATAGCACATTCTACTTTTATTTTTAATGAAACCTTTAATTCTCAAAGCGTTGCAGAATATTCAGCAAAAATTCCGCGCGCTTCAACCCCCAAAAACGATGAGAAATTTTATTTTTTTCCGTCTCGCTCATTTCTGCAAGGCTCATTTCGCTCCCTTTGGGTATAAACAGCGGATCATAGCCAAAGCCCTCTTTCCCGCGTGGAGTGCTCACTACCTCGCCATGAAGCCAACCGTGTGTGCTCCACTCCATTCCGCGGAAAATCATCGCAATCGCCGCGACGTAATACGCACTCGTGCGCTCGATTCCGCGCGTTTTGAGGGCGTGGATTAAACGCTCGTTATTTTTTTCATCATTTGCGCCCTCTCCTGCATAGCGCGCGCTGTAGATTCCCGGCACACCTCCTAAAATAGGCACACAGAGCCCACTATCATCGCTCAAAACCACATGGGTGCGCGTGATGTCTGGCGGGAGCTTTTCTGCGATTGCCCGCGCCTTAATAAAGGCATTTTCCTGAAAGCTATTTCCATCTTCGATAATCTCAAAGGGCTCGAGAAACTCCCTGAAGCTCAGCACGCGATGATGAGAGAAAATCTCTGATATTTCACGGAGTTTGCCCTGATTCCCCGAGGCGACAATCAGATCCAACTTCAGCTCCTTGAATAGAGTTATGGGTTAAGATTGCGCAATTTTTACATAAATTTTTGAGAATAATGAGGTTTTTGATGACGAAGCAGGTCTTGCCCCTAAGCGGAATCTTGGCTCTTCGATTCTTCGGGCTTTTTATCGTCATGCCCGTGCTTTCGCTCTATGCGCTAGAGATGGAGGGGGCAAATCCCCTGCTCATCGGCGTTGCAATCGGTGGATACGCGCTTACACAGGTGATTTTGCAGATTCCCTTTGGATTTTTGAGCGATCAAATCGGGCGCAAAAAGGTGATTTTCATCGGGCTAGGAATCTTCATCATCGGCTCGGTAGTCTGTGCGCTGAGCGTGAGTATCGAATGGCTGATTATGGGGCGATTCCTGCAGGGGGCAGGGGCGATTGGTGGCGTGGTAAGCGCGATGATTGCGGATTTGGTCAAAGAGGAGCGACGCACCAAAGCCATGGCAATCATGGGCGCGACGATCTCTATGAGCTTCACGCTGGCGATGATTCTAGGCCCTATCATTAGCAGTATTTTTGGTATGGATAAGCTCTTTTGGCTCACAGCGTTTTTGGCACTTGGTGCGATGGCGGTGCTTTTTGTGAGTGTGCCTGAAGCGCCCGTGGTGAGCTACTCTTTTGAAGCCAAAAAGAGCTCGTGGCGCGAAGTGATTAGGGATAGGAATCTGCAGCTCATGAATCTCACGAATTTTTTGCAAAAATCTTTCATGACGCTGGCGTTTTTGATGATTCCCCTTGCATTAGTGAAGGGTATGGGATTTGAGAAAAGCGAGCTGTGGCAGGTCTATATCCCCGCGGCGATTGTGGGTGTGGTGGCGATGGCTCCTGCGGCGATGGTGGCGGAGAAGCGCGGGCATTTTAAAGGCGTATTGCTCTTTGGGATCGCGCTTTTCATGCTCTCTTATCTTTGCATGGTGAGTAGCAATGAGGCGGTTTTTATCACGGGCGTGATGTTGTTTTTTATCGGATTTAGCGCGCATGAGCCCATCATGCAGAGCCTTGCCAGTCGCTATGCGAAGGCTCATCAAAAGGGCGCGGCGATGGGAATATTCACCTCATTTGGCTATTTTGGCTCATTTATCGGTGGCGTGGCGGGTGGCTATTTTTACCAAAATTTCGGGCTTTTCTCCATTGCCTGCACCATTAGCGCGCTTTGTGTGGTGTGGCTTGTGCTCATCGCGCGTATGCAAAATCCTACTCATCAGAAAAATCTCTATCTCTCCCTTCTTGAATATCCGCGCGAACGTCTAGCAAAACTCCCGGGAATCGAGGGTATTTTGGAGTGGTATATTAACGAAAGCGAGCAGGTCATCATCGTTAAATACAACAAAAGTATCACTAGCGAAGAGCTCATTTTGGAGCGACTGTGAGTGTAGCGCAGGATTTGTGCCTGCAAAAATAGGGCATGCGAAATCATGCGAGCTGGGAATCCAAGGAATGATTGAGATTAGCAAGCGAATTATTAGCACTTTTGGTAAGACAAACGCCCATTTTAGGCTCATCACCGAGGGCGATAGGGTGCTTGTGGGGCTAAGTGGCGGGAAGGATTCCCTGCTTTTAGCGACGCTTTTAGCGCGATTACAGCGACATGCGCCCTTTAGTTTTGAGTTTCAAGCCCTTACGGTGGATTATGGAATCGGAGAGGATTTTGGCTATCTTTCAGAATATTGCGCGCAAAATGAGATTCCCCATGAGATTTTTCGCACCAACATTATGGAGGTTTTAGAAGAGAAGCGACGCGAAAACAGCTCACATTGCAGCTTCTGTTCGCGTATGCGGCGTGGCGCGCTCTATTCTAAGGCTCTTGAGGGGGGCTTTAACAAGCTTGCGCTGGGACATCATCTCGATGATGCAGCGGAGAGCTTTTTTATGAATTTTAGCTACAACGGCGCGGTGCGCTCCATGCCACCGATCTATCGCGCGGATAATAATTTGCTCGTGATTCGTCCACTTATTTGGCTACGAGAGCGGCAGATAGCGGATTTTGTGAAAAAAAACGAGCTACAAACGCCACTGTGCAACTGTCCCGCTCAGCATGACAAACCGCCCTATGCGCGCGCGGCGACCAAGCAGATGTTGCAGAGAATCGAGGCGGAAATCCCGGACTTTTTTGTCTCGCTAAAAAGCGCATTTATGCGTATTCATGCGAGCAGTTTTATGGATGAGAAATTTTTGGAGCACTAAAATGGAGTATGCTTTCATCGCATTTTTACTGCTTGTTGGGCTGATGTTCTATAAAGTTTTTATGCTCTTTTGCTAGCAAAACGAGCGGATTCCCACAAACAAGACGGGGGCGATTCCCCCATTTTGCGCGATTCCTATGCTTTTAGCAGTGCGTCTAATTCCGCCTCGTTAATGCAGGCAACCCCAAGCTCTCGTGCTTTTTCTAGTTTGCTTCCTGCGTTTTCTCCATAGAGCACAAAATCGCTCTTTTTTGAGACGCTTGAGCTCACTTTAGCGCCTAGAGATTCAAGATACGCGACGATCTCTTCGCGAGGACGCGAGAGCGTGCCCGTGATGACAAAAGTCTTCTCATGCAAGGGCGAATCAAGCCTCTGCGCCGACGAAGCGCGCGGAGTGATGAGCTCTAGGAGCTTTGCAATTTCATCGTGATTGACGTGCGAAAATTCCGTGAGCGAATTTGCCATTTCGCTCCCAAAGCCCTCCAGCGCGATAATCTCTTCGGTGCTTTTTTGATAAAACGCCATCCCAAAGGCGTTGGCAAGCTTTTTGGACGCACCCTCGCCGATGTGCTCGATTCCCAGCGCATTGATGAAACGCCACAGCTCGCACCCCTTAATCGCCTCAATGCTTGCGAGAATATTCCGCGCCTTTTTCTCTTTAAAGCCCTCTAGCATAAGGAGCGATTCCTCTGTGAGGGCGAAAATATCGGTAAACTCCCTAATCTGCCCGGATCTAAAGAGCTGTTCGATGATTTTGTCCCCTAGACCCTCGATGTTTAGGGCTTTTTTGCTTGCAAAATGAATGAGCGAATTGATAAGCCGCGCGGGGCAGTTGAGATTTTGGCATTTTAAAAGCACCGATTCCACAAGGAGCTCTTCGCCACATTCAGGGCAGTGGCGAGGCGGAGTGATTACCTGCTCGCCTCCATCGCGTCGCTCGCTAAACGCCCTAATGATTTTAGGGATCACATCTCCACTACGGATCACGCTCACGGTATCACCGATACGAATATCCAGCCGTGCAATCTCATCGAAATTATGGAGTGTCGCGCGCGAAATCATCGCGCCCTCAATCTCCACGCTCTCGAGGTTTGCCACAGGTGTAATCACCCCGCTACGCCCCACTTGCAGGGAGATTCCCAGTAGTTTCGCGCTCTTTTCGAGTGCCGGGAATTTATACGCACACGCAAATCTCGGAGCCTTGATCGTGTAGCCAAGCTCCTCTTGCTGCGCAAAATCATCGATGCGAATCACCATGCCATCAAGCAGGACAGGGAGCGATTCCCGCACGTGGTGTAGCTGCGTGTAGGCATGCCTGATCTCCTCTGTATTGCGGCATTTCACGCGCTCATATATGGAGGTAAATCCAAAATCATTAAGGTGCTTCATTGCTTCAAAAAAGCTGCCTCTTTTCGCCTCCCACGCGCCGATTCCCCATGGGATAAAGCGAAGCTTTCTCTCTGCGGTAATGAGCGGATCAAGCTGGCGTAAGCTCCCTGCTGCGGCGTTTCTTGGATTTGCAAAGGGTGAGAGATTTTGCGCGATTCTTTGGGTGTTGAGCGCGAGAAAATCCTCTTTTAAAATGACCACTTCGCCTCGAATTTCAATGCGCTCTTGCATAGGAATCTTAAGGGGAATGCTCGGAATCGTGCGGGCATTTTGCGTAACATCTTCGCCAACAAAGCCATCTCCGCGTGTGCCAGCTCGCGCGAGTTTGCCCTCTTCATAAAGGAGATTTAAGCTCACTCCATCAAATTTTGGATCGCAGATGAAACTTGCATCGGGAAAGTGCTTAAAAATTCGCTCGCACCATGCTTCTAACTTCTCGTGATCAAAAAGATCTTCTAAGCTCCACATCCGCTCAATGTGTGAGATTTTGCTAAAAGATTCTAAAGGTGCCCCCCCTACGCGCTGTGTGGGGGAATCGGGCGCAATGAGCGTGGGATTTTCGCGCTCAAATTCAAGCACCATGCGATAGAGACGATCATACTCTTCATCGGTTGCTATCGGGGAATCAAGCACATAATAGGCATGGGCATAACGCGCGAGCAGGGCGATTTTTTGCAGGTAGGTCTCGTGATTCATAACGGCACTTTTATTGGGATTTGGGGCGCGATTATAGCCTAGAGAGGCTTGCAAAGTTATTTGGGTATAATCGGGCAGATCAAAATCCATTCAGCGCAAAATAAGGTTATAGCATGCTAGACATCGATCAAACTACCTCGTTGTATCTCAATAATGAGGTGCAATTTTTCTGCTTTGAGCTTGAGCCTGAAGGGCCCATCTACGCGACGAATGTCTTTAAAGTGCGCGAGATTATCATGTATAACGACCAGATTTCTCAGACGGAGGGGTCGAGTAACGGCGTCATGACGGGATTCATGAGTGTTCGTGGCGAGACGATTCCCCTGCTTGATATGAGGCGGTGGATATTTGCCGGGAGCGGGAGATTGTGGGATGATCTTTCCGAATATACGATTCCCGGAGATAGGATCGTCGTTGCGGTGTGTGATTTTTCGGATTTTGTCGTGGGTGTGCGAATCTACGCGGTCAAGGAGATTATCAGCCGCAAATGGAGTGCTGTAACGCAAGCGGGCGGACAGGGCATAGGATATGGCAAAGTGACTGCGACAGTCAATTATGAAGATGGGAAGCTCGTGCAGATCGTCGATGTGGAGCGCATGTTGATTGATGTATTCCCGCATCTTGAGAGCCAAAAGGAAGATGAGCTAAAAAGTGTGCGTGCGATTGATACGGATAAGATGGTGCTTTTGGCTGAGGATTCCCCGAGCTCAATGAAGATGGTGCAAAATATCCTCGATCAGCTCGGCGTCATGCACCATGATTTCCCCAATGGCAGACTTTTGCTTGATTATATCCTCGGGAGCGAGGAGGTTGCGCGCGAAGTGGGAGCGGTGATTACCGATCTTGAGATGCCAGAGACTTCGGGGTTTGAAGTGATTAAGCAGCTCAAAGCCAACGCGCTCACACGGCATATTCCTATCATCGTGAATTCCTCAATGAGTGGCGATTCCAACAAAAATATGGCGCAGAAGCTCAACGCCGATGGCTTCATCTCAAAATCTAATCCGCGCGAGGTGGAGCAGACATTGAGAGAAGTGCTGTTTCGCTCTTAGTGCGCTTTTAAGTAAAGCCACGTGGCTTTACTTAAGATGGAGATGATGGAGGCGATTCCCACGTAGGGGATCACGCGATGGGTCAGGAATACAAAGAGCGTCAGGTGATCCCACGAGAGAGAAAGCCAGCTGATTCCTTCAAAAACCCCTTGGACGATGTGATGCTGCACTTGGGGAAACAGGCCCACAAAAAGAAGCAATACAAACAGCAAAATCGCGATGATATGAGGTATTCTAGTTGGGGTATCTCAGAAAAAATGGAGATTTTTAATAAGAATCCACAGGCTAATCAAATAGCCACATGCGACGGTAAATGCGATGAAAGGGAACTGCAATTCTAAGAGCGATTCGATGAGTGCAACTTTAGAGCCAAAACTCAAAAAAGGTGGGAATCCTACTAGAGCAAAAAGTGCAATCAGGGTAAAGAGCGACCGTGGTAGAGTGGAGCGATTTTTAAAGGGGGTATAAAACCACAAAACATAGAGCAGGGTGAGGGAGAGGCATTGACTGGTAAGCAGAAGTATAAAGCTTGCGAGTAGGCTTTCTGAAAGCAAAGAGAGTGAGATGATGAGATACCCCCCCTCGCTAAAGGCAAGAAGTGGGAATAGGAGCGGACTTATCGGATCTTTGTAGATGCGAAAATACCCCACAAAAAGTATCAATCCTCCAAAAAGCGAGAGAAAATAGGGGAAATTTTGCATACTTTCACACACCGCGCAGGAATCCCCAAAAACAAAGAAAAATAGCCCATAGAAGGGTATTTTGGTCAGGATAATGAGTAAGAAAAACGAAATAGGGAGCGAGCGATTCTCAAAAAGTCCCATTCCTATGGCTCGTGGACTTAGCAAAAACCATAGCGGGCGTGCTAAAAAGGCAAAGCCAAGGAGGCAGAGCAGTAGGATTTGTATTGATGGGTCAAAATCTCTAAAGAGAAGTTCATTGTGTGAAAATAGAAAACTCCCAGAGTGCGAATAAAATATTAATGCGCTCAAAAACAGAGCCATGCTAGAGAGGATTGAGACGATGAGGAAGCAATTTAGCGCGCTCTCTTTCCCTCGTGTGCTCAGCATAAAAAGAAAGTAGCTTGTGTAACTGATCATCTCTTTGCCCGCGAGAAATGTGATGAAATCACCCGAGAATAGCAAAAGCAGCACACCCCCTAAAAGCAGGAAAAAAGGGCATAAAAGCGCGTGAGGAATCGCTCGCCCAGCCCCTGTGTGTGGATAAAAAATAGCACAAGAGGCGCGCATAGCGAGATGAGTAGTCCAAAAAACACCGAAATCGAATCAAACTTAAAGCCAAAGGAAATTGTGGTGTTTTTGGAGACTTCATAGTGGTAAAGTAGCTCGTTTCCTTCGTTAAATAAGGCAATAATGATGAACGGTGGGACGAGTGAGAATAGGATTGCGATGATCTCTCGGGAGCGCCCAAGAATGGGGAGCGAAATGAGTGTAAAGGCGATGAAAAAGGGCAAAAACAGGGGCTGGATATTCATTGAAACGCCTCGATTCCCGTGGGGAGGAGGATTTTGCTCTGTATAAACTCTTCAGCCCCGCTCCCACAAGCAGAAATAAAATCGAGGGAATCAGTCCTAAAGTTAGAAGAATCACCCCTAAAATAATCATAGGAAGATGGGTGAGATTGAGCACACTTGGCGTCTCTGCGGTGCTTTTGGGGGTATAGAGGATTGAGATGATACGCAAATAGAGCACACTCTCAAAAAGCGAGGCGGTAAAAATTGCAAGAATCGGAAGGAAAAGCTGATGATCTGCTAAGCCCTGTAAAATTAAGAGCTTGCTTAAAAATCCCAAAAAAGGCGGGAATCCGACTAGAGACATTGCGCCGAGCATAAAAAAACAGCATGCTGATGGGCATGGAGAGCGTGCAACCGCGAAGTGTGCCTAGCTTATCGCTCCCAAAGGATCGCATGAGGTATCCGACACTCAGATAGATGAGCGCAAAAAGCGACATGAGCAGGGCAAAAAACGCGGGAATGCAAATCAACAAGGCTAGCGTCATGTGCTCACCCTCGCGGGAATCCTAACATGAGCACCTATCCCTTGTATGCGGCGATTGCTTTATCAAGTAGTGCACTCGCCTCGTTTTTGTCCTTGAACTCCTTCACACGCACCCATTTGTTAGGCTCAAGCATTTTGTAAGTTTCAAAGAAATTTTTAATCCGATCAAGCGTGATTTTGGGCAGGTCTTGATAGCTTGCGATTCCCTCAAAGCGCGGGTCGATTTTGCTCACCGGCACAGCGAGGAGCTTCTCATCCATGCCCGCCTCATCTTCCATCACAAGCACGCCGATTAATCGGCATTTGATGACGCTTCCCGCTTGGAGTGGATATTCATTGAGCACCAAAACATCGGCTGGATCGCCATCATCTGCGAGTGTGTGGGGGATAAAGCCGTAATTCGCGGGGTAAAAGACTGCGCTATACATCACGCGATCAACGACTATTGCGCCGCTATCTTTGTCGATTTCGTATTTGATATTGGATCCGTAGGGAATCTCAATAACCGCGTTTAGCTTCTCTGGATTCTCTCCGTAACTGATTTTTTCGATATTCATTTTGTTTCCTTGATTTGAATTTTGTTACGCATTTAAAGCGAGCTACGCAAGGGCGTTTAGCTACTTTGAGACTGCGCCTTCCCGCACTTTTGTGGGAATCAGCCCCGATTTAGAGCTTCCCCTTGATGAAACTCTCCATTTCGCTTACGATCGCTTCAATCGTGCGCTCTCCGTTAATTTTATGCAAGACGCCCTGCGCGGCGTAAAATTTCTCAATCGCAGGAAGTGGCGTTGTGTAGACCTCCATGCGGTTTTTGAACACTTCGGCATTATCATCAGCCCCGCGCGCACGCCCGAGCACCCGCTCACGCGCGACTTGCTCGCTCACGACCACTTCAATGACACTGGTGAGTTTCACGTTTGATTCCTGCTGCAGGTGCTTATCCAGCCCCTCCATCTGCTCTATGCTCCTAGGATAGCCATCAATGAGGATTACCTCCTTGGGCGCGCTTTTGATTGCATTAATGATTGTCCCTACGACGATTTCAAGCGGGACGAGATTCCCGCGACTGGTGAAGCTCTCAATCATCTTGCCCTGCTCGCTACCGCTTGCGACCTCCGCGCGTAAGAGCTCGCCTGTAGAGTAGTGCACCATATTTTCAGGATTGTTTTTTGCAATCAGCTCCGCGTCGGTGGTCTTGCCGCTCCCGGGTGCGCCGATAATGAGAAAAAGCTTTTTCATAATTTTTCCTTATTTTAAGATTTGTCTTTAAGGCGAATGTGTAGCTCGCGCAACTGCTCGATTCCCACGGAGCTAGGTGCATTTGTGAGCGGACACGTTGCCTTTTGCGTTTTGGGGAATGCAATTACGTCGCGAATGCTGGGCGATTTGGTAAGGAGCATAATCAAGCGGTCAAAACCGATTGCGATTCCCCCGTGCGGAGGTGCGCCGAATTTCAGTGCCTCAAGGAGAAAGTCAAATTTGTCATTCGCCTCCTGCTCGCTAATCCCGAGAAGCGCAAAGACGCGCTTTTGAAGCTCCTCTTGATGGATACGAATACTGCCACCGCCAAGCTCAATACCATTGAGCACCACGTCATAGGCAATCGAGCTAATCTCTTCAATATCCTCTTTGTCAAGGTCTTTTGGACGCGTGAAGGGGTGATGCAACGCCTTAACTCGCCCTTCATCACGCTCAAACATGGGGAAATCCACCACCCAAAGGAAGCAGAGCTGATTCTCATCAATCATTCCCATCTGGCGCGCGACCTCAAGGCGCAATCGCCCCATGTAATCCCACACAACTTTCTTCTCGCCCGCACCAAAGAAGATAATATCGCCCACCTTGGGCGCAAGCCGCTCCAAAAGCTGCGCAAGGGAATCCTCGCTCATGAACTTCACAAGCGGCCCTTTTGCACCCTCCTCTTTAATCTGAATATATGCAAGCCCCGTTGCGCCGAATTTGCGGACAAAATCTTCGAGATTCCCGAGTGTTTTGCGCGTAAAGAAGCGATCTCCACCCTCGACTTTCAACGCTTTGAAGCGGTTTTTCTTGGGGTCACTTGCGATTTTTGAGAAAATCTCATTATTGGAATCAACAAAAAGATCGATTACTTCCACCAGAGGCATGCTAAAGCGCAGATCCGGCTTATCTGAGCCATAATCCTCCATCGCCCTTTGGTAGGTCATTTGCGGGAATCGCTCGGGGATTTTATGTCCGCATGCACCAAAAATATCGCCTAAAAGTTTCTCAGCGACCCGCATCACATCTTCTTGCTCACAAAAGCTCATCTCCACGTCAATTTGCGTGAATTCAGGCTGTCTATCCGCGCGCAAATCTTCATCTCTGAAGCACTTTGCAATCTGAAAATAGCGATCAAATCCAGAAATCATGAGTAGCTGTTTGAAAAGCTGTGGCGACTGGGGCAGGGCGTAAAATTC